>NZ_JBEXNN010000008.1:0-297026 GCF_040611115.1 Streptomyces sp. NPDC003038
CCCCGCCCCGCGGCGCCGCCCCCCCCGACGTGACCACGGGGGCGGGGCCCGGCCGCATTTCCGCCCCCCTCGCCGGGAGGCAAAAGGCAGGAGCCCTGCCGCTCTGCTCGCGCAGAGGTGACAGGGCTCCTTGGGTACTGCTTATCCAACCGCGATTCTGGTTGGCCCAGGCGACTAGGCCGGGGTGACGTTCTCCGCCTGCGGGCCCTTCGGACCCTGCGTGACGTCGAAGTTCACCGCCTGGTTCTCCTCAAGGGAGCGGAAGCCAGAGGCGTTGATCGCGGAGTAGTGGACGAAGACATCCGGGCCGCCGCCGTCCTGGGCGATGAAGCCGAAGCCCTTTTCAGCGTTGAACCACTTCACGGTTCCGGTAGCCATGAGCCCTCCTATGGGCCAAAGGGTTGCCCTGCTCCAGAACCTGCTAAGAAGTCTGAAAACTACAAAAGCCTGCGGGTTACATGCTCCGCAGGCCTCGTACTGCAAGGGAAACCAAACTGCAACTTGCGGACGAGCCTAGCATGCACCCTCGGGGCGAGACCAGAGGGAAAGATCACGTCACTCAGACGTTTGAGACCCGCCCGAAGGCTGACGACGATCCGGGGGCTAGTCTCGCGATGTGGACGTCAATCGCAGCCGGCCCCGCGTCGGCCACATCCAGTTCCTGAACTGCCTGCCCCTCTACTGGGGACTGGCCAGAACCGGCACGCTGCTGGACCTGGAGTTGACCAAGGACACCCCCGAGAAGCTCAGCGAACGCCTCGTCGCCGGGGAGCTGGACATCGCCCCGATCACCCTCGTCGAGTTCCTCCGCAACGCCGACCAGCTCGTCGCCTTCCCCGACCTCGCGGTCGGCTGCGACGGCCCCGTGATGTCCTGCGTGATCGTCTCGCAGGTGCCCCTGGACCGGCTCGACGGCGCCCGCGTCGCCCTCGGCTCGACGTCCCGTACGTCCGTACGCCTCGCCCAGCTCCTGCTTTCCGAGCAGTACGGCGTCCAGCCGGACTACTACACCTGCCCCCCTGACCTGGGGGTGATGATGCAGGAGGCCGACGCGGCCGTACTGATCGGCGACGCCGCGCTGCGCGCCTCCCTCCACGACGCCCCCCGCCTCGGCCTGACCGTGCACGACCTCGGGCTGATGTGGAAAGAATGGACCGGACTGCCGTTCGTCTTCGCCGTCTGGGCCGCCCGCAAGGACTACCTCGCCCGCGAGCCCGTCGTCGTACAGAAGGTCCACGAGGCCTTCCTCGCCTCCCGGGACGTGTCCCTGGACGAGGTCGCCAAGGTCGCCGAGCAGGCGGCCCGCTGGGAGGCCTTCGACGCGGAGCTGCTGGAGCGGTACTTCACGACGCTCGATTTCCGCTTCGGGCCCGATCAGTTGGCGGGCGTACGGGAATTCGCGCGCCGCACAGGACCGACGACGGGATACCCCGCCGACGTCTCCGTGGAGCTCCTGGGCGCGACCGTCCCGGAGCACTGACGGCATTCCCCGGCGGCGGGCCGCGAGCGGCACCGGAAGGTCCGGGAATGACGGATATGCCGATTCCGGGAAATCCCGCCCTTCCGCACGGCGATGACCCGCGCCCGGAATGCGGGTGAATAGCGCCGACGGAACTCAGGGGCGACTGTTCCCGCCTCCCGGCCCAGCCACTAGCCTCGGTTGATCAGCGAACTCCCAGGGTGGGCGGCGCGCTACGCGCTGACGGTAAGGGGACGGGTCATGCGGGTCCTGGTGACGGTCGTGCAAGAGGGGACGCCTCCGCAGGACGTCGTGGTCAACGCGGACGAGTCGGCAACGGCTCGCGATGTGGCGCAGACGGTGACGTCGGCCCACGAGGCCGTCGTACGGCTTTTCCGGGCCGCCCACGGCGTTGCCGATCACGGTCACGATCCCGACCCGCACCCGGACGTGCCGCCCTTCCTCGTCGACATCAACGAGCGTGACCGGCCGGCGGCGGGCTGACGCATGGATGTCACGGCGGCCTTGGTGGTGGCCGGCGCCGTCGTGTGGGGCGTCGTCTCCGGCCTGCTCGTGCCCCGCGCCCTGTACCGGCTCGCCGTCGACCCGGACGACCCGTGGCGTACGCGGTGCCCGTCCGGTCATCCGCTGACGGGACCGGCCGGCGGATGGCTGGGGCGTACGGGCTGCTCGCCCTGCGGCGAGAAGACCGGCGCGTACGGACCGGCCCGGACCCCGGTGGTCCTCACCGCGTCGACGTGCGCGGTCCTCGCCGCGGCCGTGGGGCCGCGGCCCGAACTGCTCGTGTGGGTGGCCCTCGCGCCGTTCGGCGTTCTGCTCGCCCTCGTCGACCTGGCGGTGTTCCGGCTGCCCGACGTGCTGACACTGCCCCTCGCGGCCGTAACGGCGGCGGGCCTCGGCCTCGTCTCGGTGTTCCCGGGAACCGGCTCGTGGCCGACGGCTCTCCTGGGAGGCCTCGCTCTCGGCGGCAGCTACTTCCTCCTCCTCCTGATCAACCCCCGCGGCATGGGTTGGGGAGACGTCAAGCTCGCCCTCACGCTGGGCCAGGTCCTCGGCTGGTACGGGTGGCCCGTCCTGTTCGCGGGGACCTTCGTGGCGTTCCTCGCGGGCGCGGTCCACGGCCTGCGCTTGATGCTGCTGCGCCGCGCCGACCGCAAGACCGCGATGTCCTTCGGCCCGTTCATGCTCGCCGGGGCGCTCGCCGGCGTCGTGTACGGCGCGCTGGGCGGTCCCCGCTGAAGCGGCGACCGGCAGGGGGTGTGCGGGGTACCGGATCACCCCCTGGCGTAGGCTGGATCGGTCCGGACCTCTTGACACACCGCCGAAAGGTGACGCACCGGTGACCGACCAGGCCGTTCTCCAGTCTGTCCTCGACCGCGCCGCCGCAGGGGGCCGGATCACCAAGGAAGAGGCGCTCGACCTCTACCGACACGCGCCGCTCCACGCGCTCGGCCAGGCCGCCGACGCGGTCCGCCGCCGCCGGTACGCCGGCAGCGAGCACATCGCGACGTACATCATCGAGCGGAACATCAACTACACCAACGTGTGCGTCACGGCGTGCAAGTTCTGTGCCTTCTACGCGGCCCCCAAGGACACGAAGAAGGGCTGGTCCCGCGACCTCGACGACATCCTGCGCCGCTGCGCGGAGACCGTGGAGCTCGGCGGGACGCAGATCATGTTCCAGGGCGGGCACCACCCGGACTACGGCGTCGAGTACTACGAGCACCACTTCGCCGCCATCAAGAAGGCCTTCCCGCAGCTGGTCATCCACTCCCTCGGCGCGTCCGAGGTCGAGCACATGGCCAAGATCTCGGGCGTCTCGGCCGAGGAGGCCATCCGCCGCATCCACGCGGCCGGTCTCGACTCCTTCGCGGGCGCCGGCGCCGAACTGCTGCCGGAGCGGCCGCGCAAGGCGATCGCCCCGCTCAAGGAGTCCGGCGAGCGCTGGCTGGAGATCATGGAGATCGCCCACGAGCTGGGCGTGGAGTCCACCTCCACCATGCTGATGGGTACCGGCGAGACCAACGCCGAGCGCATCGAGCACATCGCGATGATCCGGGACACCCAGGACCGTACGGGCGGCTTCCGCGCCTTCATCCCGTACACCTACCAGCCCGAGAACAACCACCTCAAGGGCCGCACCCAGGCGACGGTCTTCGAGTACCTGCGGATGATCGCCATCGCCCGCCTCTTCCTCGACAACATCGCCCACATCCAGGGCTCGTGGCTCACCGTCGGCAAGGAAGCGGGCCAGCTCTCGCTGCACTACGGCGCGGACGACCTCGGCTCGATCATGCTGGAGGAGAACGTCGTCTCCTCGGCCGGTGCCAAGCACCGCTCCAACCGCCAGGAGATCATCGACCTGATCCGCAAGGCGGGCCGCACCCCCGCGCAGCGCGCGACGACGTACGAGCACCTCCTCGTGCACGACGACCCGGCGAACGACCCGGTCGACGACCGGGTGGTGTCGCACATCTCCTCCACCGCCATCGAGGGCGGCACGGCGCACCCCGAGCTGAAGCTCATCTCCACGACCTGACACCGCGTACCCGACTGCCCGAACCGAACCGAACTGACGCCGCTGTGCTGACGCTTCACACCGCTGAACTCCTCGTCCCCGGCCCGCAGACCCCACCGCTGCCCGGCGGCGCGGTGCTCGTCGAGGGCGACCGGATCGCCCGCGTGGGGCCGTACGAGGACCTCGCCGCGGCCTATCCGCACGCCCGGGCCCGCCGCTGGCCCGGGGTGCTGACCCCGGGACTGCTGGTGCGCGGGGCGGACGCGCTGCTGGAGCGCACGTACTACCCGGACGACCCGTACGAGATCACCGAGCTCGGCGCCGACCCGATCAGCGGACAAGCCGCCCTGGACGGCCTCAAGATGACCGAGGCCCGCTGGGGCAACAGCGCCCGGCGCGGCACGCAGAAGCTGCTCGCCCGCGGGGTGGTGGCGGTCACCGGCCGCTTCACGATCCCGGCGGTCCGCACGGCGGTCACCCGCTCGGGGCTCACGATCCTGCCGCCGGCGCCCTGCGAGGGCCCGCCGTCCCTGGACCCTCCCCCGGACTTCGTCCCGGGGGACCCCCTTGCCGGGCGGGACACGGCCGGGCAGGCCTTCTACGGGACCCTGGAGCCGGGTGCCCCGGCCCGCTTCGCCGCCTTCGCGGTCGCGGACCTCCAGGCGCTGCTGGAGCGGGGCGCGACCACCTGCGTGGCCACGGTCATCGGGGGCCGGCTGCTGCACCGCCGCCGCTGAGCCGCGGGACGTCCGCCGAGGACTCCCGGGCGAGGGCGGCCAGCAGGCAGGCCTGGAGGCGGCTGATGCCGCCCAGCTTCGCCCGTATGTTGACCACGTGGAACTTGACCGTGCTGACGGACAGTTGCAGCTCGACGGCGAGTTCCGCGTTGGAGGCGCCGGTGGCCAGGCACAGGAACACGGCCGACTCCTGCTCGGTGAGCTGGGCTCCGGGCGGCGCCTGCGGCCCCGACGGCCCCGGGGGCTCCTCGTAGGAGGGGAACCACGCGGGGACGGTGAAGCTGACGACGCGCACGGTTTCCACTCCTCGCCCCCGGCCGGTCACATGTGATGACCGGCTCACCCTCCCTAAGGGACGCGTGGGCCGGACAGATAGGTTCCGTTCCGGTCGAACGGCCAGGCATTCGACTCGCAGCCGAGCAGGCCCTTGATCTGCTGCATCATCGCAGGCGCGGGCTTCCCCGGGCCCGGGCAGGTCTCGTGCTCGCGGCCGAGTTCGTGCCCCACCTCGTGGTTGACGATCAGCGCCCGGTACTCCTCCACCGTGCCGTTGAACTGCGGCGACCCCTCCTGCCAGCGCTTGAGGTTCACCACGACCGTGTGGCCGGCCCGGCAGTTGGTCTCGCCGACGAGCTCGGGCGTGACCACGTCGCACAGCCGGTCGGTGGTGGTGGGCGTCGCGATCTTCACCGTGAAGTCCACCGGCATGCCCGCTCCGGCCAGCTGGAATCCGTACGCCGGGTCCGTGGTCCAGCCGCGGGGATCCCCGAGGATCGCCTCCACGGCACGGGCGGCCGTGTCCGGGTCGACCCCGCTGCCCTCCTCGACCTCCAGTCGCCAGCGGAGCGCGGGCCCCTTGCCCTGCGGCGGCCCGGAGACGGCGGAGGGCTTGAAGACACCCGTCCCTGAAGCCGGTACCGCGGCGGGAGACGACGAGCCGCCGCCGGCCGGGGCGGGCGGGGCGGGGGCGGGCTGCGGCGGCGAAGGCGCGGCGGAGGAGCGCCCCGGGGCCGGGGACCGCTTGCCGCCCTGCGGGGCGGCGTCCGCGCCGGCGCCCGAGGGGTCCTGTCCGTCCTGCGGGTCCGGCCGGGCCGCCGTCCGGCCGTCCGCGACCGTCGCGGCGTCGTCCTGCGGCACCAGCGCGTACGCGGCCGCGGCCGCCGAGACGGCGACCAGCGCCGCCGAGCCGAGGAGTGTCCGCCGCAGCCGCCTGCGCCGCTCCGCCCGGCGCTGGGCGCGCGGACCGAGGCGGGAGCGACCGGTGGAATGGCCTGCCGGCATCGTGAAAGCCCTCTGTTCCGTGGCGGCCGCTGCCGGACCGGGCCGTTGCTCGGCCCCAAGATCCGGCGGGTGACCCTCACCGGGCCGCGCACCCGCCAGTCAACGCGCCCGCACGCCGCCCGCGTAACTGGCCTTCGGGCCAGTTGTGCGCCCCCGCGCGTGGAGCCCCCGCCGCCGGGGGCCGGGCGGCCTGAGAGGATGGTGCGGTACCCGCCGATCCGCATCGCACACCGAGGGGCGAACGCCAGTGACAAGGGCTTCCCTGGACAAGCAGCCGCACGAAGTCGCCTCCATGTTCGACGGGGTGGCGGCCAACTACGACCTCACCAACGACGTCCTCTCCCTCGGCCAGGCCCGGCTGTGGCGCAAGGAGGTCGCCAAGGCGGTCGGCGCGCGCCCCGGGCAGAAGGTCCTCGACCTGGCCGCGGGGACCGCGACCTCCTCGCTGCCCTTCGCCGCGACCGGTGCGTACGTCGTCCCCTGCGACTTCTCCCTCGGCATGCTCCGCGAGGGCAAGAAGCGCAACCCGTGGCTGCCGCTGACCGCCGGCGACGCGACGAAGCTGCCGTTCAAGGACGACGTCTTCGACACCGTGACGATCTCCTTCGGCCTGCGCAACGTCCAGGACACCGACGCCGCCCTGCGCGAGCTGTACCGGGTGACCAAGCCCGGCGGCCAGGTCGTCATCTGCGAGTTCTCGCAGCCCACCTGGGCCCCCTTCCGCACCGTCTACACCGAGTACCTGATGCGCGCGCTGCCGCCCGTGGCCCGCGCGGTGTCGTCCAACCCGGACGCGTACGTGTACCTCGCCGAGTCCATCCGCGAGTGGCCGGACCAGCCCGCGCTCGCCGCGCTGCTGCGGAAGGCCGGCTGGGCCAAGGTCGCCTGGCGCAACCTGAGCGGCGGCATCGTCGCGCTGCACCGGGGCACCAAGGTGTGACGAACGTGCCCGAGAACGTGCCGCCGGACGCCTTGCCACCGGGCGCCTTGCCATGGGACGACGTGGCGCCGGACGCCTTGCCACTGGACGACGTGGAGCCGGACTCCGGGGCGCTGGACACCGTCCCCCTGAACTACCCGGCGCTGCTGGAGCGGATCGCGTCCGACATCGCCCCGATGGTCGGCAGCGGCACGCCCGCCGAGTACATCCCGGCGCTCGCCTCCGTGGACCCGGGTCAGTTCGGGATGGCGATCGCCGACCTCGACGGCAACGTCTTCGGGGTGGGGGACTGGCAGGTGCCCTTCTCAGCCCAGTCCATCACCAAGGTCTTCGCGCTGGCCCTGGCGCTGGCCGAGGGCGGCGACAGCCTGTGGGACCGGGTCGGCCGGGAGCCCTCCGGCAACCCCTTCAACTCGCTCGTGCAGCTGGAGTACGAGAACGGCATTCCGCGCAATCCGTTCATCAACGCGGGCGCCCTCGTGGTCACCGACCGGCTCCAGACCCTGACCGGCGACGCGAGCAGCGAACTGCTGGAGTTCCTGCGGGAGGAGAGCGGCAATCCGGACATCGGCTTCGACGCCGAGGTCGCGGCCTCCGAGCAGGAGAACGGTGACCGCAACGCCGCCCTCGCCCACTTCATGGCCTCGTACGGGAACATCGACAACCCGGTGCCGGCCCTGCTGGACCACTACTTCTGGCAGTGCTCCATCGAGATGAGCTGCGCCGACCTGGCCCGCGCCGGCCGCTTCCTGGCCCGGCACGGACTGCGTGCGGACGGCTCGCGGCTGCTGACCCGCAGCGAGGCCAAGCAGATCAACGCGGTGATGCTGACCTGCGGGACCTACGACGCGGCAGGCGAGTTCGCCTACCGCGTCGGGCTGCCCGGCAAGAGCGGGGTGGGCGGTGGGATCGTCGCCGTCGTCCCGGGCGCGTGCACCCTGGCGGTGTGGAGCCCAGGCCTGGACACCCAGGGCAACTCCGTCGCGGGCGTGGCGGCCCTGGACCGGTTCACGACCCTGACGGGCCTGTCGGTCTTCTGACCAGAGCCGCTCACCCGGGGCGACGGACTCGGCCCCGTCAGGGAGCACCTCCGAGGGCGTCGCCCGGACGGCGTCCGGGGGAGGTGGCCGGGGGAGAGTTCGGGGCCGGAGCGCGGGGCCGGGGCGGAGCCCCAGCAGGCCGGGCGGAACGCGGCGCCCGGACGGTCACCCCCTACTCGCCCCGCAGGGAGAGGGCGTACCGGCGGCCGTGGCGGCGGCCGCCCGGGAGCGGGAACCGCTCGGCCAGGTCCATGCCGAGCCGCTCCGCGACCGCGATCGAGCGGCTGTTCTCGTCGTTGATCATCGCGACGACGTGCGGGACGCCCGCCTCCCGTACGCGTTCGAGGGTGGCCAGCGCGGCGGCGTACGCGTACCCCTTGCCCCAGTGCTCGCGCCCCAGCCGCCAGCCGATCTCGATCTCCCCGACCGGCCCCCACTCCTTCTCCCGCGGCCACGGCTGGGCACCGGTGAACCCGATCACCGCGCCCTCCTCGTCCAGCAGCGTCCACAGGCAGTGGCCGAGCTGTGCGTCGTGCATCCGCTGGCGCGCCGTGAGCTCCACGTACGAGGACAGCTCGGCGGGACCGCCGAGGAACTCCATCACGTCGGGATCGTCGAAGACGCTGTGCCAGGCGTGCGCGTCCTCGTGGGTCGGCACGCGGAGCTGTACGGCGGGGAGCGGCCGGGCCGGCGACGCCGGCGACGTCGACGAGGTGGGTGACGCGGGTGACGCGGGCGACGTGGGCGAGCTGGTCAACGGGATGGCCCTTCTGATCGCGATCTCTCTCGCTGCATAGACTGCACATGTCCGGTGCCGTTGGGCACCCTTTATCGAGCCTTCGGGAGACCCCGCAGTGACCGAGCCCCTCTCCGAACACTCCGCGGATGTGATCGTCGTCGGGGCCGGCCCCGCCGGCGCGACCACCGCCTACTACCTCGCCAAGGCCGGATTGGACGTCCTGCTGCTGGAGAAGACGGCGTTCCCCCGCGAGAAGGTCTGCGGCGACGGACTGACACCGCGCGCCACCAAGCAGCTGGTGGCGATGGGCATCGACATCTCGGAAGAGGCGGGCTGGCTCCGCAACAAGGGCCTGCGGATCATCGGCGGCGGGCACCGGCTCCAGCTCGACTGGCCGGAACTCGCCTCCTACCCGGACTACGGACTCGTCCGCAAGCGCGACGACTTCGACGAGACCCTGGCCCGGCAGGCGCAGAAGGCGGGCGCGCGGCTGTACGAGCGCTGCAACGTCGGCGAGCCCGTCCGCGACCCGCGCACCGGCCACATCACCGGCGTGCAGGCCAAGCTCGGCGAGGAGAAGACCCCGGTCACCTTCAGCGCCCCGCTGGTCGTCGCGGCCGACGGCAACTCCTCCCGGCTGTCCCTGGCGATGGGCCTGCACCGGCGCGAGGACCGCCCGATGGGCGTCGCGGTGCGTACGTACTTCACCTCGCCCCGGCACGACGACGACTACCTGGAGTCCTGGCTGGAGCTGTGGGACCGGCGCGGCGCGCAGGACCGGCTGCTGCCCGGCTACGGCTGGATCTTCGGCATGGGCGACGGCACGTCCAACGTCGGCCTCGGCATCCTCAACTCCTCCTCCGCCTTCAAGGAGCTGGACTGGCGCGAGGTCCTCAAGGCCTGGTGCGCGTCCATGCCCGCGGACTGGGGCTACACCCCCGAGAACATGACGCAGCCGATCCGCGGCGCGGCCCTGCCGATGGCCTTCAACCGGCAGCCGCACTACACCAAGGGCCTGCTGCTGGTCGGTGACGCGGGCGGGCTCGTCAACCCGTTCAACGGCGAGGGCATCGCGTACGCCATGGAATCGGGCCAGATCGCGGCCGACGTCATCGTGCAGGCGCACGCCCGGTCCACCCCGGCCCAGCGCGAGCTGGCCCTGCACAGCTACCCGAAGGTGCTCAAGGAGACCTACGGCGGCTACTACACGATGGGCCGCGCCTTCGTGAAGCTGATCGGCAACCCGAAGGTCATGAAGGTCGCCACGCAGCGCGGCCTGAGCCACCCGGTGCTGATGAGGTTCACGCTGAAGATGCTGGCCAACCTGACCGACCCGACGGGTGGCGACGCGATGGACCGCATCATCAACGGGCTCGCGAAGGTGGCCCCCAAGGCCTGAGACGGCTTCAGCGGTCTAGGCGGGCCGGACCGGATCGTTCTCCGCGTCCCGGCCCGCTTCCGCCCGTCCCGGGCCGTACGGGGCCCCTTCGGCCCGGTGGCCGGATCGCACGCAGCGGGCCAGCAGCACCAGCCCGCACAGCAGCAGCGCCCCCGAGGCGGCCCAGCCGAGGCCGAGCGTCAGCGGGTGCCCCGGCTTCTGCCAGGGGCGGGCGGTGGTCAACAGCCATCCTCCGGCGGCGAGGAGACCGAGCCCGAGCGCGGCCGGGAGAGCGGATGGATCGCCGCTGCCGTGGTCGTCCGTACCGCGGGGAGCCGGTTGCGTGCTCACGGGACCACCACCTCCAGGGATCGAATACGGCCACGGCGAGCCTCGGCCATCTTCGCAGGAAAGCGGAAAAGCCGGAGGGCCGGTACTCCACCCCCGAGCGGGGGAGTACCGGCCCTCAGACGTCTGACGTCTCAGACGACAGCCATCTCAAAACGGTTCAGAGGACGCGGACGGCGCCCGTCGGCTTGTCGTAGCTCATGGAGCGCTCGACGATGCCCGTGCTGGGGTTCTGCGCGCCGACGAACTTGCCGCCGCCGACGTAGACGGCGACGTGGTAGGCGTTGCCCTTGGCCCCCCAGTACAGGATGTCGCCCGGCTGCAGGGCGCTCAGCGAGACCGAGGTGCCCGCTGAGGACTGCGCCTGGGACATGCGCGGCAGGGAGATGCCGGCCTGGCGGTAGGCGGCCTGGACGAGGCCGGAGCAGTCGAAGGAGGACGGGCCGGTGCCGCCCATGACGTACGCCTTGCCGACCTGCGCGCGGGCGAAGTTCACGATGGCCGCGGCGGAGCCGGTGGCCGGGGCGCTGACACCGGTGGTCGCGCCGGCGGCGGCGGTGCTCTTGGAGGTGGAGGCGCCACCGGAGGCGGAGGCGGTGGCCAGCGAGGTGCGGGCGGCGGTGCGGCTGGCGCGCTCGGCCTCGGCCTTGCGGTCCGCTTCCTCCTTCGCCTTCTTCTCGGCGTCGGCCTTCTGCTGGGCGTCTTCCTTGGCCTTCTTCGCCTCGGCGGCGGCGCCGGTACGGGCGCTCTCCTCCAGGGCGTTCAGTTCGCCCTCGACGGCGGCCGAGCGGGTGTTCTCGGCGGCGGCGGTGACGGCGGAGGCGACCTCGGCGCTCAGGTCCAGGTTGAGGACCGGCATCTCGAGCGTCGTCTCGGCCACGGGTTCGGCGGAGGGGGACGCGCTCGCCGTTCCGGCCATGGCCAGGGTGCTGAGTACGCCACCGGCAACTCCGGCGCGGACCGCGAGCTTCGAGGCGCTGCGGCGGGGCTTCCGGTGGCTGGGTATGTGAGCGGTGTGGGACATGAGTACAACCGCTATCAGGGGGTAGAGGGTCCCTTCAAGAAACGTGGGGTGCGCCACAGTTGTGCGCGAAAGGGTCGAACCGGGCGCGCCGCGCCTGACTTTGACGCCGTAACGGGCCAAACGGACACGCCCTCACAAGCCTGTGATCATGGGGTTTCTGCAATAAGTCCGGATTGATCCACGGCCTACCATCCCGCCGCACAGATGGCCAAGCCCTGTTTCGGTAGCAGGCATTCCGTGTGGCGCAGGTCACAGCGGCGTCGCGCTGTGTGGACGCTGCGGGGTGGCTGTGTCCGCCCTGCGACCCGGCTGTCGCCCGACCGTGAACCGGCCGTGCGTCGACCGCCGGATCCGGGCCCGCCTCGCCGCCCGCCGTGCCACCGGATCCGAGCCCGCTGTGCCGCCGGATCCGAGCCCGCTGTGCCACCCCGGCCGCCGCCGTGGCGCGACCGGATCTCCGGCCGGACCCGTGACGGGGTGGGGAGTGGATTAGTGAACGGATGCACGTGTGCGCCGGACCCGTGGCCACCCGCTTGCCTCGTGTCCACCTCCGTACGCACGGGCTCCCTCGACCGGGCGACCCGGATCCCTTTACCACCAGCCCAGTCGTGGTGCGAATTTGCGTGCATTAAGCATGTTTGATAGTGGCGACAAGCCTTCTACCTGCGGTAACGAGCTTGGATGTCACGGTTGGTGATCATGTGGATGCTTCGCGTATGAAGATCACCACTCATCGGGCTTCATGATCGTTCGCCTGGTGGTGGAGATCACAAACTCCTTGTTGCCACCCGTGTCGCAGATCACAGACGGACGGGCATAAGATGCGCAGCAGTCCGGCTTGTGAACTGCCTCACATGCGATCACCTCGATCCGGTCGATCTTCGCGAGGCGGGGCATGCGGTGCCGGTGCAGCGGTCCAACGGTCAAGGACGACTGGAAGGAGCGAGGAGCGTGAATGCGTACGCGCCCATCCTCGTGCTCGGCGCCCTCGGCGCAGGGTTTGCGATCTTCTCCGTGGTCATGGCCACGCTGATCGGTCCAAAACGGTACAACCGGGCAAAGCTCGAAGCGTACGAGTGCGGCATCGAGCCCACTCCGATGCCGGCCGGTGGCGGCCGCTTCCCGATCAAGTACTACCTGACGGCGATGCTCTTCATCATCTTCGATATCGAGGTCGTCTTCCTCTACCCCTGGGCCGTCACCTTCGACTCCCTGGGGATCTTCGGGCTCGTCGAGATGTTGCTCTTCGTGCTCACCGTCTTCGTCGCCTACGCCTACGTCTGGCGCCGCGGCGGCCTGGAATGGGACTGAGGGGCTGAATTTCCATGGGACTGGAAGAGAAGCTGCCGAGCGGCTTTCTGCTGACCACCGTCGAACAGGCCGCGGGCTGGGTGCGCAAGTCATCCGTCTTCCCCGCGACTTTCGGCCTCGCCTGCTGCGCCATCGAGATGATGACCACCGGCGCGGGCCGCTACGACTTGGCCCGCTTCGGCATGGAGGTCTTCCGCGGCTCCCCGCGCCAGGCCGATCTGATGATCGTGGCAGGCCGGGTCAGCCAGAAGATGGCGCCGGTACTGCGGCAGGTGTACGACCAGATGCCCGCTCCCAAGTGGGTCATCTCCATGGGGGTTTGTGCATCTTCAGGCGGAATGTTCAATAACTACGCGATTGTCCAAGGCGTCGATCACATCGTCCCCGTGGACATCTACCTGCCCGGCTGCCCGCCGCGCCCCGAGATGCTGATGGACGCGATTCTCAAGCTCCACCAGAAGATCCAGGGATCGAAGCTCGGCGTGAACCGGGAAGAGGCGGCCCGTGAGGCGGAGGAGGCGGCCCTCAAGGCCCTCCCCACCATCGAGATGAAGGGGCTGCTCCGGTGAGTGAGACCCGCGAACCCAACCCCGACAGGGAACTCAGCCAGCAGAACCTGCCCGGTCAGCGCGGCGACCAGGGCGAGGAGATCCGCCTCCAGCGCGGCATGTTCGGCGCGCAGAGCGGCGGCGACACCTCCGGCTACGGCGGCCTCGTACGCTCCGTACGCCTGCCCGGTGCCACGAGCCGCCCGTACGGCTCGTACTTCGACGAGGTGGCCGACGAGCTCGAAGGTGCCCTGGAGGAACAGGACCTGGTACCCGGCAACGCCATCGAGAAGACGGTGGTCGACCGGGGCGAGCTGACCTTCCACATCGCCCGCGAGCACCTCGTCCGCGTGGCCTCCACCCTGCGCGACGATCCGGCCCTGCGCTTCGAGCTGTGCACCGGCGTCTCCGGCGTGCACTACCCGGAGGACAAGGGCCGCGAGCTGCACGCCGTCTACCACCTGCGCTCGCTCACCCACGGCCGGATCCTGCGGCTGGAGGTCTCCGTCGCGGACAGCGACCGGCACATCCCGTCGCTCGTCGCCGTCTACCCGACCAACGACTGGCACGAGCGCGAGACGTACGACTTCTTCGGACTGATCTTCGACGGGCACCCGGCCCTCACCCGGATCATGATGCCGGACGACTGGCAGGGCTTCCCGCAGCGCAAGGACTACCCGCTCGGCGGCATCCCCGTCGAGTACAAGGGCGCCCAGATCCCGGCTCCCGACCAGCGGAGGTCGTACAGCTGATGTCCACGTCACACCACGCCCCCGCCGATCAGGCCGCGGCACGCGAGACCACCGAAGGCACCGTCTACACCGTCACCGGCGGCGACTGGGACGAGATCGTCCAGTCCGCGGCCCGCGCCGACGACGAGCGGATCGTCGTCAACATGGGCCCCCAGCACCCGTCCACCCACGGAGTGCTCCGCCTGATCCTGGAGATCGACGGCGAGACGGTCACCGAGGCCCGCTGCGGCATCGGCTACCTGCACACCGGCATCGAGAAGAACCTCGAATACCGCAACTGGACGCAGGGCACCACCTTCGTCACGCGCATGGATTACCTGACGCCGTTCTTCAACGAGACGGCGTACTGCCTGGGCGTCGAGAGGCTGCTCGGCATCACCGACCAGATCCCGGACCGCGCCACCGTCATCCGCGTGCTGCTGATGGAACTCAACCGGCTCTCCTCCCACCTGGTGTGCATCGCCACCGGCGGGATGGAGCTGGGCGCGACGACGATCATGATCTACGGGTTCCGCGACCGCGAGCTGATCCTCGACATCTTCGAGCTGATCACCGGGCTGCGGATGAACCACGCGTTCGTCCGCCCCGGCGGCCTCGCCCAGGACCTCCCCCCGGGCGCCGTCGACCAACTGCGCGACTTGGTCAAGACCATGAAGAAGAACCTGCCGGAATACGACAAGCTCGCCACCGGCAACCCCATCTTCAAGGCCCGCATGCAGGACGTCGGCTTCCTCGACCTCACCGGCTGCATGGCGCTCGGCGCCACCGGCCCGATCCTGCGGTCCGCCGGCCTGCCGCACGACCTGCGCAAGTCGGACCCGTACTGCGGCTACGAGAACTACGAGTTCGACGTGCCGACCACCGACACCTGCGACTCCTACGGACGGTTCCTGATCCGCCTGGAGGAGATGCGCCAGTCGCTGCGGATCGTCGAACAGTGCCTGGAGCGGCTGGAGCCGGGCCCGGTCATGGTCGCCGACAAGAAGATCGCCTGGCCGGCGCAGCTCGCGATGGGCCCGGACGGGCTCGGCAACTCGCTCGACCACATCAGGAACATCATGGGCACCTCCATGGAGGCCCTCATCCACCACTTCAAGCTGGTGACCGAGGGCTTCCGGGTACCGCCCGGGCAGGCGTACGCGGCCGTCGAGTCGCCCAAGGGCGAGCTCGGCGTCCACGTCGTCTCCGACGGCGGCACCCGCCCCTTCCGGGTCCACTTCCGTGACCCGTCCTTCACCAACCTGCAGGCCATGGCAGCGATGTGCGAGGGCGGCCAGGTCGCCGACGTCATCGTCGCCGTCGCCTCCATCGACCCCGTGATGGGAGGCGTCGACCGATGACGACCGTGTCTTCCCGGGGGGAGACCCCCGGACCCCGTGTGGCCCTGGGCATGCCCCAGCTGCCCGCCCCGGACTTTCCGGCGGACGTCCGGGCGCGGCTGGAAGCCGACGCCGCGGAGGTCATCGCCCGCTACCCCGACAGCCGCAGCGCGCTGCTGCCGCTCCTGCACCTGTGCCAGTCGCAGGAGGGCTACGTCTCGCGCACCGGCATCCGCTTCTGCGCCGAGGTGCTGGGCCTGACCACCGCCGAGGTCACGGCCGTGTCGACCTTCTACACGATGTACCGGCGCAAGCCCTCCGGCGACTACCAGGTCGGCGTCTGTACGAACACCCTGTGCGCCGTGATGGGCGGCGACGCCATCTTCGAGGAGCTCAAGGAGCACCTCGGGGTCGCCAACAACGAGACCACCCCCGACGGCAAGGTCACGCTGGAGCACATCGAGTGCAACGCGGCCTGCGACTTCGCCCCCGTGGTGATGGTCAACTGGGAGTTCTTCGACAACCAGACCCCCGAGTCCGCCAAGGCCCTGGTGGACGACCTGCTGGCCGGCCGCCCGGTCGAGCCGACCCGGGGCGCGCCGCTGTGCACGTACAAGGAGACCGCCCGCATCCTGGCGGGCTTCCCGGACGAGCGCGAGGGCGCGGTCGAGGCCACCGGCGGCGCCGGCCCCGCCTCCCTGATCGGGCTGCGCATCACCCGCGGCGAATCCCCGCACACCAGCATCGTGCACCCGCGCGGCGAGGCCACCACCGAGGGAGGGGAGTGATGACCGTGTCCACTCCACAGGAACGTCACGGGGGCACCTCCCAGCCCGAGGCCGCAGGAGGGACGAGCCCGGAGAAGCTCCTCGCTCCCGTCCTCTCGGCGTTCTGGGACGAGCCCGAGTCGTGGACGCTGGAGACCTACCGGCGGCACGAGGGGTACGAGGGCCTGCGCAAGGCGCTCGCCATGACCCCCGACGACCTGATCGCCTACGTGAAGGACTCGGGTCTGCGCGGACGCGGCGGCGCGGGCTTCCCCACCGGAATGAAGTGGCAGTTCATCCCGCAGGGCGACGGGAAGCCGCACTACCTCGTCGTGAACGCGGACGAGTCGGAGCCCGGAACCTGCAAGGACATCCCCCTCCTCTTCGCCAATCCGCACTCCCTCATCGAGGGAATGATCATCGCCTGCTACGCGATCCGCTCGCAGCACGCCTTCATCTACCTGCGCGGCGAGGTCGTGCCGGTGCTGCGACGCCTGCACGAGGCGGTGCGCGAGGCGTACGAGGCCGGCTACCTCGGCCAAGACATCCTGGGCAGCGGGCTCGATCTCGACATCACGGTGCACGCGGGAGCGGGCGCGTACATCTGCGGCGAGGAGACGGCGCTGCTCGACTCCCTCGAAGGCCGGCGCGGTCAGCCCCGGCTGCGTCCCCCCTTCCCTGCCGTCGAGGGGCTCTACGCGTGCCCCACCGTCGTCAACAACGTGGAGTCCATCGCCTCGGTTCCCGCGATCCTGCACAGGGGCAAGGACTGGTTCAAGTCGATGGGGACCGAGAAGTCCCCCGGCTTCACGCTGTACTCGCTCTCCGGGCACGTCGCCGGCCCCGGCCAGTACGAGGCCCCGCTCGGCATCACCCTGCGCCAGCTGCTCGACATGAGCGGCGGCATGCGGCCCGGCCACCGGCTGAAGTTCTGGACCCCCGGCGGCTCCTCCACCCCCATGTTCACGGACGAGCACCTGGACGTCCCGCTCGACTACGAGGGCGTGGGCGCGGCCGGCTCGATGCTCGGCACGAAGGCACTGCAGTGCTTCGACGAGACGACCTGCGTGGTGCGGGCGGTCACCCGGTGGACCGAGTTCTACGCCCACGAGTCCTGCGGCAAGTGCACGCCCTGCCGCGAAGGAACGTACTGGCTCGTCCAGTTGCTCCGGGAGATCGAGGCGGGCAACGGCCTCATGTCCGACCTCGACAAGCTGAACGACATCGCCGACAACATCAACGGCAAGTCCTTCTGCGCGCTCGGCGACGGTGCGGCCAGCCCGATCTTCTCCTCGCTCAAGTACTTCCGCGAGGAGTACGAGCAGCACATCACGGGCAAGGGCTGCCCCTTCGACCCCAGGAAGTCGACCCTCTGGGCTGACACGGAGGTGAACGCATGACCGTCACCAGTAACGCCCCTGCGGGCGGCGGCGAGGCCGCGGGGTCGCGGCGGGACGCCGAGAACACAGTCACGCTGACGATCGACGGTGCCGAGCTCTCGGTGCCCAAGGGCACCCTCGTCATCCGGGCCGCCGAGCAGCTCGGCATCGAGATCCCCCGGTTCTGCGACCACCCCCTCCTCGACCCCGTCGGCGCCTGCCGCCAGTGCATCGTCGAGGTCGAGGGCCAGCGCAAGCCGATGGCCTCGTGCACCATCACCTGCACCGACGGCATGGTCGTCAAGACCCAGCTGACCTCCCAGGTCGCCGACAAGGCCCAGCGGGGTGTGATGGAGCTGCTGCTCATCAACCACCCGCTGGACTGCCCCGTCTGCGACAAGGGCGGCGAGTGCCCGCTGCAGAACCAGGCGATGTCGCACGGCAACGCCGAGTCCCGCTTCGAGGGACTCAAGCGGACGTACGAGAAGCCGGTGCCGATCTCCACGCAGGTGCTCCTGGACCGCGAACGGTGCGTGCTCTGCGCGCGCTGCACCCGCTTCTCCAACCAGGTGGCCGGCGACCCGATGATCGAGCTGCTGGAACGCGGCGCGCTCCAGCAGGTCGGCATCGGCCAGGGCGATCCCTTCGAGTCGTACTTCTCCGGCAACACCATCCAGATCTGCCCCGTCGGCGCCCTCACCTCGGCCGCCTACCGGTTCCGCTCCCGCCCGTTCGACCTCGTCTCCTCCCCGAGCGTGTGCGAGCACTGCGCGGGCGGCTGCGCGACCCGGACCGACCACCGCCGCGGCAAGGTGCTGCGCCGGCTGGCCGCGGATGACCCCGAGGTCAACGAGGAGTGGATCTGCGACAAGGGCCGCTTCGGATTCCGCTACGCGCAGCGCCCGGACCGGCTGACCACCCCGCTGGTGCGCAACGCGGCCGGGGTGCTGGAGCCCGCGAGCTGGCCCGAGGCCCTGGCGGCCGCGGCGGCCGGACTCGCCGCCGCGCGCGGCCGGGCCGGGGTGCTGACCGGGGGCCGGCTCACCGTCGAGGACGCCTACGCGTACGCCAAGTTCGCCCGGGTGGTGCTGGACACCAACGACATCGACTTCCGGGCCCGCGTGCACAGCGCGGAGGAGGCCGACTTCCTGGCCGCCTCCGTGGCCGGCACCGGCAAGGACCTCGACGGCGAGGGGGTCACGTACACCTCGCTGGAGGCGGCGCCCACCGTGCTGCTGGTCGGCATCGAGGCGGAGGAGGAGGCCCCCGGGGTCTTCCTGCGGCTGCGCAAGGCCCACCGCAAGCACAAGCAGCGGACCTTCGCCCTCGCCCCCTTCGCCACCCGCGGCCTGGATAAGGCGGGCGGCACCCTGCTGGCCGCCGCTCCCGGCACCGAGCCACAGTGGCTGGACGCCCTCGCCACCCGGACCGGGCTGGAGGAGGGCGGCCAGGCCGCCGCCGACGCGCTGCGCGCCACCGGCGCGGTCATCGTCGTCGGGGAGCGCCTCGCCGGGGTGCCCGGCGCGCTGACCGCGGCCGTACGGGCCGCCGCCGCGACCGGCGCGAAGCTGGTGTGGATCCCGCGCCGGGCCGGTGAGCGGGGAGCCGTCGAGGCGGGCGCCCTGCCGTCCCTGCTGCCCGGCGGCCGTCCCGCCACCGACCCGCGGGCCCGCGACGAGGTCGCCACCGCCTGGGGCCTGGACGAGCTGCCGCACCGCTACGGCCGCGACACCGGCCAGATCGTCGAGGCCGCCGCCGGGCGCGAGCTGTCGGCCCTGCTGGTCGCGGGCGTCGAGGTCGCCGACCTGCCGGATCCGGCCCGCGCGCGGATCGCCCTGGAGGAGGCCTTCGTGGTCTCCCTGGAACTGCGGCCCAGTGAGGTCACCGACCACGCGGACGTGGTCCTGCCGGTCGCCGCGGTGGCCGAGAAGCCGGGCGCGTTCATCAACTGGGAGGGCAGGGTCCGGCCGTTCGAGGCGGCGCTCAAGCCCGAGCAGATGACCCGCCGGCTCGCCCCCGCCGACGCCCGCGTGCTGCACATGCTGGCCGACGCGGCCGACCGGCCGATCGGCCTGCCCGACGTACACGCCGTACGCCGGGAATTCGACCGGCTCGGCCCGTGGGCCGGGGCGCGCACCTCCGAGCAGGCGGCGGACACCGCGCCGCTGCCCCGCCCCGGAGCGGGCGAGGCGGTCCTCGCGGGCCACCGGCTCCTGCTCGACCAGGGCCGCCTCCAGGACGGCGACGACGCCCTGGCCGGCACCCGGCACGAGGCGAGCGCCCGGCTGTCGGCCGCCACGGCCGCCGAGACGGGCGTCAAGAGCGGCGACGTCCTCGCGGTCACCGGACCGGCCGGCTCCGTCGAACTCCCGCTCCGGATCACCGAGATGCCCGACCGGGTGGTGTGGCTCCCGATGAACTCCACCGGCTCCGGCGTCCTCGCCGACACCGGCGCCCGCCCCGGCACCCTCGTCCGGATCGGCCCCTCCGCCCCGCGCGGGACCCAGAGCGACGCAGCGGAGGCCCAGTCGTGACCATCCGGACCCACGTCCTTCGGCCGGGCGCAGCCCCGGCCCCCGCACGGGAGGTGCGAGCGTGACCCACCTCGCCCAGTTCGCGGCGCAGCCGCACGTCCTCGCGGCCGAGGACCTCTCCCTCTTCGGCCGGGACGTCTGGTGGCTCGTGGTCATCAAGGCGGTGTTCTGCTTCGCCTTCCTGATGGTGACCGTGCTCTTCTCCATCGTGTGGGAGCGCAAGGTCGTCGCCTGGATGCAGCTGCGCATCGGCCCCAACCGGCACGGCCCCTGGGGCCTGCTCCAGTCGCTCGCCGACGGCGTCAAGCTGATGCTGAAGGAAGACGTCGTCGTCAAGCGGGCCGACAAGATCGTCTACGTCCTCGCCCCGATCATCGCGGCGATCCCCGCCTTCATGGCCATCGCGGTGATCCCCTTCGGCCCCGCCGGCAACGAGGTCTCCATCTTCGGCCAGCGCACCACGATGCAACTGACCGACCTGCCCATCGCGATGCTCTACATCCTCGCGGTGGCCTCGGTCGGCATCTACGGCATCGTCCTGGCGGGCTGGTCGTCCGGCTCGACGTACCCGCTCCTCGGCGGCCTGCGCTCCTGCGCGCAGATGATCTCGTACGAGATCGCGATGGGCGCCGCCTTCGCCTCGGTCTTCCTCTACTCCGGGTCGATGTCGACCTCGGCGATCGTCGAAGCGCAGGCGGACCGCTGGTACATCATCCTGCTGCCGGTCTCCTTCATCATCTACGTCATCACG
Organism: Streptomyces sp. NPDC003038; assembly: GCF_040611115.1. Classification (NCBI taxonomy): domain Bacteria; kingdom Bacillati; phylum Actinomycetota; class Actinomycetes; order Kitasatosporales; family Streptomycetaceae; genus Streptomyces; species Streptomyces sp. NPDC003038. The sequence goes on from NZ_JBEXNN010000008.1 coordinate 20,847, forward strand.
ATGGTCGGCGAGACGAACCGCGCCCCCTTCGACATGCCGGAGTCCGAGGGCGACCTGGTCGGCGGCTTCAACACCGAGTACTCCTCCATCAAGTTCGCGCTGTTCATGCTGGCCGAGTACGTCAACATGGTCACCGTCTCGGCCGTCTCGGTCACCCTCTTCCTGGGCGGCTGGCGGGCCCCGGCGCCGATCTCGACGTACTGGGAGGCGGCGAACCACGGCTGGTGGCCGATGCTCTGGTTCGTCCTCAAGGTGCAGCTGCTGCTGTTCTTCTTCATCTGGCTGCGCGGCACGCTGCCACGCGTGCGCTACGACCAGCTGATGAAGCTCGGCTGGAAGGTCCTGATCCCCGTCTCGGTGGTCTGGCTGATGCTGGTCGCCACCGTCCGGGCGCTGCGCAACGAGCAGTACGACTTCAGCGAGATCGTCCTCTACGTCGGCGGCGCGGTCATCGCGGTCCTGCTGCTCTCCCTGGTCGCGGACCTCATCCGGGACAAGCGGGAGAAGGCCGCCGCCGAGGAGGCCGGCCAGGCCGTGGCGGAGGAGCCCTTCGACCCGATGGCGGGCGGTTTCCCCGTACCGCCCAAGCCCGGCCAGCACCTGGCACCCGTACCGCGCCGACGTCCCCGCCAGGAGCGGGATCTCATTGTCAGTGGCGGGACGAATACTGAGAGTGACCGAGAGGAGGGTTGAGCGGTGTCTGACGAAAAATGGCAGAACCCCGTGGCCGGCTTCGGCGTGACCTTCAAGGCCATGTTCAAGAAGCGGCTCACCGAGCAGTACCCGGAGCAGCAGAAGACCACCGCTCCGCGCTTCCACGGACGGCACCAGCTCAACCGCCACCCGGACGGTCTGGAGAAGTGCATCGGGTGCGAACTGTGCGCCTGGGCCTGCCCCGCCGACGCCATCTACGTGGAGGGCGCGGACAACACCGACGAGGAGCGCTACTCCCCGGGTGAGCGGTACGGCGCGGTCTACCAGATCAACTACGCCCGCTGCATCCTGTGCGGGCTGTGCGTCGAGGCGTGCCCGACGCGGGCGCTGACCATGACGAACGAGTTCGAACTGGCCGACTCCAGCCGCGAGTCGCTCATCTACACCAAGGAGCAGCTGCTCGCCGGACTCACCGAGGGCATGGTCGAGGCACCGCACTCGATCTTCCCCGGCACGGACGAGCAGGACTACTACCGCGGACTGGTGACGGGGGCCGCCCCGGGCACGGTCCGGCAGGTGGCCGTCTCCAAGGGCGAAGTCGCCGAAGCCGCCGGAGCCGCCGAAGCCGCCGACGACTCACAGGAGGTGGGGGCATGAGCGTCATCGCCGCCACCCTGACCTCCACCGGTGAGGCCGTGCAGTTCTGGATCCTCGGCACGGTCGCCGTCGTCGGCGCGCTGGCCACGATCCTCATGAAGAAGGCCGTGCACAGCGCGCTGAGCCTGGCCGGGACGATGATCATCCTGGCAGTCTTCTACCTCGCCAACGGGGCCTACTTCCTGGGCGTCGTCCAGGTCATCGTCTACACCGGCGCGATCATGATGCTCTTCCTCTTCGTGGTCATGCTCGTCGGCGTCACCGCCGCCGACTCGCTGAAGGAGACCCTCAAGGGGCAGCGCTGGCTGGCCGCCCTGTGCGGGCTCGGCTTCGGCATCCTGCTGATCGCCGGCATCGGCCAGGCCGGACTCACCCACTTCAACGGGCTGGGCCGGATCAACTCCGCCGGGCACGTCGAGGGCCTGGCCCAGCTGATCTTCACCAAGTACGTCTTCGCCTTCGAGATGACGGGCGCCCTGCTGATCACCGCGGCCGTCGGCGCGATGGTGCTCACCCACCGCGAGCGCACCGAGCGGGCCGCCACCCAGCGGGAGATGGCCGAGCGGCGCGTCCGCGAGGGCGTGCAGCTCCCGCCGCTGCCCGCACCCGGCGTGTATGCCCGGCACAACGCCGTGGACATCCCCGGCCTGCTGCCGGACGGCAGCCCGTCCGAACTGACGGTCAACAAGACCCTGCGCGGCCGCGGCCAGATCCGGGACGTCTCCAGCCAGGCCCTGGAGGACCTGAAGGCGCTGGAGCAGAAGTCCTCGGAGCGCCTCGGCCGTGAGGAGGCCTCGAAGTGAATCCGGTCAACTACCTGTACCTGGCGGCCCTGCTGTTCACCATCGGCGCGGCCGGAGTGGTGATCCGGAAGAACGCGATCGTGCTGTTCATGTGCGTCGAGCTGATGCTCAACGCCTGCAACCTCGCCTTCGTCGCCTTCTCCCGGATGCACGGCAATCTCGACGGCCAGATCATCGCGTTCTTCACGATGGTCGTCGCCGCCGCGGAGGTCGTGGTCGGCCTGGCGATCATCGTGTCGCTGTTCCGTACCCGCCACTCGGCCTCGGTCGACGACGCCAGCCTGATGAAGCTGTAAGGGGTCGCTGTGGAGAACCTGATTGCGCTGCTGGTGGCAGCGCCCCTGCTCGGAGCGGCGGTGCTGCTGTGCGGCGGCCGACGCCTCGACAAGACCGGGCACTGGCTCGGCACCCTCTTCGCCGCCGCCTCCTTCGGCGTCGGCGTCGCCCTCTTCACCGACATGCTGGGACGCGGAGCCGACGACCGGGCCCTGCACCAGAGGCTGTTCAGCTGGATCCCCGTGGAGGGCTTCCAGGCGGACATCGCCTTCCAGCTGGACCAGCTGTCGATGACCTTCGTCCTGCTGATCACCGGCGTGGGCACGCTCATCCACGTGTACTCGATCGGGTACATGGAGCACGACGATCGACGCCGTCGCTTCTTCGGCTACCTGAACCTCTTCCTGGCCGCGATGCTGCTCCTCGTCGTCGCCGACAACTACCTGCTGCTGTACGTCGGGTGGGAAGGCGTCGGCCTGGCGTCGTATCTGCTCATCGGCTTCTGGCAGCACAAGCCCAGCGCGGCGACCGCCGCGAAGAAGGCCTTCCTGGTCAACCGGGTCGGCGACATGGGCCTGTCGATCGCCATCATGCTGATGTTCACCACCTTCGGGACCTTCGCCTTCGGGCCGGTCCTCGCGTCGGTGGGCGAGACCTCGGAAGGCACGCTCACCGCGATCGGGCTGATGCTGCTGCTGGCCGCCTGCGGCAAGTCGGCGCAGGTCCCGCTGCAGTCCTGGCTCGGCGACGCGATGGAGGGCCCGACCCCGGTCTCGGCCCTGATCCACGCGGCGACCATGGTGACCGCGGGCGTGTATCTGATCGTCCGCTCGGGCGCCGTCTTCAACGGGGCGCCGACCGCGCAGACCGCCGTCGTCGTGGTCGGAGCGGTCACGCTCCTCTTCGGTGCGATCGTCGGTTGCGCGAAGGACGACATCAAGAAAGCCCTGGCGGGCTCCACGATGTCGCAGATCGGCTACATGATCCTGGCCGCGGGCCTCGGCCCGATCGGCTACGTCTTCGCGATCATGCACCTGGTGACGCACGGCTTCTTCAAGGCCGGCCTCTTCCTCGGCGCGGGCTCCGTGATGCACGGGATGAACGACGAGGTCGACATGCGCAAGTACGGCGCCCTGCGCACCTACATGCCGGTCACTTTCGTGACCTTCGGCCTCGGCTACCTGGCCATCATCGGCTTCCCGGGCCTGTCGGGCTTCTTCTCCAAGGACCTGATCATCGAGGCCGCCTTCGCCAAGGGCGGCACCCAGGGCTGGATCCTCGGCGGAGTGGCCCTGCTGGGCGCCGGAATCACCGCCTTCTACATGACCCGCGTGATGATCCTGACCTTCTTCGGCGAGAAGCGCTGGCAGCCGGCCCCGGACCCGGACAAGACCCCCGGGATCGAGCCCGGCGTGGAGGCGCACCCCGGGGACCTGCCGCACCCGCACGAGTCGCCCAAGTCCATGACCATCCCGATGATCGTCCTCGCCTTCGGCTCCGTCTTCGCGGGCGGCTTCTTCGGCATCGGCGACCGGTTCCTGAACTGGCTGCAGCCCGTCACCGGGTACGAACACGGCCACCCGCCGGTCAGCGCCCTGACGGTGACGCTGGCGACGATGGTGGTCCTGGCCGTCGGCGTCGGCACCGCCTGGGCCATGTACGGGCGCAGGCCCGTCCCGGTGGTCGCGCCGCGCGGAAGCTGGGCCACCCGGGCCGCCCGGAGGGACCTGCTCCAGGACGACTTCAACCACGTCGTGCTGGTGCGCGGCGGGGAGCACCTGACCCGCTCGCTCGTGTACGTCGACCACAGCCTGGTGGACGGAGTGGTCAACGGGACGGCCGCCTCGGTCGGCGGGCTCTCGGGCCGGCTGCGCAAGCTGCAGAACGGCTACGCCCGCAGCTACGCGATCTCGATGTTCGGGGGCACGGCGATCCTCATCGCCGCGACCCTGCTGATGAGGGCGGTGTGAGATGAATTTCCCGCTTCTGACGGTGACGGCCGCGGTGCCCGCGGTCGGCGCCATCCTGACGGCGGCCGTCCCGGCCGCCCGCAGGACCGCGGCCAAGTGGCTCGCGCTGCTCTTCTCGCTGGCGACGCTGGCCCTGGCCGTGCTCGTCGCGGTCCGCTTCGAGCCCGGAGGCGACCGCTACCAGCTCACCGAATCCCACTCCTGGATCGCCGACTTCGGCGTCCGCTACGAGCTGGGCGTCGACGGCATCGGGGTGGCGCTGATCGCGCTCACCGCGCTGCTCATCCCGTTCGTGATCGCGGCCGGCTGGCACGACGCCGACCCCCTCGAGACGAAGTCGAGCCGTTGGCGGCCCACTCAGGGCTTCTTCGCCCTGATCCTGCTCGTCGAGGCGATGGTGATCATCTCCTTCGAGGCCACCGACGTCTTCCTCTTCTACATCTTCTTCGAAGCCATGCTCATCCCGATGTACTTCCTCATCGGCGGCTTCGGGGACCGGGCGCATGCCGGGTCCGAGGAGAACGCGGCCGCGCAGCGCTCGTACGCGGCGGTCAAGTTCCTCCTCTACAACCTGGCCGGCGGCCTGATCATGCTGGCCGCCGTCATCGGCCTGTACGTGGTCGCCGGGAACTTCTCCCTCCAGGAGATCGCCGCCGCGAGGGCCGCCGGCACGCTCGACATGGCGACCAACACCGAGCGGCTGCTGTTCCTCGGCTTCTTCTTCGCCTTCGCGGTGAAGGCCCCGCTGTGGCCGCTGCACACCTGGCTGCCGAACGCGATGGGCGAGTCCACCGCCCCGGTCGCCGTGCTGATCACCGCGGTCGTCGACAAGGTCGGCACCTTCGCGATGCTCCGCTTCTGCCTCGGGCTCTTCCCGGAGGCCAGCAAGTGGGCCACCCCGGTGATCATCGCCCTGGCCCTGGTCAGCATCGTCTACGGCGCGCTGCTCGCCGTAGGCCAGCGGGACATCAAGCGGCTGATCGCCTACGCCTCGATCTCGCACTTCGGCTTCATCATCCTGGGCATCTTCGCGATGACCTCCCAGGGCCAGTCCGGCGCCACCCTCTACATGGTCAACCACGGCCTGTCGACGGCGGCGCTCATGCTGGTGGCCGGCTTCCTGATCTCCCGGCGCGGCTCGCGGCTCATCGCCGATTACGGCGGCGTGCAGAAGGTGGCCCCGGTACTGGCGGGCACCTTCCTCATCGGCGGCCTCGCCACCCTCTCGCTGCCGGGCCTCGCGCCCTTCGTCAGCGAATTCCTGGTCCTGGTCGGCACCTTCGCCCGGTACCCGGTCGCCGGCATCATCGCCACCCTCGGCATCGTGCTGGCCGCGCTCTACACGCTGGTGCTCTACCAGCGCACCATGACCGGACCCGTGAAGGAGGAGGTCCGCGCGATGCCGGACCTGCGCCTGCGGGAGGTACTGGTCGTCGCCCCGCTGATCGCGCTGCTGATCGGACTGGGCGTGTACCCGAAGGTGCTCACCGACATCGTCAACCCGGCGGTGAAGCACACCATGTCGGACGTGAAGCAGACGGACCCCAAGCCAGAAGTGGCTGTTGAGGCCGTACCCGCGAAGAATGGGGAGGCGGCGAAGTGAGCGCATTGACTGCTGCCCAGAGCCTGCTGACACTGGCGGCCGAGGGACCGGTCGACCGGATCCCGGCCCCGCAGATCGAGTACGGGCAGCTCGCGCCCACGCTGATCGTGGTGGGCGCGGCGGTCCTCGGAGTCCTCGTCGAGGCCTTCGTACCGCGCAAGGCACGCTATTACGTCCAGGTGTTCCTCACCGTCGCCGCACTGGCCTCGGCCTTCGCGGCGGTCGTCGCCCTCGCGGCCGGCGGGTACGGGAGCACCAAGGCGCAGATCGCGGCCATGGGCGCCATCGCCGTGGACGGCCCGGCGCTCTTCCTGCAGGGCACCATCCTGCTGGCCTCGATCGTCGCGGTCTTCACCTTCGCCGAGCGGCGCCTCGACCCCGTCGCACACGGCAACCGGGTGGACTCCTTCGCCGCGCAGGCGGCGTCCGTACCGGGGAGCGACAGCGAGAAGGCCGCCGTCAAGGCGGGCTTCACCACCACCGAGGTCTTTCCGCTGGCGCTGTTCGCGATCGCCGGGATGCTGATCTTCCCGGCGGCCAACGACCTGCTGATGCTGTTCATCGCCCTTGAGGTGTTCTCCCTCCCGCTGTACCTCCTGTGCGCCGTCGCCCGCCGCCAGCGGTTGATGTCGCAGGAGGCCGCGGTCAAGTACTTCCTGCTGGGAGCCTTCTCCTCCGCCTTCCTCCTCTTCGGCATCGCGCTGCTCTACGGGTACGCGGGCTCGGTCTCGTACGCCGTGATCGCCGACGTGGCCGACGGTACCGTCGCGAGGATCGACCCGGCGCTGGCCGCCACCATGGGCAATGACGCGCTGCTGCTGATCGGCGGCGCGCTGATCCTCATGGGCCTGCTCTTCAAGGTCGGCGCGGTTCCCTTCCACATGTGGACCCCGGACGTCTACCAGGGCGCCCCGACACCGGTCACCGGCTTCATGGCGGCGGCGACGAAGGTCGCGGCCTTCGGCGCGCTGCTGCGGCTGCTGTATGTGGTCCTGCCCGGTCTGCGGTGGGACTGGCAGCCGGTGATGTGGGGCGTCGCGATCGTCACGATGCTGGCGGGCGCGGTGATCGCCGTGACCCAGACGGACGTCAAGCGACTGCTGGCCTACTCCTCGATCGCGCACGCCGGCTTCATCCTGGCCGGTGTGATCGCCACGTCGGCGGAGGGGGTCAAGTCCGTCCTCTTCTACCTCGGTGCCTACTCCTTCGTGACGATCGGCGCCTTCGCGGTGGTCACGCTGGTGCGGGACGCGGGCGGCGAGGCGACGCACCTCTCCAAGTGGGCGGGGCTGGGACGGCGTTCGCCGCTCACTGCCGCCGTCTTCGCGGTGTTCCTGCTGGCCTTCGCCGGCATCCCGCTGACCTCGGGCTTCGCCGGCAAGTTCGCCGTGTTCAAGGCGGCGGCGGAGAGCGGCGCGGGGGCGCTGGTCGTGGTCGGTGTCATCTCGTCCGCGATCGCCGCGTTCTTCTACATCCGGGTGATCGTCCTGATGTTCTTCAGCGAACCGAAGGCCGACGGCCCGACGGTTGCGGTCCCCTCGCCGCTGACGATGACGACCATCGCGGTGGGAGTCGCCGTCACCCTCGTCCTGGGCGTGGCCCCGCAGTACTTCCTGGACCTGGCGGGGCAGGCGAGCACGTTCGTCCGCTGACCTGGTCCGCCGCACGGCGCAGGGCCCGGCTCCCTTCGGGGGGCCGGGCCCTGCGCCGTGTCCCGGGGTTATTCGGCGCCGCGCCGCCTGGCCGTGATCTGGGTGAGGTCCAGGTCGATGGGGAAGGGGACGGAGACCTTGAGCCGGTCGTGGAAGATGCCGGTGCTGGTGTAGGCGCCGGTGGCCGGTTCCCGCTCGAAGACGTAGACGACCGCACGGCCGTCCTTGTTCTCGACGCGCCAGTAGTGCGGGATCCCGGCGCGGGCGTACTTCAGCGGCTTGGCCTCGCGATCGCGGTCGACGGACTCCGGGGACACGACTTCGATCGCGAGCAGGACGGACTCGGCGGGCAGACGGGTCTGGTTCGGATCCTCGTCGGGTTCGACGGGGACCACGATCACGTCCGGCTCCGGACGGTTACGGCGGTCGATGTCGATCGTGAACTCCCTGAGGACTTCCAGCCCTTCAGGGGCCCAAGCGCGCAGTTCCCAGGTGAAGAAGTCGACCGTCAGCGTGTGGAATCGGGTCTGCGGACTCACGAAAACGAGGCTCCCGTCGATCAGCTCCGTGTGCGGAGGCAGATTCGGAAGCGTGTCCAGGTCATCGGCAGTCCAGCCGCCCGCAGGCGGGACCGGCCAGCTGTGTTCCGGGTTCATCAGTGCTCCCATGAGCCGGAGTCTCGCGAGTCCCTCCAGCCTATCGGCGGGGTCGGCCGAAGACCGCGCTTACGGGTGATGGCGGTGGGCGGGTGTGGTGGTGGAGGGCTTCTTGGGGCAGGTCAGGGCCGTGTTCCAGTTGTGGAAGCGGCCGGCGGGGTTCTTCTTGTAGGCCCACATGTGCAGGTCGTAGTGTTTGGGCATGCCCGCCCAATGGCCCGGCATGGGCCCGTCGAAGGGCAGGCCGAACATCGTCGGCCGGTCGTCCGCGGTCTTCAGGTCCTGGTCGCGGTCGGAGACCATCCACTCCACCGCATGCAGCTGCCGACGGCCGTGCCGGTCCGTCTCGGCGCTGTAGACCAATGCTGTGGGCTTGCTCGGGTCCGTCGAGCCCCAGTAGGCCTCCTTGACGTAGTGGTAGCCCATGGCGCCCTTCCCGAAGGGGTTGTTCATGCACTCGCCGTGGCGGACGTACCCGTCCGCGATCGCCCGCCTCTCGTCCACGTACTTGGCCGTCACCGCGAGCGCCGTCGCCATGTCCCGCATGGCCTTTCTGTTGCGCACGTCAGGTGCCGGCCCCTCGACGGCCTGGGCCGGGGGCAGCACGGCAAGGGCAAGGGACGCGGCGGCGGCGCAGGTCAGGGCGGTCTTCAGGCAGCGTACGGGCATGGCGGCTCCTCGCGGTGGTGGTACGGCGTACGGGCCTCCCGGTCCCGTTGCCACCACCCTCCGGGCCCGCCCCGCCCGCCGCACGCCGGCTACGCCCGGGTGGCGTACGCACGCACCTCCACGTCACCCGGGCCCGACAAGATCCGAAAGAGACGACCTAGCGGGATCCCACGATGCGGCCGGTGACCTCGCCGAGGCCGACGCGGGTGTTCTCCGGGCCCGGGGCCCATGCGGTGAGGGTGACGGTGTCGCCGTCCTCCAGGAAGGTCCGCTTGCCGTCGGCGAGTTCGATGGCGTCGCGGCCGTTCCACGTCAGCTCCAGCAGCGAACCGCGCTGGTCGGCTTCCGGGCCGCTGACCGTGCCGGAGCCGTAGACGTCACCGGTGCGCAGCGAGGCGCCGTTGACGGTCATGTGCGCGAGCTGCTGAGCGGCGGTCCAGTACATCGAGGCGAACGGCGGCCGCGCCACCTCCTGCCCGTTGACCGCGACGGAGATGCGCAGGTCGAAGCCGCCCGGCCGGTCGCTGCCGGCGTCGTCGAGGTAGGGCAGGAGGGGGAAGTCCCGGGCGGGCGGGGCGATCCGGGCCGCGTCCAGAGCCTCCAGCGGGGTGACCCACGCGGAGACGGAGGTGGCGAAGGACTTGCCGAGGAAGGGGCCCAGGGGCACGTACTCCCAGGCCTGGATGTCCCGCGCCGACCAGTCGTTGAGCAGGAACAGACCGAAGACGTGGTCCTCGAAGTCGCCCAGCGCCACCGGGCGGCCCAGCTCGGAGGGGGTGCCGACGACGAAGCCGACCTCGGCCTCGATGTCGAGCTTGACGGACGGACCGAAGACGGGCGTCGGGTCGGTGGGGGCCTTGCGCTGCCCGGAGGGCCGTACGACATCCGTTCCGGAGACGACGATCGTGCCGGAGCGGCCGTGGTAACCGATCGGCAGGTGCTTCCAGTTGGGGGTCAGCGCGTCCCCGTCGGGGCGGAAGATCCGGCCCACGTTGGTGGCGTGGTGCTCGCTCGCGTAGAAGTCGACGTAGTCGGCGACCTCGTACGGGAGGTGCAGCGCGACCTCGTCCAGCGGCAGCACGTGCGGCTCCACCGCCGGGCGGTGGCCGGGGTCGGTGACCCAGGCGGTCAGCGCGCGCCGCACATCGCGCCAGGCGGTGCGCCCGGCGGCCAGCAGCGGGTTGAGGGAGGACTGCCCGAGCAGGCCCGCGTACGGGGAACCGAGAGCGGCCGCGGCCGCCCCCGCGTCGAGCACGTGCCCGCCGATCCGCACACCGATCCGGCGCCGCGTCGGGTCATGCGGGGTGGAGAAGACGCCGTACGGGAGGTTGTGCGGCCCGAACGGGTCGCCCTCGGGGACATCGAGGGGGCTCTGCTGGGGCATGGGGTACTGCCTCGCTTTCGACGCGGTCCGGGGGTGTCCCGGGGGCTGGTTGACACGTTACGTGGCGGGTGGTGCCTGCGGGAGGCCAGATTCGGGCGCTATTTGTAGGACTTGTCCAAAGGGGTCCGTATCCTTGGCGCCGTGACTTCCGCCCTCCCCCACGCCTTGATCGCCACTGACCTGGACGGGACTCTGCTGCGCGCCGGAGACACCGTCTCCGCCCGCTCGTACGAGGCACTCGCGAAGGCCCGCGCGGCCGGAGCCCAGCACATCATCGTCACCGGCCGCCCGGTCCCGCAGGTACGGCACGTCCTCGACGGCCTCGGCTACACGGGGCTCGCGGTGTGCGGGCAGGGCGCGCAGGTGTACGACGCGGCGCGCGGGCGCCTGCTGCACTCCGTGTCGATGGACCGGGGGCTGGCCGAGGTGGCCCTCGGCAAGATCGAGGCGGAGATCGGCGAGGTCTACGCCGCGGTCAACCAGGAGGGGGTGGACGCGGAGATGCTGATAGGGCCGGGCTACCGGATGTGGCACCCGCACCTGCCGACGGTACGGGTGCCGCGGCGCGGCGACCTGTGGTCCGCCCCCATCAACAAGGTGCTGCTCCAGCACCCCGAGCTGGACGACGACGAGCTGACACGAGTGGCACGGGCGGTGGTCGGCGACCTGGTGAACGTCACGATGGCGGGGGAGCACACGGTGGAGCTCCAGCCGCCGGGCATCGACAAGGCGAGCGGCCTGGCACGGGCGGCGGACGTCCTCGGCCTGCCGGCCGAGTCGACCATCGCCTTCGGCGACATGCCGAATGACATCCCGATGTTCGCGTGGGCGGGGTGGGGGGTGGCGATGGCCAACGCGCACCGCGAGCTGGTCGCGGTGGCGGACGAACTGACGCTGTCGAACGAGGCGGACGGCATCGCGGTGGTACTGGAACGGCTGTACGCCTGACCCCGGCCCACCGTCTGCGCGCCCGCGCAGCGAGCGGGCCCGTACGGGGTCAGCTCGCGGCACGCGGGAGACGGCGTTCCCACGTGCGGTGGAAGAGGATCTCGTCGCCCTCCCGGCAGATCACCTCGTTCGACGTCAGGAAGCCGCCCTCGTCGCACGAGATCTCCGACCGGGTTTCGATACGGGCGTCCCAGGCCGCCTCCGGCCGGTGCAGCCGGATCCGCCATTGCGAGCGGGTCCGGGCCGACAGCGGGTCCGCCTCTTGGATCTCGTAGACGTCCAGGGCGTCCTCGCTGTACTCCAGGCCGTCCGGGTACACCCGCGTGCCCCCGTACCGGGGGTCCACCTCCAGCCGCCACGTCCCGCGCGCGACATCCCGTACCACCAGCCGTTCCGGCCGCGGTTCGTCCAGCGTGGCGGGGCTGTATCCGAGATCGGCTACGCCGAGGGCGACACCCAGCGGCGGCGCCTGCTCCGGCGCCTCGAAGGTGACGCCCTCCCCGGCGGGGGACGCGGCACGCACCGGGAGGGTCAGCGCGCTGCCCGCGGGGTCCAGGGTCCAGCCCGCCTGCGAGCCGGCCCGGGGCCAGATCCACGGCCAGTAGGCGGAGGACACGGCCAGGCGGATGCGGTGGCCCGGCGCGAAGGCGTGGCCGATGCCGTTCAGCTCGAAGGTGACGTCCTCGTACGCGCCCACGGGCCAGGGGAGCGCCCGGTCCCGGCCCCGCCGGGCGGAGAGGTTCAGCGCGCCCCGCGTGATCAGCGTCGAGGCGCCGTCGGGGGCCACGTCGCACAGGCGGGCCACGACCTGCCCGTACGGCACGTCGAGGCGCAGCCGCAGGGTCACCGACGGCCGGCCGAGGATCTCCAGCGGCTCCTCGCGGCCGACGGGGAACTCGAAGCAGGCCGACTTCGCGTCCTCCTCCCGCTGGTCCGGCGGCAGGTCGGCGTCATTGCCCAAGGGGGAGAACCGGCCCGCGTCCATCCCGGTGTGCTGGGGGGAGGCGACGGCCACCGGCGGGCCCTGAAGGCCATACGGGACGGGGATGACGGAGGCCGACGGCCAGTTCTTCTCCCCGGCCCAGCGGCCCGGCAGTTCGTCGTACACGGTGGCGGGACGGTGCGACTCGCTGATCCAGGCGCGCAGCAGCGGCTCGCGCGTCACGCCGTTGTCCACGCCCTTGAGCCAGTGGTCCCACCAGCGCAGGGTCTCCTGGAGGAAGCCGATCGCCGGGCCCGGCGGAAGTCCGCGGTCCGGGTACTGGTGCGACCACGGGCCGATCAGGCCCCGTACCCGCGAGGACGGCAGGTGCTCGACCAGCCGCAGCACCGTGTCGCGGTACGGGTCGTGCCAGCCGCCCACGGCCAGCACGGCGGCGCCGATCGCCGCGTAGTCCTCGCAGACGCTGCCGTGGCGCCAGTAGTCGTCGCGCGTCTGGTGCGACAGCCAGGTGTGGATCAGGGGTTCGACCGACTCCAGCCGGTCCAGCCACTGCTCCCGCCAGCCGTCCCCGACGAAGCGCGGGTCCGGCGGGCGCGCGGTGAGGGCGAGCATGGCCGCCGCCCACGCGTGCATGTCGACGGCCAGCACCGAGCCGCCCATGTAGTGCACGTCGTTGCCGTACCGGTCGTCCGTGGAGCAGACCGTCACGACGGCCTTCAGCGCCCCGGGCGCCAGCGCCGCGATCTGCAGGCTGTTGGATCCGCCCCAGGAGATCCCGAACATGCCCACCGATCCCGTGCACCACGGCCGCGCGGCCAGCCACTCGACCACCGCCACCCCGTCGGCCAGCTCGCGGGCGTCGTACTCGTCGCCGGGACGGCCTCCGCTGCACCCGTGGCCGCGCACGTCCACCCGTACCGAGGCGTAGCCGTGCCCGGCGTACCAGGGGTGGCGCTGCCAGTCGCGCGGCGCGGTCCAGTCCGTCAGGCGGTACGGGAGGTACTCCAGCAGCGCCGGAACCGGCTCGTCCGTCACCGGGCGCCAGATCCGCGCGTACAGCTCCACGCCATCGGACAGCGGGATCCGGACATCCTCGCGGGTGGTCTCGTACGGGAAATCGGTACGGATGGTCATCAGGGTTCAGCCGCCAATCGCCTCGGTGGACGGGGTATCCGACTGTTTCGGCCTTTCAAGAACATACCGGTGTGTTTCGGGCAGTGCGCGGGTGGCGACCGGACGGGCGCTCTCGGTGATCGAAAAGGGACCCGATACGCTGGCTTGAGTGATGGCAGCGACACATCGACAATCCAGGTGATCGTCAGCGTGATCGTCAGCAGACAGGAGTACCCCTCGTGACCGTCGTCGGGCCGTTCGGACTGAGCGTGCGGGACCAGGCTCTTGAGACCGATGTCCAGGCCGGACTGGCCGCTGTCGAGGCGGGTCTGCTGGAAGCCACCAAGAGCGAAGTCCCCTTCATCACCGAGGCCGCGCAGCACCTGGTACGAGCCGGAGGCAAGCGGTTCCGGCCGCTGCTGGTGATGCTCGCGTCCCGTTTCGGCGATCCGTACGCGCCCGGAATCGTGCCGTCCGCCGTGGTGGTGGAACTGACCCACCTGGCGACGCTCTACCACGACGACGTCATGGACGAGGCGGACGTGCGCCGCGGCGTCGCCAGCGCCAACACCCGCTGGGGCAATTCCGTGGCCGTCCTGACGGGTGACTTCCTGTTCGCCCGTGCCTCGCACATCCTGGCCGACCTCGGGCCCGAGGCCGTACGCATCCAGGCCGAGGCCTTCGAGCGGCTGGTGACGGGCCAGATCCTGGAGACGGCCGGTCCGCGCGACGGACGGGACCCGGTCGCCCACTACCTCGACGTCATCGCCGGCAAGACCGGCTCGCTGATCGCCGTCTCCGGTCGCTTCGGCGCGCTGATGTCCGGCGCGGACGAGTCGGTCGTCGACATCCTGACCCAGTACGGCGAGCGGCTCGGCACCGCCTTCCAGCTCGCCGACGACGTCCTCGACATCGCCTCCGACGCGCACGAGTCCGGCAAGACCCCCGGCACCGACCTGCGCGAGGGCATCCCCACCCTGCCCGTGCTGCGGCTGCGCGAGATCGCGGCCCGCGACGGCCGGGAGGAGGACCTGGAGCTCGTACGCCTCCTGGACGGCGATCTGACGGACGACGCCCGGCACGCCGAGGTACTGGCCCGCCTGCGGGTGCACCCCGCCCTGGAGCAGGCCCGCCGCGACACCATCCGGTACGCGCAGGACGCGCGCGCCACACTGGCGCCGCTGCCGGAGTGCTTCGCGAAGTCGGCGCTGGAGGAGCTCTGCGACGCGGTGGTCCACCGCGCCGGCTGACGGCTCGACGGCTTCCGTACCGCAGCCGCGTCTGCGCCCCCAGACTGCGGAATGGGCCCTTCCGCCCTTCGACCCCTACGGGTCGGGGGAGAAGGGCCCTTGCCGTGTCATCCCACGGTCGTACGCGCGGTTGCTTCCGGGGGCTGACGCCTTCGGCCCTCCGATTTGGTCAGATGGAGTCATCAACCCCACCACATCGGGTGAGCGCGGCGACACGGCGGTCGCCGCCGTCGACACAGAGGGCAGGGCACTGACATGGCAGCGAAAACGAAGACTTCTCGCAAGGTCGCCCGGTACGCGGTACCGGTCGCGGTGGCGGGTGTGGCCGCGGCGACCGTCGCGATGGTCCCCGCCTTCGCCAACGCCGGCGGACCCGACCTGCCGAAGGTGACGGCGCAGCAGCTCATCGAGAAGATCGCGGCCTCGGAGGTGCAGGAGCTGTCCGGCACGGCCAGGCTCAGCACCGACCTGGGCCTGCCGTCCTTCGCGACCGGCCTGCTCGGCGGCGGCGGGGTCGCGGGCGGCTCCGCCAACCCGGAGGACAAGGTCGCCCAGCTCGCGAGCGGCACGCACACCTTCCGCGTCGCGGCCGACGGCCCGGACCGGCAGAAGCTCACCTTCCTGGACGGGAAGGACGAGTACAGCCTCATCCACAACGGCGACGACCTGTGGGGATACGACTCCAAGTCGAACGAGGTCTTCCACGAGAAGAACCCGGAGGCCGGCAAGGACGGGGCGAAGGGCGGGGCGCAGGACGGCGGCAAGGGCGCGGGCCGGGAGCACAAGACGGGCGACCGCCTCGACACCTCGCCGCAGCAGCTGGCCGAGGAGGTCCTGAAGGCGGCCGGCCCGACCACCGACGTCAGTGTCGGCGACACCGCTCAGGTGGCCGGGCGCGACGCCTACCAGCTGGTGCTCAAGCCCAAGCAGAGCGGCTCGACGGTCGGCTCGGTCCAGATCTCCGTGGACGCGAAGAACGGCGTGCCGCTGCGCGTGCAGCTGCTCTCCTCCCAGGGCGGCAAGCCGATCGTGGACGCCGGCTTCACCAAGGTGGACTTCTCCAAGCCGTCCGCCGACACCTTCGCCTTCACCCCGCCCAAGGGCGCCAAGGTGACCGAGGGCGCGGCCGAGGCCGCCCGCGGCGAGAAGGGCGAGGACGGCAAGGAGTTCAAGGCGCTGGAGTCCTTCCCGGGGCTGGGCGGCCTGTTCGACGGCGCGAACGGCACCGGTGACGGCAAGGGCGAGACGAAGGTGCTCGGCGAAGGCTGGGCGACCATCGCCCGGATCGACTCCGGAGCCGGCCAGGGTCTGAAGGACCTGGAGGGCGACAAGGACGCGCCGAAGGCGGCCCAGCAGTTCCTCGACTCCCTCGGGGACAAGGTGTCCGGCTCGTTCGGTGAGGGCCGGGTCCTCTCGACCCGCCTCGTCAACGCCCTGATCACGGACGACGGCAAGGTCTACGTCGGCGCGGTCACCAAGGACGCGCTGGTGAAGGCGGCCGACGCCAACAAGTAGTCACCCGCAGCAAGACTGTCCGAAGGGTGGGCCGGGACTGTGTCCCCGCCCACCCTTCCGGCATTCCCCTCCTGCGTACAGCACGGTCGCTGTACCGTGGAGGGCATGTCGAGACACGTCACCATCCGCCTGGACGAAGAGTTCCACGAACGCCTGAAGGCGCGCGCGGCGGCCCTGGGGACGACGGTCACCGCACTGATCACCGAAGTCACGGAACGCGAACTCGACGAGGACCGGAAGAACTTCCTTTCCGGCATAGAGGAGTTCGCGGACCACTGGAGCTACTTCCAGGAGCGGTTCGGCAATTGAAGATCACCATGGAGTGGGCCTGGACCGCTCTGGCCCACCATCTCCCGTCCGATCCCGCCGTGTGGGATCCCTCCGGGGTGGCCGCCGCCGTCGCCCGGCACCAGAACGACCTCGTCCTCGTGCCCGAACAGCCCGCCCCGGACACCGCGTGGCGGGCCGCCGCGTTTCTGCACACCCTCGCGGTGTGCCCGGCGCTGGAGTCCCCGATGAACGAGTTCTACGCGGCCGCCGCGACCCGCTCGTACCTGCGCGTGGCCGGGGCCGAACAGCTGCCCTCGCCGGAGGTGCTCGGCGATCTGGTCGAGGCGGCGAAGCTGGGCCGCGCGGACGTCGCGGCGGTGGCCGAGGAGCTCCGCGCCCGGATACGGGATCCGCTGCCGTCCTCCGTACGGGCCCGCACGGAGGACGCGTAGCCGCCGCCGCTTCCCCACCGGAGGGTGAGGGGTCTGCGGCGGCGGCCCGGACGATCGGGTCGGACGATCGGGTCGGTCGGTCGGTCTGCTCGGTCGGTCAGTCCGGTCGGTCAGTCCGGTCGGTCAGTCCGGCCGATCGGTCAGTCAGACCGGTCCGGTCAGAAGGTGATCTTCCAGCTGTTGATGTAGCCGACGTCCTGCGCGGCCACGTCCTTGACCTGGAGCTTCCAGACCCCGTTGGCCGCCTCGCTCGACGCGTTGACCGTGTACGAGGCGATGACGTTGTCCGCCGAGTCCGACCCGCTGGAGTTCTTCAGCAGGTAGGCGGTGCCGTCCGGGGCGATCAGGTGGACGACCAGGTCGCCGCGGTAGGTGTGGACGATGTTGACGTCCACCTTGGTGGTCGCGGGCGCGTTGCCCGAGACGCCGGAGACCGTGATCGGCGAAGTCACCGCGGCCGCGGGGGAGTCCGGCACGCTGACGTCAGCGGTGTTCTCGAAGGACGGGCCCGGCGGGACCGGCGTGGCCGCGCCGAGGTTCCAGACCGCGTAGGCGATGGCGTCGGCGTTGCGGTCCAGGGCGGTGTCGTTGATGTTCGCCGTGCCGTCACAGGAGGAGTGGTAGCAGCGGTCGAAGGCCTGACCGGCGGTGCCGCCCCACTTCTGCGCCTGCGCCGACGACTTCGTGTTGCTGGCGCCGGTGAACAGGCCGCCGACGGGTATGCCCACGTTCTTGAAGGAGGCGTGGTCGGAGCGTCCGTCGCCCTCGGTCTCGATCTCGGTCGGGACGCCGAGGCCCGCGTAGTAGTTCTTGAAGGTCTGCTCGATGGTCGGGTCGTCGTCATAGACGAAGTAGCCCGGGTTCGGCGAGCCGATCATGTCGAAGTTCAGGTACCCGGAGAACTTCGCGCGCTCGGTGCTCGGCAGGTTGTTGACGTAGTACTTCGAGCCGACCAGGCCCAGCTCCTCCGCCCCCCACCAGCCGAAACGCAGGTGCTTCGTGGGCTGGAGGCCGGCCCGCGAGACGGCGAGGGCGGTCTCCAGAACGGCCGCCGACCCGGAGCCGTTGTCGTTGATCCCGGCGCCCGAGGACACCGAGTCCAGGTGCGCGCCCGCCATCAGGACCGCGTTGGGGTCGCCGCCCGGCCAGTCGGCGATCAGGTTGTACCCGGTGGCGCCGCTGGTGGTGAAGGTCTGCAGGGTGGTGGTGAAGCCCGCCGCGTCGAGCTTGGCCTTCACGTAGTCGATCGACGCCTTGTAGCCGGCCCGCCCGTGGGCGCGGTTGCCGCCGTTGTTGGCGGCGATGGTCGAGAACTGCGACAGGTGGGCCTTGACGTTGGCCAGCGGAATGTCGGGCGGCGTCGGCGCCGCGGTGGCCGCCGTGGGGGCGGCGAGCGCCGCGGGGGCGGTGGAGGCGAACAGGCCCGCGACCGCGAATGCGGTCACGGCAGCGAGGCGCCGGGAGACGGACAGGCTCATGTGGGGGCTCCGGGATTCCGCGGGGATATGACGGAACGTGCGGGGTAGCGCAGGTGAGCGTTCGTGCGTCAGTGCGAGCCTGATGGTCAGTGAGATTATGACGTTCAGTCAAGACCACAATTCGGTCAGGTCAGTTCGGAAAACGGACGATCCCCGGTACGGGTGGTCCGTACCGGGGATCGTGAGAGGGCGGGGTGTGCTGTTACGCAGGCTCGCGTGCCGGCGCCACCACTGCGGCGGGGACCTCTTCGAGCAGCGCCCGGGGCCTGCGCGCCGTACGCAGCGCGTCCCAGGTCAGGACGGCGAGCGCGGCCCAGACCAGGGAGAAGCCGACCCAGCGCTCGGGCGGCATGGCCTCGTGGAAGTACAGGACGCCCAGCGCGAACTGGAACACCGGCGCCATGTACTGGAGCAGCCCGAGGGTGGAGAGCGGGACGCGGATCGCGGCCGCCCCGAAGCACACCAGCGGGACCGCGGTGACGAGTCCGGCCGAGGCGAGCAGGACGGCGTGCCCGAGGCCGTGCGAGGCGAAGGTGGACTGCCCTTGCGCGCCGAGCCACAGCAGGTAGCCGAGGGCGGGCAGGAACAGCAGTGCGGTCTCGGCGGTCAGCGACTCCAGCCCACCCATGTTGATCTTCTTCTTCAGCAGCCCGTACACCGCGAAAGAGAAGGCCAGGACCAGTGAGATCCACGGCGGCCGCCCGTAACCGACGGCGAGCACCAGCACGGCGACGAAGCTGACCCCGACTGCCGCCCACTGCGCGCGGCGCAGCCGTTCGCCGAGCAGGAGCACTCCGATCGCGATGCTGACCAGCGGATTGATGAAGTAGCCGAGGCTCGCCTCGACGACCTGGCCGTTGTTGACGGCCCAGATGTACAGGCCCCAGTTCACGGTGATCACCAAGGCGGCCAGAGTGGTCAGGACCAGCTTGCGGGGCTGCCGGAGCAGCTCTCGTATCCAGCCCCAGCGGCGCAGCGCGAGCAGCGCCAACCCGACCACGGCCAGCGACCACACCATGCGGTGGGCGAGGATCTCGATGGCGCCGGAGGGCTTGAGGAGCGGCCAGAAGAGGGGGACCAGACCCCACATGCCGTATGCGCCGAATCCGTAGAGCAAACCCGTGCGCTGCTCGTTCCCTGCCTTCACGGGGCCTCCTGTGCGACTTCCAGCCAACTTGAAGACCGTAGCGCCGTCCGGGACGGATGTCATGCCCGTTAGCGGGAGATGCTCATGACACCGTCGACACGGCGAAGCCCGGACCTCCGGCGAGATCCGGGCTTCGCGGGGGCACGGCAGGGGTCAGCCGATGACGGTCCAGGTGTCGTTGCCGCTCAGCAGGGCGCCGAGGTCGCCCTTGCCGTTCTGCTCGGTGGCCGTGTCGAGCTGCTCGGCCATGAGCGTGTCGTAAACGGGCCGGTCGACATTGCGGAAGACCCCGATGGGGGTGTGGTGAAGGGTGTCGGGGTCGGCGAGGCGGGAGAGGGCGAAAGCCGTGGTGGGGCTGGCCGCCCCGGCGTCGTGGACGAGGATCCGCGCCTCGTTCTCCGGGGTGACCGTCACGACCTCCAGGTCTCCGGTGGCCGGGTTGCGGACGACGCCCTTGGTCAGGTCCGCGCCGAAGCGGATCGGCTGCCCGTCCTCCAGGCGGATGACCGCGTCCTGCGCCCGGTCGTTGTCCTTCAGGGCATCGAAGGCGCCGTCGTTGAAGATGTTGCAGTTCTGGTAGATCTCCACCAGCGCCGTGCCCTGGTGGTCGGAGGCCCGGCGCAGGACCTCGGTGAGGTGCTTGCGGTCGGAGTCCACGGTGCGGGCCACGAAGGAGGCTTCGGCGCCGATGGCCAGGGACACCGGGTTGAAGGGTGCGTCGAGCGACCCCATGGGGGTCGACTTGGTGATCTTGCCGAGCTCGGAGGTGGGGGAGTACTGGCCCTTGGTCAGACCGTAGATCCGGTTGTTGAACAGCAGGATCTTGAGGTTGACGTTGCGGCGCAGGGCGTGGATGAGGTGGTTTCCGCCGATGGACAGCGCGTCACCGTCACCGGTGACCACCCACACGCTCAGGTCGCGGCGGGAGGTGGCCAGGCCCGTGGCGATGGCGGGGGCACGGCCGTGGATGGAGTGCATCCCGTAGGTGTTCATGTAGTACGGGAACCGGGAGGAGCAGCCGATCCCGGAGACGAAGACGATGTTCTCCTTCGCCAGGCCGAGCTCGGGCATGAAGCCCTGCACGGCGGCGAGGACGGCGTAGTCACCGCAGCCGGGGCACCAGCGGACCTCCTGGTCCGACTTGAAGTCCTTCATCGACTGCTTGGCCTGCGCCTTGGGCACGAGCGACAGCAGCGTGGACGCGGTATCGGCCACCGCGCCCTTACGGCCGGCCGCCGCCGTCCCGGTAGGCCCGATCGTGTCGGTCGCCTCGGTGGTTGCCTCAGTCATGGGTGGCCTCCTTGAGGACCGTGGCGAGCTGCTCGGCCTTGAAGGGCATTCCGTTCACCTGGTTGTAGGACTGGGCGTCGACCAGGTACTTCGCCCGGATCAGGGTGGCCAGCTGCCCGAGGTTCATCTCCGGCACTACTACTTTCTCGTAACGCTTGAGGACCTCACCCAGATTCCTCGGGAAGGGGTTCAGGTGGCGCAAGTGGGCCTGGGCGATGGGAACGGCGTCAAGGCGCAGGCGGCGGACGGCGGCGGTGATGGGGCCGTAGGTGGAGCCCCAGCCCAGGACGAGCGTGCGGGCCCCGTCCGGGTCGTCGACGTCGACGTCGGGGACTTCGATGCCGTCGACCTTGGCCTGACGGGTGCGGACCATGAGGTCGTGGTTGGCCGGGTCGTAGGAGATGTTGCCGCTGCCGTCCTGCTTCTCGATCCCGCCGATGCGGTGTTCGAGGCCGGGCGTGCCCGGGACGGCCCAGGGCCGGGCCAGCGTCCCGGGGTCCCGCTTGTACGGCCAGAAGACCTCGGTACCGTCCGCGAGCTCGTGGTTGGGCTCGGACGCGAATGGGGTCCGCAGGTCGGGCAGGTCGTCCACGTCGGGGATCTTCCAGGGCTCGGAACCGTTGGCGAGGTAGCCGTCGGAGAGCAGGAAGACCGGCGTCCGGTACGTCAGCGCGATCCGCGCCGCGTCCAGTGCCGCGTCGAAGCAGTCGGCGGGGGTCCTGGGCGCCACGATCGGGACCGGCGCCTCGCCGTTGCGCCCGTACATGGCCTGCAGGAGGTCCGCCTGCTCCGTCTTGGTGGGCAGACCGGTGGAGGGGCCACCGCGCTGGATGTCCACGATCAGCAGCGGCAGCTCCAGCGACACCGCCAGCCCGATCGTCTCCGACTTCAGCGCCACACCCGGCCCGGAGGTGGTCGTCACGCCGAGGGACCCGCCGAAGGCCGCGCCGAGGGCCGCGCCGATGCCTGCGATCTCGTCCTCGGCCTGGAAGGTCCGCACGCCGAAGTTCTTGTGCTTCGACAACTCGTGCAGGATGTCGGAGGCCGGGGTGATCGGGTACGAGCCCAGGTAGAGGGGCAGGTCGGCCTGCCGGCCCGCGGCGATCAGCCCGTAGGACAGGGCCAGGTTCCCGGAGATGTTGCGATAGGTGCCGGTCGGGAAGGCCTTGGTCGCCGGGGCGACCTCGTAGGAGACGGCGAAGTCCTCGGTCGTCTCGCCGAAGTTCCAGCCGGCCCGGAAGGCGGCGACGTTCGCCTCGGCGATGGCGGGCTTCTTCGCGAACTTCCGGCGCAGGAACTGTTCGGTGCCTTCGGTGGGCCGGTGGTACATCCAGCTCAGCAGGCCCAGCGCGAACATGTTCTTGCTGCGCTCGGCCTCCTTGCGGGAGAGCCCGAAGTCCTTCAGTGCCTCGACCGTCAGGGTCGTCAGGGGCACCGGGTGCAGGTGGTAGGCGTCGAGGGAGCCGTCTTCCAGCGGGGAGGTCTCGTAGCCGACCTTGGCCATCGGCCGCTTGGTGAACTCGTCCGTGTTGACGATGATCTCCGCGCCGCGGGGCACGTCCGCGATGTTGGCCTTGAGGGCGGCCGGGTTCATCGCGACCAGCACGTTCGGCGCGTCGCCGGGGGTGAGGATGTCGTGGTCGGCGAAGTGCAGCTGGAAGGAAGAAACGCCCGGCAGGGTCCCGGCGGGCGCGCGGATCTCGGCGGGGAAGTTCGGCAGGGTCGAGAGGTCGTTGCCGAACGTCGCCGTTTCCGAGGTGAACCGGTCACCGGTGAGCTGCATGCCGTCACCGGAGTCACCCGCGAATCGGATGATCACACGATCGAGGCGGCGGACTTCCTTGCCGCCCGGGCCGGCCGGGGCGCGCTGTCCACCGACAACCGCACCCCCGGCCCCGTCGGCCTGCTCGGCTGCGCTACTGACCTGGCTGGTCACTGAACTGGACCTCCTTCGAGGCGTGGGCGCCCCCAAGTTCAACCCTACGTCCGTAGGGATGAAGTCCCCGGGAACCACCACATTCTGGACCGTCGGCCCGCACGTCGAGACGACCCGACCGGTTATGCCATATCTGACTGAGTGTCGGTCGATCAGGACTTCAGGTAGGTGAGAACGGCCAGAACACGCCGGTGATCCCCGTCACTCGGCGACAGGCCCAGCTTCATGAAGATGTTGCTGACGTGCTTCTCCACCGCTCCGTCGCTGACCACCAGCTGCTTCGCCACGGCAGAATTCGTACGTCCCTCGGCCATCAGCCCGAGCACCTCGCGCTCGCGGGGAGTCAGGCCCGCCAGTACGTCCTGCTTCCGGCTGCGGCCGAGCAGCTGGGCGACGACCTCCGGGTCCAGGGCGGTACCGCCCCGGGCCACGCGCACGACCGCGTCCAGGAATTCCCGCACCTCGGCGACCCGGTCCTTGAGCAGGTACCCCACTCCGGTACTGGAGCCGGCCAGCAGCTCGGTGGCGTACTGCTCCTCCACGTACTGCGACAGGACCAGCACCCCGATCCCCGGGTACTCGCGGCGCAGGCGTACGGCCGCCCGTACGCCCTCGTCGGTGTGCGTCGGCGGCATCCGCACATCCGCCACCACCACATCCGGCAGCGCGTCCTCCGCCGCCAGCTCCGCCACGGTCTTGATCAGGGCTTCCGCGTCCCCGACGCCGGCGACGACGTCGTGCCCCCGGTCGGTCAGCAGCCGGGTCAGACCCTCACGCAGCAGCACCGAATCCTCGGCGATGACCACTCGCACCCTGTCGTCCACGACTCAGCAGCTCCCGCATCCACTCGTACCCGCACGTTCGGGCTCGGCCCCAGCATCCCAGCTCGGGGCCGGATGGATGCAGAGCCGGGGCAACCGGTGCGCGTACAGGCCGAGTTTTCGCCGCGAAGCCCGTCGGGGGCCCGCCACGGAGACGGGCTCGGCGGGGCTCGGTTCAGGGGCCGGGCCGGGGCTCGGTTCAGGGGCCGGGCCCGGGCCGGTTCAGGGGCCGGACCCGGGCCGCCGCGTCATCCGGGCCGCCCGCCTCAGGGCCGGGCGCGCCAGGGGAGCTCCGCCGTGACCGTCGTACCGCCCTCCGGCGGCGAGTCGACGACCAGCGCCCCGTCCACCGCGTCCACTCGCTCGGTCAGGCCCGCCAGCCCCGAACCGGGCCGGGGCCCCGCCCCGCCACGGCCGTCGTCGGCGACCTGGATCAGCAGCCGCTCCCCGGACTTCCACACGTCCACCGAGGCCGACCGCGCCCCGGAGTGCTTGCTGATGTTCTGCAGCAGCTCGGAGGCCGTGAAGTACGCGATCCCCTCGATCGCGGCCGCAGGCCGGTACGGGAGATCCACGGCCACCCGTACCGGAACCGCGCACCGCGCGGCCACCGACGACAGCGCCGCGTCCAGACCGCGGTCGGTCAGTACGGCCGGATGGATCCCGCGGGCCAGGTCGCGCAGCTCCTGGAGGGCGATCTTCACCTCCCCGTGGGCCTCGTCCACCATCCGCGCGGCGGCCTGCGGATCCTCGGTGAGCTTCTCCTTCGCCAGCCCCAGATCCATCGCGAGGGCCACGAGCCGGGCCTGTGCCCCGTCGTGCAGGTCGCGCTCGATGCGCCGCAGGTCGGCGGCGGCGGTGTCCACGACCACCCCCCGGTCGGACTCCAGCTCGCTGACGCGGGAGTCGAGGCGGGAGGCGCCGAGCAGCCCGCTGATCAGGACCCGGTCGACGGTGGTCAGGGCCCGGAGCACCCACGGCGTGGCGAGCGTGAAGGCCAGACCGACCAGGCTGGTGAGGGCGATCTCCGCGGGGGAGTCGAGGTGGAAGGCGTAGTCGCCGTTCTGGAAGAGCTGCAGGCCGGGCTGATCGGTGTAGGCGGGGAAGACCCAGAACCAGACGGGGTACAGCAGGAAGCCCCACCCGTACGCCCAGAACACCACCGCCAGGGTGAAACTGAACACCGCCCACGGGAAGTGGATCACGCAGTACAGCGCGTGCCGCCAGGCGCTCCCGCTCTTGAGCAGCGCCCCCATCGCGGCGAGGGCTCCGCGCTTCTCGGCCCGGATGGGGGAGGGATCGGGGATGTCGGTCCGGAGCAGGGCGCGTACCCGGGCCCGTTCCAGGTGCCCGAACCCGCGGCACATCGCGAGTACGCCGGCGAGTACCGGAATCCCGAGGAAGGTGACGAGCAGCCCGGCGCCGAGGCTCAGGCCGGCGATGGCGAGCGAGAA
This sequence comes from Streptomyces sp. NPDC003038, assembly GCF_040611115.1. Classification (NCBI taxonomy): domain Bacteria; kingdom Bacillati; phylum Actinomycetota; class Actinomycetes; order Kitasatosporales; family Streptomycetaceae; genus Streptomyces; species Streptomyces sp. NPDC003038. The sequence continues at coordinate 45,788 of NZ_JBEXNN010000008.1, forward strand.
GTACAGCGTGCTGAGCGGCAGCCCGAGGAGCAGATACCCCAGTTCCCGCCAGGTCCGCCCCGCGAGGGGTGCGCGCAGCACGGCGCCGAAGCCGTCGCCGTCGTGTCGGTGGACGCCACCGCCGAAGCCGCTGCCGCCGTGTCCGCGGACGCTACCGCCGAACCCACCGCCGCCGTGACCGCCGAAGGCACCGCCGCCGCCCGTGCTGGTGCCGGCGCCACCGCCCCTGCGTTTGCCGTTGCCCTTGCCGTTGCCGTCGTCCATGGTCGCGCCCCGTCCTTCCGTCCGCCCGCTACGCCTCCACCCTGTCGCCCACCGCGCGGCCGAACCATGCGGCGAGTCGGCCTGTCCACCGGGGGGTTAACCCCACCCCGGGCGGATTCGGCGACGGACCCCGCCACCCGGTCGGGCCCCCACGCGGACGGGACCCCCGCCCCACCCCGGACGGGAGTCCCCCACCCCAGCGGCGTCAGCGGATCCGGCTCAGCGACCCGCACCCCCGTGGTCCCGCCACGGCAGCTCGGCCGTGACCACCGTGCCCGCCCCCTCGGGCGAGTCCAGCACCAGCACCCCGTCCACCGCGCCCAACCGCTCCGCGAGCCCGGCCAGCCCTGTACCGCCGGACATCCGCGCACCACCGCGCCCGTCGTCCGACACCCGGATGAGCAGCCGCGCACCCGCCCGCCACACCTCCACGCCCGCGACCCGCGCGCCCGCGTGCTTGCTCACGTTCTGCAGCAGCTCCGACACGACGAAGTACGCGATCCCCTCGATCGCCTCCGCCGGCCGCGCCGGCAGGTCCACCGCCACCTTCACCGGCACCACGCACCGCGAGGCCACCGACGACAGCGCCGCGTCCAGTCCCCGGTCCGTCAACACGGCGGGGTGGATTCCCCGAGCGAGGTCCCGCAGCTCCTGGAGGGCGATCTTCACCTCCCCGTGCGCCTCGTCGACCATCGCCGCCGCGCCCTGCGGGTCCTCCAGCAGCTTCTCCTTGGCCAGGCCCAGCCCCATCGCCAGGGCCACCAGCCGCGCCTGCGCGCCGTCGTGCAGATCGCGTTCGATGCGCCGCAGGTCGGCCGCCGCGGTGTCGACGACGACCCCGCGGTCGGATTCCAGCTCCGCGATGCGCCGCTCCAGCTCGTCCGAGGGGGACAGGAGCCCCCGTACCATCGCGCGGTCCGCGTTGGCCAGCCCGCGCACCACGTACGGCAGGACCGGCCACAGCACGAACAGTCCGGTCAGTACGACGGTGAAGGTCAGTACGCCCCACGGGAGCCGGATCAGCTCGTAGAGCACGGTCCGCCAGGCGACCGGGTCCTTGACGCTCGTCCACAGCCAGGGGAAGAAGCCCCCGGTCCGCCGGGGGCCCGGGATCGGGGTCGGCTCGTCCACCCGCACGCCCAGCAGCGCCCGCGCCCGTGCCCGTTCCAGCCGTCCCAACTGGCGGGACAGGTAGAGGCCGCAGGCGAGCAGCGGAATTCCGATGGCCGTCACGGACAGGCTGCCCGCGGTCGCGACCATGAAGACGGTGTAAACGAAACCGACGACCGCCACCGGCAGGTTGCCGAGCAGGTAGCCGATCTCCTTCCACGTCACGGCGCTGAAGACGGCGCGTACGGGGGGAGGCCGGTCGTCGCCGGTTTCCTCACGGGGCCGGTTCGGCCGGCCGGAGCCAGTGGCGCGGTCGGACCCGCTGGGCCGACTGGCGTGCTTGATCGCGGTCATGCCGCCCAGCCTGTCAAGTGCGACCCGCTGGTGCCATGGGGTGGCCGGGTGCTGTGAACGGGGGATAACCCCACCGTGTGTGAGGCAGGGCCTAGACTCGCGTACATACCAGATCGTCGACAGTGGCCGAGAAGCGAGGAACGGACGTGCCTGACCCAACGGTATCGACCGCAACCGTGCTCGCGGCAGACTACTTCCGGAGTTATTCGGTCGTCGGCCTGCTGGCCGTACTGGGTGTGCTCTTCGTGGCCGTGGCCTTCGGAGCCGGCCGCCTGCTGCGGCCGGTGGTCCCGAGCCCCGAGAAGCTGCTGACCTACGAATGCGGCGTGGACCCGGTGGGCGAGGGCTGGGCCCACACCCAGGTCCGCTACTACGTCTACGCCTTCCTCTACGTCATCTTCGCCGTCGACTCGATCTTCCTGTTCCCGTGGGCGACGGTGTTCGCCGCCGCCGGTTACGGCGCCACGACCCTGGTGGAGATGTTCATCTTCCTGGGCTTCCTGGCCGTCGGCCTGCTCTATGCGTACAAGAAGGGCGTCCTCGAATGGACGTGACACCCGCTGTGACACCCGCCGAGGGCGAGCTGCTCCCCGAGCCCAGGCGCCTCGGAGTGCTCTCCCGTCTGGCCCCGGAACCGATGAAGGTGGTCCTCAACTGGGGCCGCCGGTACAGCCTGTGGGTCTTCAACTTCGGCCTCGCCTGCTGTGCGATCGAGTTCATCGCCGCGTCCATGGCCCGGCACGACTTCATCCGGCTCGGGGTCATCCCCTTCGCGCCGGGCCCCCGCCAGGCCGACCTGATGATCGTCTCGGGCACGGTCACGGACAAGATGGCCCCGGCCGTGAAGCGGCTGTACGAGCAGATGCCGGAGCCGAAGTACGTCATCTCCTTCGGCGCCTGCTCCAACTGCGGCGGGCCGTACTGGGACTCGTACGCGGTGACGAAGGGCGTGGACCAGATCATCCCGGTCGACGTCTACGTCCCCGGCTGCCCGCCGCGCCCGGAGGCGCTGCTCCAGGGCATCCTCAAGCTCCAGGAGAAGATCGCCCGGGAATCGCTGGCCGACCGCTACGCGACGGGCCCGTCCGTCTCCCAGCTCACCAGCGGCCTCGTCACGGCCCCGGTCCCGGTCCCGGTCACGCCGCTGTCCGCACCCGCTCCGGGGGCCGGCGCGTGAACCTCTACGACTCCCTCCCCGACGCGGCGCCCACGGTCTTCGGCGCCGAGGCCGTCGCCGAGTCCTCGTACGGCGTCCTCACGGTGGACGTGCCCGTCGGCAGCTGGATCTCCTCGCTCGAAATCGCCCGGGACAAGCTGGGCTGCACGTACTTCGACTGGCTGAGCGCGGTCGACGAGCCGGGCACCGGCTTCCGGATCTGCGCGCACGTCGTCTCGCTGGAGAACCGCCGCGTACGCCGCCTGCTGCTCCGTACGACGGTCCCGCATTCCGCTCCCTCCCTGCCGTCGGCGGTCGCGGTCTACGCGGGGGCGGAATGGCATGAGCGAGAGACGTTCGAGATGTTCGGCGTGGTCTTCACGGACCACCCGCACCTCGTCCCGCTCCTCCTCCCGGAGAACTTCGAGGGGCACCCGCTGCGCAAGGACTTCGTCCTGGCCGCGCGCGTCGTCAAGGCGTGGCCGGGCGCGAAGGAGCCGGGCGAGGCCGCGGATCCCGACGCCCCGAAGCGCCGGCAGATGCTCCCGCCGGGCGTCCCGGACCCCAACGACTGGGGCCCGATGAAGGGCCAGCTCCCGCCGGCCCCCGCCCGCCCGGCACGCACCCCCCGCGCGGCGGGTGCCGCGGCGCGCGAGGGCGCCCCGGCCCGCCGCCCCCGCCCCACCACGGACACCCCGGCGACGGCGTCCGGCCCGGAGGCCGAGGCTCCGTCCCGTCCGCCGCGCCGTACCCGCTCGGTGGCGGACGGCTCCGCGAGCCAGGCCGCCCCGGCGACCCCGGACACCGCGACACCGGACACCGCCCGGCCCGAGGCCGACACCCCGGCGACGCCGGACGCTCCGGCAGCGCCCCCGGCGGCCACGGATGCCGGGGCCGAGGCTCCGCCCCGTCCGCCGCGCCGCACCCGCTCCGCGGGCGACGGCTCCGCGAGCCAGGCCCCCGTACCCGGGCCGGAGGCCACCCGGCGCGGCGCGGACGCGCCCTGGCACGACCCGAAGCCCGCCTTCGACGACCCGCAGGCCGCGCCTCCGGACGCCGAGGCCGAGCCGGACACCAAGCCCGCGGCCGATCCCCGGCCGCAGACCGATCCCACCCCCGACAACGGAGGCGACGCGTGAACGACGTCCTCGACGTCGCCCTGCGGCTGATCGTCGTCTTCGCCGTCTTCCTCGTGCTCCCGCTCGTCGTCGGGCAGACCGAGCACAAGGTGATGGCCCACATGCAGGGCCGCCTCGGCCCCATGTACGCCGGCGGCTTCCACGGCTGGGCCCAGCTCGTCGCCGACGGCGTGAAGTTCGCGCAGAAGGAAGACATCGTCCCGGCCAACGCCGACCGACGGATCTTCCAGCTCGCCCCCGCCGTCGCCCTGCTCCCGTACCTCCTCGTCCTCCTCGCGATCCCGATCGGACCGGGCGAGGGCGCGGTCGGCCAGGTCATCGACGCGGGAGTGTTCTTCGTACTCGCCGTCATGGGCGTCGGAGTCCTCGGCTCCCTGATGGCCGGCTGGGCCTCCGCCAACAAGTTCTCGATGCTCGGCGGCCTGCGTACCGCCGCCCAGCTGCTCGCGTACGAGCTGCCCATGCTGCTCGCCGCCGCCTCCGTCGCGATGGCCGCCGGGACGGTCTCCCTCCCCGGCATCGTCGCCGCCTTCGAGTGGTGGTGGCTGCCCTGGCAGATCGTCGGCGCGCTCGTCTTCTTCACCGCCGGCCTCGCCGAACTCCAGCGGCCACCCTTCGACATGCCCGTCGCCGACTCCGAGATCATCTTCGGCGCGTACACCGAATACACCGGCCTGCGCTTCGCGCTGTTCCTGCTCGCCGAGTACGCCGGCATCGTCGTCCTGTGCGGCCTCACCACGGTCCTCTTCCTCGGCGGCTGGCACGGACCGCTCGGCGCCGACGGCCTCGGCTGGGTGTGGACCCTGCTCAAGGCCGCGCTCCTCGCCTTCCTCGTGATCTGGCTCCGCGTGAGCTACCCGCGGCTGCGCGAGGACCAGCTCCAGAAGCTCGCCTGGACCGTACTCATCCCCCTCGCGCTCGCCCAGATCGCGCTCACCGGCATCGTGAAGGTGGCGATCAACTGATGCCCATCCCCGGATCCGGCCTCGCCAAGGGCTTGGCGGTCACGCTGCGCACGATGACGAAGCGCGCGCACACCGCCCAGTACCCCGAGGCCCAGCCCGAACTCCCGCCCCGCAGCCGTGGGGTCATCGGCCTGTTCGAGGAGAACTGCACGGTCTGCATGCTGTGCGCCCGTGAGTGCCCCGACTGGTGCATCTACATCGACTCCCACAAGGAGACGGTCCCGGCCGCCGCACCGGGTGGCCGCGAGCGCAGCCGTAACGTCCTGGACCGCTTCGCCATCGACTTCTCCCTCTGCATGTACTGCGGCATCTGCATCGAGGTGTGCCCCTTCGACGCCCTCTTCTGGTCGCCGGAGTTCGAGTACGCGGAGACCGACATCCACGAGCTGACCCACGAGCGCGACAAGCTCCGGGAGTGGATGTGGACCGTGCCGGCCCCGCCCGCGCTGGATCCGGCCGCCGAGGAGCCCAAGGAAGTCGCCGCCGCCCGCAAGGCGGTGGAGAAGGCCGAAGCCGCTGCCGCTGCGGCTGCCGCCGAGACGCAGCCGCCGACCACCACGACCCCGGAGGGAGACGCGTGACCGCCGCCGCCACCCTGGCCGCCGCCGCCACGAACGGGCCCGGCTTCCTCTCCCCGACCGGCGTCGAGATCGCTTTCGTCCTCGTCGGCCTCGCCACCCTCGGCGCTGCCCTCGTCACGGTCACCACCAGGCAGCTCGTGCACGCGGCCCTGTGGCTGGTCGTCGCGCTCGGCGGCATCGCCGTCGAGTACCTGCTGCTGACCGCCGAGTTCATCGCCTGGGTCCAGGTCCTGATCTACCTCGGTTCCGTGGTCGTCCTCCTCCTCTTCGGACTGATGCTGACCAAGGCCCCCATCGGCCGCTCCCCGGACGCCGATTCCGGTAACCGCTGGGTCGCCCTCGGCGTCGCCGTCACCGCCGCCGTCGCGCTCGTCTGGGTCGTCGTCGACGCCTTCCGCACCACCTGGATCGATCTCGACGGTCCCGTCCAGGGCTCCACGAAGGTCTCCGGCGAGATCCTCTTCCAGCACTGGGTGCTGCCCTTCGAGGCGCTCTCCGTCCTCCTCCTCGCTGCCCTGATCGGCGCCATCGTGCTGTCCCGCAGGAACGACGCGGCCGCCGCGGCCGCCCCGGCCTCCCCGACTGCTCCGGCCGACGCCCCTGCCGACGCCGACGCCGACGGCAAGAAGGGTCAGCGCTGATGCACCTCGCCTACCCCGCCGTGCTCGCGGCGCTCCTCTTCTGCACGGGCCTGTACGGAGTGCTCGCCCGCCGCAACGCCATCCTGGTCCTGATGTCCGTCGAGCTGATGCTCAACGCCGTCAACCTCAACCTGGTGGCCTTCGACGTCTGGCTGCGCGACATCCTGCACGCGGGCCAGGCCCTCACCCTCTTCACCATCGCCATCGCCGCCGCCGAGATCGGCATCGGCCTCGCGATCGTGCTGATGGTGTACCGCAACCGAGGCACATCGGACGTCGACAGGCTGCGGGACACCGCCGAGGGCCACGAGCCCGCGCCCAGCACGTCCAGCACGCCGCATACGCAGAGCGAGGTCGCCGCGTGACCACCCCGACCCTCGCCGTCCTCGTCCCCCTCCTCCCCTTCCTGGGAGCGGTGGCAGGACTGCTGACCGGCCGCACCGCCCCCGGCTTCGTCCGGCCGCTCGCCGTCCTGCCGACGCTGGCCGCCGCCGTACTGGCCGTGCTCGTCGCCTACCGCCACGGCGGTGGCAAGGCGATCGACACCGCGACCGAGCTGACCCCGACCGGCTCGGTGCCGATCGAGCTCTCGCTCCACCTGGACGGCTTCGCCGTGCTGGTCGCCGTCCTGGTCGGTGTCGTCGCCACCTGTGTACAGCTCTACTCGACGGCCTACCTCCGCGAGGACCCCCGCTACCCGTCGTACGCCGCGCTGATCTCGCTGTTCACCTCCGCCATGCTGCTCGTCGTCTACTCCGGCGACCTGATGGTGCTGCTGGTCGGCTGGGAGATCATGGGCATCTGCTCGTACTTCCTGGTCGGCCACTACTGGGAGACGGAGGCGGCCCGCTCCGCCTCCCTGAAGGCCTTCCTCGTCACCAAGCTCGGTGACGTCCCCTTCCTGATCGGCCTGTTCGCCCTCGCCGCCGACGCGGGATCCTTCCGGATCACGAAGATCCTGGGTACCGTCGCCGCCGGCGGGCTCGACCACCCGACGCTGATCGCGCTGCTCCTGCTGGCCGGCGTCGCGGGCAAGTCCGCGCAGTTCCCGCTGCACACCTGGCTCCCGGACGCCATGGCGGGCCCCACCCCGGTCTCCGCGCTGATCCACGCCGCGACGATGGTCGCCGCCGGCGTCTACTTCATCGCCCGCCTCCTCCCCGTCTTCGCGGCCTCCCGAGCCGCCCTGCTGGTCCTGGCCGTCATGGCCGCCGTCACGATGATCGGCTCCGCCCTCGCCGCCCTGGCCCAGGACGACATCAAGCGCGTGCTCGCCTACTCCACGGTCGGCCAGCTCGGCTACATGACCGGCGCCCTGGCCGTCGGCGATCGCGGCGCCGCCGTCTTCCACCTCCTGTCCCACGGCGCCTTCAAGGCGCTGCTGTTCCTCGGCGCGGGCGTGATCATCCACGCCGCCGGCACGAACTCCCTGGCCGCCATGTCCCGCATGGACGGCCTGTCCAAGCGCATCCCCGACGCCTTCTGGACGATGACCATCGCGCTGCTCGCGCTCGCCGCGATCCCGCCCTTCGCAGGCTTCTTCTCCAAGGAAGCCGTCCTCGTCGCCGCCGAGCACACCGCCACCGGTCACTCGGAGTTCGCGCCCACCGCCGCCGGCTGGGTGGTGCTGGTCGCCGGCGTGCTGACCGCCCTGCTCACCGCCGCCTACGCCACCCGGCTGTGGCTGATGGCCTTCCGGGGCCGGGGCGCCGCCGCCCCCGACCACGGCAAGGAGCCCGCCGCCATGACCGGCGTCCTGTGGCTGCTGGCGATCCCGTCGCTGGGCTTCGGCCTCGCGGCGGGCCCCCTCGCCGACTGGTTCGACGGCAGGGAACTCACTCCGTCCGTGACCACCTCGGTCCTCGGCACGGGCGCCGCGGTCATCGGCGCGATGCTCACCTACGCCCTGTGGCAGCGCCCGGCCGCCCAGGCCGCCACCGCCCCCGCCTCGGTCACCGCGTCCGCGGCCTCCGCCGCCGCGGTCGAGTCCGCCGCACAAGCCCCCGAGGTCGACGAGGTCGCCCCGCAGGGAGCGGCCGCCGCCGTCCCCGTGACCGGCTACACGGCCGCCACCGCCCCCGTCACCGACCCCGGCAGGGCCCTCCTCGGCCCGCTGCACCGCCACGCAGCCGACGGCTTCCACCTCGACGCCGTCTACGACCGGCTCTTCGTCCGCCCCGTCCGGGCGGCCGCGAGCCTCGTCCGCTTCCTCGACCGCGAGGTCGTGGACACGTACGTCCGCGGCGCGGGCACCGGCCCCCGGCTGCTCGGCAGCCTCGTACGCCGCGCCCAGACCGGCAACGTGCAGAGCTACCTGAGCGCCCTGCTCGCCGGCGCCGTGGTCCTGGCGATCGCCACCGCCGTCCTCGCCAACGTCAACGCCGGATCGTGAGCCGTGAGTCAGCCGTGATTGATATCAGCCCGTCCGTGATGCAGTTCCTTCTGGCGTTCATCGTGGCCGCACCGCTCCTCGGCGCCGTCGTGGCCCTGCTGCCGGCCCCGCCCGGCCTCAAGGGCCGCAGCCCCGAACAGGCCGTGCTGCGCCACGGCGTGACCGTCACGGGGGTGATCCTGGCTGCGGCGATCGCCCTCACCCTGGGCTTCGACCACGACGCCCCCGCCCGCTTCCAGGCGACGACGGACATCAGCTGGATCCAGGCGCTGAACGTCCGGATCCACCTCGGTGTCGACGGCATCTCGCTCCCCCTCCTCCTGATGACCGCGCTGCTGTTCTTCCTCTGCGCGCTCTACAGCTACTTCAAGCTGCCCGACGGCCCCTCCCCGAAGGCCTTCGTCGCGCTGCTGCTCGTCCTCGAGTCCGGCACCCTCGCGACCTTCGCCGTCCTCGACCTGCTGCTGTTCTTCCTCGCCTTCGAGATGGTCCTCATCCCGATGTACTTCCTCATCGCCCGCTGGGGCGGTGCTCAGCGGCAGGCCGCCGCCTGGAAGTTCATCCTCTTCACGCTCCTCGGCTCCGTCGTCATGCTGCTCGGTCTGCTGCTCATCGGACTGAACAGCGGCACCTTCGACATGGTGGCACTCGCCACTGACAACGGCCGCGAACTGACCCGTACCACCCAGCTCCTGGCCGTTCTGGCCATCGGTATCGGCCTCGCCGTGAAGACCCCGATGTGGCCGCTGCACAGCTGGCTGCCGGACGCCCACACCGCCGCCCCCACCGTCGGCTCCGTCCTGCTGGCCGGCGTCCTGCTCAAGATGGGCACGTACGGGTTCGTCCGCATTCTCATCCCCATCACCCCCGACGGCATGCACACCTTCGCCCCCTACCTGGGCGCCTTCGCCGCCGTCGGCATCGTCTACGGATCCCTCGCCTGCCTCGCGCTGGCCCGCAAGGGGAACAAGGGCGACCTCAAGCGCCTCATCGCGTACTCCTCCGTCGGCCACATGGGCTTCGTACTCCTCGGCATCGCGACCATGACCCCCACCGGCGTCAACGGCGCGCTCTTCGCCAACATCGCCCACGGCCTGATCACCGGCCTCCTCTTCTTCCTGGTCGGCGCCCTCAAGGACCGCTACGGCACCGCCGACCTCGACACCCTCGCCGGGGCCACCGGCGCCGCCCTCTACGGCCGCGCCCCCCGCCTCGGCGCGCTCCTCGCCTTCGCCGCCGTCGCCTCCCTCGGCCTGCCCGGACTGGCCGGCTTCTGGGGCGAGATGCTGGCCCTGTTCGGCGCCTTCGACCCGGCGGAGGGCCTGTCCCGCCCCGCCTTCCTCACGTACATGGCGGTCGGCGCGTTCGGCACCCTGCTCACCGCCGCCTACCTCCTGATCGTCGTCCGGCGCGTCTGCATGGGCGACCCGAAGGCCGAGAGCGCCGCCCCGGCCGCCCTCGCGGACATCCAGCGCCACGAGTTCGCGGCCTGGACCCCGCTCGCCGCCCTCACCGTTCTCGCCGGCCTGTGGCCCGCAGCCCTCCTCGGCCTCACCGATCCGGCCGTCCAGAAGCTCCTCGCAGGAGGCACCTCATGACGGTCCTGTCCGCCATCGGCACCGCCGTCGGCACGGTCATCGGCACTGGCAGCGGCACCGGCAGTGGGAGCAGCACTGCCGCCGCCGAACCGGCCGCCGCGAGCCTGGTCCAGTCCGTCGACTGGCTCGCCATCGCGCCCGTGGCCATCACCGCCGCCGTCGCCCTGGGCGTCCTGGTCGCCGACCTCTTCGTACCCGAGCGCCGCAAGCCGCTCCTCGGCTGGATCTCCGTCGCCGGCCTGGCCGTCGCGACGGCCACCCTGCTGCCACTGCGCGCCGGCGACCGCAGCACCTTCTGCCTCACCGGCGACGCGACCGCCTGCAGCTACACCGCCGACCACTTCACGCTCGTCGTCCAGTTCCTGGTGCTGGCCGGCGCGCTGGTCACCGCCCTGCTGTCGGTCACCGCCGTCCGCGAGACGCGCATGCCGGCCGGCGAGTACTGGTTCCTGCTGCTCTCCTCCGCCGCCGGCGCGGCCCTGCTGCCCGCCTCCCGCGACCTCGCCACCCTGATCGTCGCCCTCGAAGTCGCCTCGCTGCCCGCCTTCGCCCTCGTCGGCATGCGCCGCGGCGACCGGCTCTCCTCCGAGGCCGCCCTCAAGTTCTTCCTCTCCTCCGTCACCGCCACCGCCGTCTCCCTCCTCGGCGTCAGCTTCGTCTACGCCGCCACCGGCTCCCTGCACCTCACCCGGGTCGCCGAGCGTCTCGACGACGTCCCCGGGCAGCTCGACACCCTCGCCATGGCCGGCGTCGCCCTCACCCTCGTCGGCTTCGCCTTCAAGACCGCGGCCGTCCCCTTCCACTTCTGGGTCCCCGACACGTACGTCGGCGCGCCCCTGCCCATCGCCGGCTACCTCTCGGTGATCGGCAAGGCCGTCGGCTTCACGGGCCTGATCCTCGTCACCGTGATCGCCTTCCCCGCGTACTCCGCGGTCTGGGGCCCGGCCCTCGCCGTCCTCGCAGCGCTCACCATGACGCTGGGCAACGCGGCCGCCCTGCGCCAGTCCGCGGACCGCCCCAACAGCGCCGTTCGGCTGCTCGCCTGGTCCTCCGTCGGCCAGGCCGGCTACCTGCTGGTCCCGATCGCGGCGGCCGCGTACTCCGAGCGCGACCAGATCGGCTCCACCCTCGCCTACGCCCTCATGTACGCCGCCGTGAACCTGGGCGCCTTCGCCGTCGCCGCGCTGGTCGCCCGTACGAAGCCGCTCCACCGGATCAGCGACTACCGCGGCCTCTACGCCGAGCGCCCGCTCGCCGCGCTCTCGCTGGCCTTCTTCCTGCTCTGCCTGGCCGGCCTGCCGCCGGGCCTCATCGGGCTCTTCGCCAAGGTCATCGTCTTCCGGTCCGCGGTCGACGCGGGCCTGGGCTGGCTGGCCGTGATCATGGCGGTGAACGTCGTCGTCGCTCTCTACTACTACCTGCGATGGACGGCGCTGCTCTTCCGTACGCCGGAGGGCGCCGAGGGCGTGGTGGCCCGTACGAAGGTCCCGTGGCCGGTCACGGCCGCCATCGGGCTCACCGCAGTGGTCTCGCTGGTCCTCTCGGGCGCCCCGCAGCTGATCCTGCGCGTCGCGGCGGGCAGCCTCTTCCCGCAGTAAGCCGTAGGCGCTGTCCTGTACGCGCTGTCCTGTACGCGGCGACCTGTACGCGGCGACCTGTACGCGGCGACCCGTACGCGGCGACCCGTGCGCCGCAGGAGGGTCCGGACGGGCCGGCCCGCACGCCGTAACCCGTACGGCCCAACACCCGCCGCCGCCCCACCGCCCCGGACCCGGGGGCGGCGGCCCTGCCGGGCCCTGGGAACCCGACGCCCTCACCTCGCGTTGACCAGGAAGGAAGGGTCCACTGGACCGTAGACCCTCAGATCCCTCGACGGGGCTCCCCTGCCGCACCACTAGGAGGGCGTACCGTGCACCGCCGGCACAACGGGCTCAAGACCGCCGTACTCCTCGGCGGGCTGTCCGCACTGATCATCGTCATCGGAAGCCTCTTCGGGCGGGGCGGCCTGATCGTCGCCGTCGTCATCGCCCTCGGGACGAATGCGTACGCGTACTGGAACAGCGACAAGCTGGCTCTACGCGCGATGCGCGCCCGCCCCGTGAGTGAGTTCGAGGCCCCCGCCCTCTACCGAATGGTGCGCGAACTCTCCACGTCCGCACGCCAGCCCATGCCCCGGCTCTACATCTCGCCGACCGAGGCGCCCAACGCCTTCGCCACCGGCCGCAACCCGCGCAACGCGGCGGTCTGCTGCACCGAGGGCATCCTGCGCATCCTCAGCGAGCGCGAACTGCGCGGAGTCATCGGCCACGAGCTGAGCCACGTCTACAACCGCGACATCCTGATCTCGTCGGTCGCCGGCGCCCTCGCCTCGGTGATCATGTTCCTGGTGAACTTCGCCTGGCTGATACCGGTCGGCCGCTCGGACGACGACGAGGGACCGGGACTCTTCGGCATGCTGCTGATCATGATCCTGGGCCCGCTGGCCGCGTCCGTGATCCAGCTCGCCATCAGCCGCTCGCGCGAGTACGAGGCCGACGCGTCCGGGGCCCAGCTCACCGGGGACCCGCTCGCCCTGGCGAGTGCGCTGCGCAAGCTCGACGCGGGTACCAAGCAGCTCCCGCTGCCCGCGGAACCGCGACTGGAGACAGCGAGCCATATGATGATCGCCAACCCATTCCGACCGGGCGAAGGCCTTTCTAAAATGTTCTCGACTCACCCTCCGATGGCCGAGCGCATCGCCCGGCTCGAACAGATGGCAGGACGCCGACAGTGAAGACAATCCTGAATGTCATCTGGCTCATACTCAGCGGCATCTGGCTGTTCCTCGGCTACTGCCTCGCCGGTGTGCTCCTCTGCGTCACCATCATCGGCATCCCCTTCGGCATCGCCGCGTTCCGCATCGCGATCTACGCGCTCTGGCCCTTCGGCTACACCGCGGTCGAACGGCGCGACGCGGGCGCGGCATCCTGCATCGGCAACGTCCTGTGGCTGGTCCTGGCGGGCTGGTGGCTGGCCCTGAGCCACATCGTCACCGGCATCGCGCTCTGCGTCACGATCATCGGCATCCCCTTCGGCATCGCCAACTTCAAGATGGTCCCGCTCTCCCTGCTCCCGCTGGGCCGCGAAATCGTCCCGACGGACGCGCCGTTCGCCGCTCGGTGACGGCGCGCGTCCTGTGCGAGCGGAACGTCGACGTCGTCCTGGCTTGACCGATTCGCGCAGGTCAGGGCGATTGTCAGTGGGGTCCTCCACCATGAACACATGAACGAGACCGAGCAGTTGCTGGAGCAAGTCGCAGACCGCCTGCGCAACTCCGCCCAGGGGCACGGAAAGCCCCTGCCGGCGGCCCTGGGCACCGGGGATCTCATCCGCGCCGAGCACATACTCGGCTTCGCCCTGCCGCCACTGCTCGCCGGTCTCTACGCCCGCGTCGGAGACGGCGGCTTCGGGCCGGAGCACGGGTTGCTGTCGCTGGCTCAGGCCGTGCGGGACTACCAAGGGCAGCGGGAATCCGGGTGGCGCTGGCCCGAGGGCGTGCTGCCGATAGCCGACTTCGGATGCGCCGTGTACGCGTGCGTGGACTGCCGCTCCGAAACGGCGCGAGTCCTGCTGTTCGACCCGAATCCGGGGGAGCCCGACCTCGCCTGGTACGTCGACACCCCCAGCCTGGCCGACTGGCTGCGCGGCTGGCTCGACGGCACCGCCTGGTTCTGCGAGGAATCCGGTTCCGGAGAGGAGGAAGACCTGGAACTGGCCCCCTGGACCGAGTTCAGATCCCGGATCTGATCCGCCGCCGGACCCCGTACGACAGCGCGCCCAGCGCCAGGACCGCCGCCCCCGCGACCGCCGACGCGAAGGGCAGCGCGCAGACCAGCACCACACAGCCGGACAGCCCGACCGCTGCCACGGCCCGGCCCTTGACATGTGAATCGAGCGTCCACGCGGAAGCGTTCGCGATCGCGTAGTAGACGAGCACTCCGAAGGACGAGAAACCGATCGCCCCCCGCAGATCGGCGGTGGCCGCGAGCACCGCCACGACCGCACCCACTGCCAGCTCCGCATGGTGCGGCACCTGATGCCGGGGATGTACGGCGGCCAGCGCGCGGGGGAAGTGGCCGTCCCGGGCCATCGCCAGGGTGGTCCGCGAGACCCCGAGGACGAGGGCGAGCAGCGATCCCAGCGCGGCCAGCGCCGCGCCCACCCGGACGACCGGGGACAGTTCGGGCCGGCCGGCGGCCCGAACCGCGTCGGCCAGTGGGGCCGACGACTGCGCCAGCCCGTTGGCGCCGAGCACCGACAGCGCCGCCACCGCCACGGCGGCGTACACCAGAAGCGCGATCCCGAGCGCGAGCGGCACCGCCCGCGGGATCGTCCGTTCCGGGTCGCGCACCTCCTCGCCCAGGGTGGTGATCCGGGCATAGCCCGCGAAGGCGAAGAACAGCAGCCCGGCTCCCTGCAACAGCCCGAGGACGCCCCAGTCCGCGCCTCCCAGCCGCCCGGGTTCGGCCGCGCCGGAGGACAGGCAGACGACAACGACCCCGGCCAGCACCGCCAGTACCGCCGCCACGATCAGCCGGGCGAGCCGCGCGGACTTCTGCATGCCGCCGTAGCTCGCGGCGGTCAGCGCCACCACCGCCGCGACGGCCACGGCGTGCTGCTGCCCGGGCCAGACGTATGCGCCGACGGTGAGTGCCATCGCCGCACAGGAGGCCGTCTTGCCGATCACGAATCCCCAGCCGGCCAGGAACCCCCAGAAGGGCCCGAGCCGCTCGCGCCCGTAGACGTAGGTGCCGCCGGAGGCCGGGTACCGGGCGGCGAGCCGCGCCGAGGAGTGCGCATTGCAGTAGGCCACGAGGGCCGCCAGTGCGAGGGCCGCGAGGAGGGCGCCGCCCGCCGCGCGCGCGGCCGGGGCGAGAGCGGCGAAGATGCCGGCGCCGACCATCGCGCCGAGTCCGACGACGACCGCGTCGGAGACCCCCAGGGTGCGTTTCAGCTCGTGTTCCACGGGCGGAGGGTAGCCGAGCCGGATGAAGGCCTAGATGACCCCTTCCCGGCCGGGGAGCGGCGTCCGCTTCCGCTCCCAGCTTTCGAGAGCCGTCAGACAGGCGTGGTCGAGATGGCGCAGTCCGCCCAGATCGAGCCGTACCGGCTTCCCGTGGGGCAGCGCGTCCAGCGCGTCGAGCAGCTTGGGCAGCCGCAGGAAGCTGGCGTTCCCCACCACGCGGACACACAGTTCCTCGCCCTCCCACACCTCCTCGATGTGCACGTGGGAGGTTTCCCAGGCCGCCTTGGCGATGGCGAGGCCCAGTCCGATCAGCACGCCCTCGAAGAGGTTGGTGAGCACGATCGCGCAGGCCGTCGCCACCAGCACCACCGCCTCGCCCCGGTGCGTCCGCCACAGGGAGGCCACCGCCCGGGACGGAAGCAGCTTCCAGCCCGCGTGCAGCAGCACCCCGGCCAGCGCGGCGAGCGGCACGATCTCCAGCAGCCGGGGGAACGCCACGGCGAAGAGGAGCAGCCAGCCGCCGTGCAGCACCCGGGCCGCCCGGGTACGGGCCCCGGCCTCCACGTTGGCGGCGCTGCGCACGATCACGGCGGTCATCGGCAGCGCTCCGAGCAGCCCGCACACGGTGTTCCCGAAGCCCTGGGCCACGAGCTCCCGGTCGTAGTGGGTCCGGGCCCCGTCGTGCATGCGGTCCACGGCGGCGGCGCTGAACAGCGTCTCGGCGGAGGCGATCAGGGCGAGTGCGACGACCGTCCCGGCGGCCCCCAGGGAGGCCAGCACCCCGAAGTCGCCCCAGTCGGGTGGGGACACGGCCTCCAGTACCCCCGTCACCCGCACCTTCTGGACGGGGAGCCGCAGCAGGGCGGCCACGGCGGAGGCGGCCGCCACCGCGACCAGGGCCCCGGGCACGAGCCGCAGCCTCGCCGGTATGCGCCGCCAGGCCACCAGGAGCGCTACGGTCCCGGCCCCGAGCGCCACGGCGGCCCAGTCGGCCCGCGCCGCGAGCGCGGGTATCCCGCCCAGCTTCTCCAGGGTCGCGCCCGGAGTCTCCACGCCGCCGAGGGCGTACAGCTGCCCGGCGATCAGGACGAGGCCGATCCCGGCCAGCATCCCGAGCACGACGGCGACGGAGATCGCCCGGAACCACCGCCCGAGCCGGAGCACCCCCATGCCCAGCTGCATCACGCCGGCGGCCAGCACGAGCACGCCGAGCGCGGTCAGACCGTACGCGCGCACCGCCTCGTAGACGAGCACGGTGAGCCCCGCCGCGGGCCCGCTCACCTGGAGCGAACTCCCGCGGAACCACCCGGTGACCAGCCCGCCGACCACCCCGGTGACGATTCCCAGCTCGGCCGGCACCCCGGAGGCGACGGCCACCCCCACACAGAGGGGCAGCGCCACCAGCGCCACCACGACCGACGCCCCGAAGTCTGCGCGAAACGTGCCGGCCCCAGGCATCCGGGAATCCCCCTGTCACACGATGATGGATGCCCCCAGCGTGCTGGGCGCACCAACCCCGGCCAAGTGCCCACTGGAGCCCGCGAAGGCGCACGCGCCGCGCACGCCCCGCACACACCCCCGCGACCCCGGGAACCACCGCGGCCCGGCGGTCGGTGAAGACCGCCGGGCCGGCGTGGAGGCAGGTCGCGAGGACCTGGGTCAGCGAGGGCTCAGCGGTAGTTCACGAACTGGATCGCGAAGTCCAGGTCCTTGCCCTTGAGGAGCGTCTGCACGGTCTGCAGGTCGTCACGGCTCTTGGAGCTGACCCGCAGCTCCTCGCCCTGGACCTGCGCCTTGACGCCCTTGGGGCCCTCATCCCGGATGATCTTCGCGACCTTCTTGGCGTTCTCCTGGGAGATGCCTTCCTCGATCGTGGCGAAGATCTTGTACTCCTTGCCGGACAGCTGCGGCTCGCCGGCGTCCAGTGCCTTGAGCGAGATCCCGCGCTTGACCAGCTTGGTCTCGAAGACGTCCAGAACAGCCTTGACGCGCTCCTCGGAGTTCGCCTCCATCAGGATCTTCTCGCCGGACCAGGCGATCGTGGCGCCGGTGCCCTTGAAGTCGTAGCGCTGCGAGAGCTCCTTGGCGGCCTGGTTGAGGGCGTTGTCGACCTCCGGCCGCTCGACCTTCGAGACGATGTCGAAACTGGAGTCGGCCATGTGCTGTGGCTCCTTGAAGTCGGTTGCGATCACCCCGGAGGGCGCGGCCGGACATCCCCGGCCCGTTCGGCAAAGCCTAGCCACCGCACCCACCCGCGGCGCTGATCAATCCGGTGGTGAAGCACCCCCGGTCATCAGGTATCGTTTACGTCGTTGCCACGGAGCGCCGCCGCAAGGCGGAAAAACGGCAACGTCTCTTGGCGGTGTGCCCGAGTGGCCAAAGGGAGCAGACTGTAAATCTGCCGGCTCAGCCTACCCAGGTTCGAACCCTGGCGCCGCCACGCGATGTGAGACCCCCGTTCAACTGCGGAAGCGCAGTTGAACGGGGGTCTTCTCGCATGCGCCCGCGGGCGGCACCGGGCCGTAAGGAGAGCCTCCGGGGCACTCACCGATCCGTACGCGCCGCCGGGCGATCCGTGGTGGCGTCGGCGGCCGGAGACTCCGTGAGTGCCGCCCGCCAGGTCCACGAGGTGCGGCGGGGGCGGCCGGGGAGGGCGAGGCGGCCCGCAGACCAGAGCAGGGCCTCGCCGGGCGGGCCCGGCGGGGTGTCCGGGAAGAGACGGGCCAGCACGGCGGCCGAGAGCTCCTGCGGTGGTTCCCAGGACAGCGCGAGACCCTGGGCGATGTCGTACGTGTGGAGCAGGAGCTCCGCCACGCCCATCGCCGCGAAGCCCGCCGGATCGCAGGGTCCCCAGTGCCAGGCCCGGTCCCCGGGAGCGGCGGCCGAGACCGCCGCACTCAGCAGGCGGGCGCTCGCCGACACCACCGCCAGCACCTCGGCCGGGGGAGTGCCCGGGCGGACCCGCAGGTCCACCGGCAGGTAGCCCGCGGGCGCACGGGAGGCCACCTGCGCGGCGTACGCCGTGAGGTCGTGCGCGATGTGCGCCGCCGTCGTCCAGCAGGACCAGTCGAGTGAGCCCGCCGGGACCTGCCAGTCCCGGCCGGTGTGGGGGGCGAGGGCCGACAGCGTTCCGGCTGCCGCCCGTTCGACGTCCGAGCCGTTCATCGGCCGCATCGTCGCAGGCTCCTGTTCGTTCACCGGGGGTGAAATGGACATTTGACACGCGGGGGAAGGTCGGGGGCGGAGTACTGCTCGCCCTGCTCGGCGCGGGGATTCCGGCTCTGGTGGGGGCAGCGCTCCACACGGACGTGGGCGAGCCGTACCAGGAGACCCGGCTGTACTTCGGCACCGACCGCCCGGACGGCCGGGACCCGATCAGGGAACGGGAGTTCATGCGGTTCCTGGACCGGGAGATCACGCCCGCCTTCCCGGAGGGGCTGACCGTCCAGGACGGGTACGGCCAGTGGCGGGGGCAGAACGGCGCGATCGTCCGCGAGACCTCGTACGAGGTCGTGCTGCTGTACCCCGAGAAGGAGGCCGGCGAGCGCAGTTCGCGCATCGAGCGGATCCGGCAGGCCTACGAGGACCGGTACCAGCAGGACTCGGTCGGGCGGTCCGACGACAAGGTGACCGCCGAGTTCTGAGCGGGGACCCGGGCCGTCCCGGCTTCCGGCGCCTCGACGTCGATCTGACCGGGACATGGACATGGCGGTGTGTCAGTTGCCCGCCATGTCCTTGACGGCCACCGACACCGGGGTCGATCCGGAGACCACTTCCAGGGTCAGTCCCGCCGTCGCCGGGGTGTCGATCAGCTCGGCCAGGACCGCCGCCACGTCGTCGCGCGGGATCGCCCCGCCGCCCGCGTGCGCCTCCAGGTGGACCAGGCCCGTACCGGCGTCGTCGACCAGCGAGCCCGGCCGCAGGATCGTCCACTCCAGGCCCAGCCGGGTGCGGACGTGCTCGTCGGCCTCGCCCTTCGCCCGCAGGTAGGCGTCGAAGACCTCGTCGCCCTCGCGGCGCGCGTCCGCGCCCATCGAAGAGACCATCAGGAAGCGCCGTACACGGGCCCGTTCGGCCGCGTCGGCGAACAGCACCGCCGCGCCGCGGTCCACGGTGTCCTTCCGGTCGACGCCGCTGCCGGGGCCCGCGCCGGCCGCGAACACCGCCGCGTCCGCGCCCTGCAGGATCCCCGCCACGTGCTCCACCGAGGCCGACTCCAGATCGCACAGCACCGGTTCGGCGCCCGCCTCCCTGAGGTCGTCGCCCTGAGCCGGGTCGCGGATGATGCCCGCGACCTCGTACCCGCGTGCGGCGAGCAGTCGCTCCAGCCGCAGCGCGATCTGACCGTGTCCACCCGCGATGACGATGCGCATGACCCGACCGTACGTCGAGCCGGGCGCCCACGCCCGCGAACGCCCGGCGAACCTTCAGGGCCCGGGCTCCGTACGGCCCTGCCGGGGAAGGTCCAGGGCCACCGCGACGGCGGAGTCGCAGTACTCGCGGACGGCACTCGTACGGGCTACCACCCGCCCGCGGTGGATCACGATCCTGCTGTACGCGAGGGAGAGCACGCCCGCGATCCGGTCCCCGCGCACGGCGAGGAGCTCCGCCGGGAAACCGGCCTCCACCCGCACCTCCGGCAGGCCCATGGCCTCACGGGCGGCGGCGCTGACCGCCTCGTAGGCCTCCCCTGCCCGCAGCCCGCCCTGCGAGGCCAGCAGGTACGCGGCCTCCAGCGGGTCGCCGCGCCCGACCGGGTTCCCGGCGTCCCGCAGCGCCCCGCTCCCGGCCGCCACCCGCACCCCGGAGGCCCGCAGCAGCCGTACGGGCGCGGTGCGCAGGCCGCGCCGTTCCAGGGCCGCGCAGTCGCCTTGGGGCAGGCAGGTCACCCGTACGCCGGCGGCGGCCAGCTGGTCGGCGGCGCGGCTCGCCACGTCCAGCGGAAGCCGGGACAGGCCGCCGCAGGGGCCGATCGTCACCCCGGGGCGCAGCCCGCCGGCCATCGCCGCGAGCCGGGAGAGGCGGGCCGGGTCGTCACCGTCCGTGTGCAGATCCACGGGGCAGCCGTGCTCGCCGGCGAGTTCCAGGACGGCTTCGAGGAAGCCCGTCGGGTCGGGATCGAGGTCGGGGCAGCCACCGATCACGGAGGCGCCCATCTTGACCGCGTCCCGCAGCATCGCGAACCCGTCCGCCCCCGCCGCCCCGGTCAGCAGCCGGGGTACGGCCACGGCGGTGAGGTCGGTGAGCCCGCGCAGCGAGCGGCGGGCCTGGAGCACGGCCTCCAGGGGGCCGAGGCCGTGCACGTCGCCGATGCGGACATGTGAGCGTACGGCGGTGGCGCCGTGGCCGAGCTGGAGCAGGGCCGCCTCGGTGGCCCGGCGCTGGACCTCGTCGGGGGTGTACGAGACGGGGCCCTCGCCGTCCGCGGTCAGGGCGGTGTCGCCGTGGGCGTGGGGCTCCGCGGGGGCGGGGAGCAGCAGGTAGCCGCTGAGGTCGACCCGGGAGAGGGCGGGCGCGGGGAGGCTGCCCGCGGTGCCGACGGCCTGGATCCGGCCGCCGCTGAGGCGGACGTCGACGGTGCGGCCGTCGGTGAGGCGGGCCCCGGCGAGCAGCAGGGTGGTGGCTTCGGAAGCGGCCGCTTCGGCGGGGCCGCGAGGGTGGCCGTGGTGGCCGCCGTGGCCGTGGCCGTGGCCCTGGGACGGGCTGGGTCCGCGGCCCCCGGACGGGCCGTGGGACGGGCCGTGGGCGGGTCCGTGGCCGCCGCCCGCGCCGCGGCCGCTGCGCGGGGAGGGGGACGGCTGCTGCGGCTGGCTGTCGGACATCGCGCTCCTGCGGGGGCTCGGGCGGTTCCTGGGCCCCTGGCCGCGGCCCGCGGCCCAAGATCACGCAGCGTGCTCAGAGCCTAGGGCGCGGCGCACCCCGCTTCACGGAAGAGGGCAATAGTCGTACCGGTGTGGTGCAGTCGTACCGGCGGTGTGGTGCTCACGCGCGCGAACGCGCCCGAACGCGCCCGAGCGCTGCTGTGCGTGCCCCACGGGCGCCTCTGCCTCTGCCCCTTGCCCGGTCCTTGTCCCCGGTCCCCGATGCGCTGCGCGGGGTTCCGTCGAAGAAGCGGTGGCGCTGAAGGGGCGCGCTGCCGCCTCGCGGCGGATGGAGGAGGCCACTTGACCGGCCGTCCGGTGTGAGCCCGCACACAATCCGCCCGAGAACCTGGCCCGGAGCCGTCGGAGGGTGGATCAAGAATCGCTTCCGAACCCCCTCGGAGCCCGGTCCCCGCAAAGGATTTGGGCGATCGGCGGGCAACCGTGTAATGTCTTCATCGCTCGCCCCAATAGCTCAGTCGGTAGAGCGTCTCCATGGTAAGGAGAAGGTCTGCGGTTCGATTCCGCATTGGGGCTCTGGTGAGAGAGGTTCCCTACCCTCGGGTGGGGAGCGGATCACATCAAAGCGGCGTAGCTCAGTCGGTAGAGCAAGCGGCTCATAATCGCTGTGTCACCGGTTCAAGTCCGGTCGCCGCTACACACAGTAGCCGATTGCGGGGTCGGTCTCCCGGTCGGCTACTCTTGTATGCGTTCATCCGTCCCAATTTCCGTCAAGGAGCACTCACGTGGCTGCCACCGACGTCCGCCCGAAGATCACGCTGGCCTGCGTGGAGTGCAAGGAGCGGAACTACATCACCAAGAAGAACCGGCGTAACGACCCGGACCGTCTTGAGATGAAGAAGCACTGCCCGCGTTGCAACTCGCACACCGCGCACCGCGAGACCCGCTGACCCTAGCGAGTCCCGTTAACAGGCTCCGTCATATCGTCATGAGGTCGTCCCCTTCATTTGGGGGCGGCCTTGTGTCGTTTCCGTGACCGGGCCGGCTCGGCGCATGAAGGTCTTGCGCTCGTCACTGCCTCTGCCTTTGTATCTGCCTTTGTATCGCCGTTGTACCTGCGTTTGTGTGTTTCATGTCCCTTCAACAGGAGGTAGTGAGTCATGGCGCTTGACCAGTCCTTCGTGGGGCGGAGCTACCCGCCCACCGATCCGTACGAGGTCGGCCGGGAGAAGATCCGCGAATTCGCGGTTGCGGTGGGTGACGCCAATCCCGTCTACACCGACCCCGAAGCCGCCAAGGCCCTCGGTCACCTCGACGTGATCGCACCGCCGACTTTTGTGTTTGCCATCACTTTCGCGGCGGCGGGCCAGGTGGTGAACGACCCGCAGCTGGGCCTGGACTACAGCCGCGTGGTGCACGGCGACCAGAAGTTCGCGTACTCGCGCCCCGTGCGCGCCGGTGACCGGCTCTCCGTGACCTCCACCATCGAGGCCGTGAAGTCGATGGCGGGCAACGACATCATCGACATCCGCGGTGAGGTCCACGACGAGACCGGCGAGCACGTGGTGACGGCGTGGACGAAGCTCGTCTCCCGCGCCCCCGAGGAGGCCTGACATGGCAGCGCAGATCAAGTACGCGGACGTCGAGGTCGGCACCGAGCTGCCGGCCGGGTCTTTTCCCGTGACGCGCGCCACGCTCGTCCGCTACGCCGGCGCCTCGGGCGACTTCAATCCGATCCACTGGAACGAGAAGTTCGCCAAGGAAGTCGGACTGCCGGACGTGATCGCGCACGGCATGTTCACCATGGCCGAGGCGATCCGCGTGGTCACCGACTGGGTCGGTGACCCGGGTGCGGTGGTCGAGTACGGCGTGCGCTTCACGAAGCCCGTCGTGGTCCCGAACGACGACCGGGGCGGGCTGATCGAGGTCACGGCGAAGGTCGCCGCCAAGCTGGACGACAACCGCGTACGGGTCGACCTGACGGCCATGAGCGCGGGTCAGAAGGTCCTGGGCATGTCCCGCGCGGTGGTCGCGCTCTCCTGACCGTCGCCGGTGACCTGGGGGCGGCCTGCTCGGCCACGGGCGCGCGGGCGTGCCGGCCGCGACCAGAGGCCGTCCGGGCCCCGGTTGACGGGCGCCTGCTCTGGAAGCCTGCTCCTGGTGGGGTGGTACGGGGCTCCCCGCCGCCGGGGGAGGCCCCGGGCCCGCTTCTTTCCCCCCTGCCCTGCCCTGCCGCAGAGTGGGGGCGCGGGCAGATGCGTCTGCCCGCGTCCACGTGCGGGGTCCCGGTCCCGTCTGCGGCTCGCCTGGTGGGGCTGACCGCGCACCGCCGCCGTGAGGCCGTTCAGGGGCCAGACCGCTTGACCAGGTTAGTGATTGAGTACTAACTTACGCCCCATGGTGAGGATGAGCGCAGACGAACGGCGCGAGAGCGTCATTCGCGCGGCGATGCACGAGTTCGCCCGCGGCGGCTACTACGGGACCTCCACCGAGGTGATCGCCCAGCGGGTGGGTGTCTCGCAGCCGTACCTCTTCCGCCTCTTCCCCAACAAGCAGGCGATGTTCCTCGCCGCCGCAGCCCGCTGCATGGAGGACATCCGGCTCACCTTCGAGCGGGCCGTCGAGGGCCGGCAGCCCGATGAAGCGCTCCAGGCGATGGGGGACGCGTACATCCGGCTCATCACCGACCGGCCCGAACTGCTCCAGATGCAGCTGCAGGCGAATGTCGCCGTCGCCGCCGCCGAAGCCGCCGCTGAGCCGGAGTTCGGCGTGATGCTGCGGGCCGGCTGGATGGAACTCTGGGACACCGTTCACCTGGCGCTCGGTGCCGATGCCGGCGCGACCGCCGACTTCATGGCGCACGGGATGCTCATCAACACGCTGGCCGCCATCGGCTTCCCGCCCGGCCACCGGATCTGGGAGGGCTGCCTCCCATCGGCACCCCTCAAAGGTCCGGCGCAGGAGTAGGGCAAGGCGCGACATCACCGCGTCGTCCGTACCGCGTTTTCTCCGCGGTGACGTCCGCGGTGACGTCCGTCGTGATGTCCATGGCGACGTCCACGGCCACGTCCGCAGTCGCGCCCGCAGTGGCGCCTGTGGCGACGGTCGAGGCGGGCACCTATCAGCAGGAAAGTTAGTCATCAATAACTAACAGCACCAGGGGGGAATCGTGACCACGCACAACCCGGAAACCAAGCTCCGCGGGCCCGCCGTCTGGGCCCTCGTCCTCACCGGCGTCGCCAGCTTCATGGCAGCCCTCGACAACCTCGTCGTCACCACCGCCCTCCCCGCCATCCGCGACGACCTCGGCGGCAAGCTGGAGGACCTGGAGTGGACGGTGAACGCCTACACGCTCACCTTCGCCGTCCTCCTCATGTTCGGTGCCGCCCTCGGTGACCGTTTCGGCCGCCGCAAGCTGTTCGTCATCGGCCTCGCGATCTTCACCGCCGCCTCCGCCGCGGCCGCGCTCTCGCCCGGCATCGACGCCCTCATCGCCGCCCGCGCCGTCCAGGGCGTCGGCGCCGCGATCATGATGCCGCTCACCCTCACCCTGCTCACCGCCGCCGTCCCCGCAGCCCGGCGCGGCATGGCCCTCGGCATCTACGGCGCCGTCACCGGCCTCGCCGTCGCCAGCGGCCCCCTCATCGGCGGCAGCCTCACCGAGCACATCTCCTGGCAGTGGATCTTCTGGCTCAACGTCCCCATAGGCCTCGCACTCATCCCCCTCGCCCGCCTGCGTCTGGCCGAGTCCACCGCCCCCGCGTCCCGCCTCGACATCCCCGGCACCCTGCTCATCAGCGGCGGCCTCTTCGGGATCGTCTACGCCCTGGTGAACGCCAACGCCGAGGGCTGGACCAGCGCCCCCGTCCTCCTCGGCCTGACCGTCGGTACGGCGCTCGTCGGCGCTTTCATCCACCACGGCTTCCGCAGCGCGCACGCCATGCTCCCCATGCGGCTCTTCCGCGACCGCGGCTTCCTCGGCATCAACCTGGCCGGTCTGCTGATGTTCCTGGGCATGTTCGGCTCGATCTTCCTGCTCAGCCAGTTCCTCCAGGGCGTCGTCGGCTACTCGCCCACCGAGGCCGGTCTGCGCATGCTCCCGTGGACCGGGATGCCGATGATCGTCGCCCCGCTCGCCGGGATCCTCTCCGACCGGATCGGCGGCCGCCCGGTCGTCGCCACCGGGCTGGCGCTCCAGGCGCTCGGCCTCGGCTGGTTCGCCGTGATCCTCAGTCCGGACGTCTCGTACGCCGCCCAGCTGCCGCCGATGATCCTCGGCGGGATCGGGATGGCCCTCTACTTCGCCCCCGCCGCCAACGTCCTGATGTCCACCGTGGCCCCCGCCGACCAGGGCAAGGCCTCCGGCACCAACAACGCCCTGCGCGAGGTCGGCGGAGCCCTCGGTGTCGCGGTCCTGGCCTCGGTCTTCTCCGCCCGGGGCGGCTACGAGTCCCCGCAGGCCTTCACCGACGGCACCGTCCCGGCCCTGGGGATCGGCGCTGCCGCCGTCGCCCTGGCCGCCGGACTGGCCCTGCTGCTGCCCCGCAAGCGGAAGACCGCCCCGGTCGTCGCCGCTCAGGCCGCCGTGACCGAGGCGGCCGCCGAAGCCGCCGAACCCCCGGGCAAGGTCCCCGCGGCCGGCTGACCGCGCCGACCCGGCTCGCGCCCGGAGGCCCGCGCCGACCCGGCTCGCGCCCGGAGGCCCGTGCCGACCGCGCTCTCGCCCGGCTGACCGCGCCGACCCCGCTCGCGCCCGGAGGCGCATGCCGGCCCGCTCCCGCCCGGCTGACCACGCCGACCCCGCTCGCGCCCCGCGGCCCGCGCCCGGATCCGGGCGGGAGAACCGCAGCACCGCCCCCGCACGCAGCCTCGTACACCTCATCGCCAAGGAGGACCCGCCATGCCCGACATCCCCTGGTCCACTCCCACCGCGGCCGACCCCGACGCCGAGGTCTGCGTCATGGCCTCCCGCTTCGAGACGACCACCCTCGCCGGCGCCCTCACGTTCCTCCTCAAGGCCCCCGGCATCGTCCGCCAGATCCGCAAGGCCCCCGGCGCCCATGGCGTCGCCCTGCGCGCCCGCGTCCTCGGCCGCACCTTCCTGACCCTCTCCGCCTGGCAGGACCGGGACGCGCTCTACCGGTTCGCCCGCGGCGAGCCCCACCTCTCCCGCTCCCGCGCCGCCGCCGCCTCCATGAAGGAGTCCGCCTTCACCTTCTGGACGGTGAAGGCCTCGGAGCTGCCGATCACCTGGGCCGAGGCCGAGCGCCGCCTCGCCGAGCAGAAGTCGGAGTACTGACTCCACGCGTCCCGGTCCCCCGGTCCGTGGCCCCGCAGGGATGCGAGGGGGACGGACCGTACTCTTGTCCACGTGCTGGAACTCCACGACGCCCCCCTCGCCCCGCTGACCACCTTCCGCCTCGGTGGCCCCGCCACCCGCCTGATCACGGCGACCACCGACGCCGAGGTGGTCGCCGCCGTCCGCGCCGCGGACGAGAGCGGCACCCCGCTCCTGGTCATCGGCGGCGGCAGCAACCTGGTCATCGGCGACAAGGGCTTCGACGGCACCGCCCTGCGCATCGCGACCACTGGCTTCGATCTCGACGGCACCACCCTGGAGCTCGCCGCCGGCGAGAACTGGAGCGAGGCCGTCACCCGCACCGTGGAGGCGGGCCTCGCCGGTGTCGAATGCCTCGCCGGAATCCCCGGCTCCGCCGGTGCGACCCCGATCCAGAACGTCGGGGCGTACGGCCAGGAGGTCTGCGAGACCATCACCGAGGTCGTCGCCTACGACCGCACCCACCGCGAGACGGTCACGCTGACCGCCGCCGAGTGCGCGTTCTCGTACCGCGACAGCCTCTTCAAGCACCAGCCCGAGCGGTACGTCGTCCTGCGCGTGCGCTTCGCCCTGGAAGACGCCGGCGGCCTCTCCGCGCCGATCAAGTACCCCGAGACCGCCCGCGCCCTCGGCGTCGAGGCCGGCGACCGGGTCCCGGCCGCCACCGCCCGCGAGACCGTGCTGCGCCTGCGCGCCGGCAAGGGCATGGTCCTCGACCCCGCCGACCACGACACGTGGTCGGCCGGCTCCTTCTTCCACAACCCGATCCTCACCGACGAGGAGTACGCCGCCTTCCTCGCCCGCGTCCAGGACCGCCTCGGCCCCGACACCGCCCCGCCCGCCTACCCCGCCGGCGACGGCCGTACGAAGACCAGCGCGGCCTGGCTGATCGACAAGGCCGGCTTCACCAAGGGCTACGGCACCGGCCCCGCGCGCATCTCCACCAAGCACACCCTCGCCCTCACCAACCGCGGCGAGGCCACCACCGAGGACCTCCTCGCCCTGGCCCGCGAGGTCGTCGCGGGTGTCCGCGCGGCCTTCGGCGTCACCCTGGTCAACGAGCCGGTGACGGTCGGCGTCAGCATCTGAGGAGTCCCGGCCGCCCATGCTCTGTCCCCTGCACGGGGCCGGTACGGACCCCACCCGCCTCGTGGGTCGCACACTCAGCAGAGTCGTCGCGTCCTGGCACATCAGCGACGGCGAGCGCTCCGAGGCTCCCCTCGACGTCTGGCTGATCGACAGCGCCGGCGACTCCATCCGGATCACCACCGGGTCCGACCAGTGCCTCATCGTCGAGTCCGCGGCGCCGCACGAGCCGTACGACCTGGGCGAGTGGGGCCGCATCGAGGTCGGCGAGGACCTCGGCGACCACCCCTTCCTGCGCCACCTCGGCGAGACCGTCGTCTCGGTCGCCGAGTACGCGCTGCCCGAGCAGGGCCGCACCCACCTGGAGATCGGCTTCCCGAACGGGGGCCGGGTACGAGCCGACTGCTACGAGGGGGACCTCAGGCTCACGCGCTGACCCTCACCCGCTCGCACGCCGGCGCTCACACGCCGCCGCTCACCCGGTGAGCCAGTGGTCGATCCCGGCCAGCAGCTTGGCCTGTACGTCGTCGGGCGCGGCGGAACCGCGCACCGACTGGCGGGCCAGCTCGGCGAGCTCCGCGTCCGTGAAGGCGTGGTGGCGGCGGGCGATCTCGTACTGGGCGGCCAGCCGGGACCCGAACAGCAGCGGGTCGTCCGCACCCAGGGCCATCGGCACCCCCGCCTCGAAGAGGGTGCGCAGCGGGACGTCCTCGGGCCGCTCGTACACCCCGAGGGCGACATTGGAGGCCGGGCAGACCTCGCAGGTGACCTGCCGGTCGGCGAGCCGCTTGAGCAGCCGCGGGTCCTCGGCCGCCCGTACGCCGTGCCCGATGCGGACGGCGCTCAGATCGTCGAGGCAGTCGCGGACCGAGGACGGGCCCGTGAGCTCGCCGCCGTGCGGGGCCGCGAGCAGGCCGCCCTCGCGGGCGATGGCGAAGGCCCGGTCGAAATCACGGGCCATGCCGCGGCGCTCGTCGTTGGAGAGCCCGAAACCGACGACGCCGCGGTCGGCGTAGCGGACGGCGAGGCGGGCCAGGGTGCGGGCGTCGAGGGGGTGCTTCATGCGGTTGGCGGCGATGAGGACGCGCATGCCGAGCCCGGTCTCCCGGGAGGCGGCGTCCACGGCGTCGAGGATGATCTCGACCGCCGGGATCATCCCGCCGAGGAGGGGCGCGTAGGAGGTGGGATCCACCTGGATCTCCAGCCAGCCGCTGCCGTCCCGTACGTCCTCCTCCGCGGCCTCGCGGACCAGGCGCCGGATGTCGTCGGGCTCGCGCAGGCAGGAGCGGGCGGCGTCGTAGAGCCGCTGGAAGCGGAACCAGCCGCGCTCGTCGGTGGCCCGCAGCTTGGGGGGCTCTCCGGCGGTGAGTGCGTCGGGCAGGCGCACGCCGTACTTGTCGGCGAGCTCCAGCAGGGTCGACGGGCGCATCGACCCGGTGAAGTGCAGGTGGAGATGGGCCTTGGGCAGGAGCGTGAGGTCTCGTGCGTGCGGGGGGTTCGGGGGGTGTCCCCCTGAGAGGGGCAGCATTCAGTGATCCTGCCGTACGCACGCGCTGAGCGGGAGGGCGTTTTCCCGATCGGGGGCTTGCTCGAACGCGGAAGCGGCCGGGGCCGGCTGCGGGCCGACTGCCGGGGCCCGGCCCCGGACCCGTGCCTCCACGCCGACGGGGCCGGGTGGGTCCGCCGCGTGCGCTGACGGGGGCCGAGATGCGCCCGAGCGGCGTCTCCCACTCGGGGAGACGCCGCTCGGGACCGGCTGCCGGCCGCGTCAGGCCTTGGCTTCGGCCAGGAGCTTCTGGATGCGGGACACACCCTCGACCAGGTCCTCGTCGCCCAGGGCGTACGAGAGGCGCAGGTAGCCCGGGGTGCCGAAGGCCTCGCCCGGGACGACCGCGACCTCGACCTCGTCGAGGATCAGGGCGGCCAGCTCGACCGAGCTCTGCGGGCGCTTGCCGCGGATCTCCTTGCCGAGGAGCTCCTTGACGGAGGGGTACGCGTAGAACGCGCCCTCGGGGGTCGGGCAGAAGACGCCGTCGATCTCGTTCAGCATCTTGACCATGGTCTGGCGGCGGCGGTCGAAGGCCTTGCGCATCTCCGCGACCGCGTCCAGGTTGCCCGAGACGGCGGCCAGGGCGGCCACCTGGGCCACGTTGGAGACGTTCGACGTGGCGTGGGACTGCAGGTTCGTCGCGGCCTTCACGACGTCCTTCGGGCCGATGACCCACCCGACGCGCCAGCCGGTCATCGCGTACGTCTTGGCGACGCCGTTGACCACGATGCACTTGTCGGCCAGCGCGGGCACCAGCACCGGAAGCGAGGTGAACTTCGCGTCGCCGTAGACGAGGTGCTCGTAGATCTCGTCCGTCAGCACCCACAGGCCGTGCGAGGCGGCCCACTCGCCGATCGCGCGGGCGTCGTCCTCGCTGTAGACGGCCCCGGTCGGGTTGGACGGGGAGACGAAGAGGACGACCTTGGTGCGCTCGGTGCGCGCTGCCTCCAGCTGCTCGACGGAGACGCGGTAGCCGGTGGTCTCGTCGGCGACGACGTCGACCGGCACACCGCCGGCGAGACGGATGGACTCCGGGTAGGTGGTCCAGTACGGGGCCGGGACGATGACCTCGTCACCCGGGTCGAGGATGGAGGCGAAGGCCTCGTAGATCGCCTGCTTGCCGCCGTTGGTCACGAGGATCTGCGACGGGTCGACCTCGTAGCCGGAGTCGCGCAGCGTCTTCGCGGCGATCGCGGCCTTCAGCTCGGGCAGGCCGCCGGCCGGCGTGTAGCGGTGGTACTTGGGGTTGCGGCAGGCCTCGATCGCGGCCTCGACGATGTAGTCCGGGGTCGGGAAGTCGGGCTCGCCCGCGCCGAAGCCGATCACCGGGCGTCCGGCGGCCTTGAGGGCCTTGGCCTTGGCGTCGACGGCGAGGGTGGCGGACTCGGAAATGGCGCCGATACGGGCGGACACCCGGCGCTCGGAGGAAGGCGTTGCAGAGGTCATGCGGGCAATCGTCCCAGACGGCAAAGACGCGCGGCACACCGTTTCAGGTACCGGACCGGAGCACGTCAGCTCGGGTTCTGTTCGACGTCGGCGCCCGGACCACGTACACTCACCTGTCGTTGGACCTCGCCGACTGCCCCGGAGCGTGCGCACTCCGTGCACTCATCCGGATGCGGTAGGTTGGGGGACACAAAGGGTCGTAGCTCAATTGGTAGAGCACTGGTCTCCAAAACCAGCGGTTGGGGGTTCGAGTCCCTCCGGCCCTGCTCCACACTCCTTCTCGGATGTGTGTGCGCAGGTACGTACTTTGATGCAACGCCGTGCGGCGCAACCGGGCGCGGTACGGCCACGACCCGGATTCAGGTGAGAGACGTGACGGACGCCCTGGGCTCCATCGACATGCCTGACGCCGAGGACGAGACTCGCGAGAAGAAGGCCCGCAAGGGCGGCAAGCGCGGCAAGAAGGGCCCCCTGGGCCGGCTCGCGCTGTTCTACCGCCAGATCGTCGCGGAACTCCGCAAGGTTGTATGGCCCACTCGCAACCAGCTCACGACGTACACCACCGTGGTGATTGTCTTCGTCGTCATCATGATCGGTCTGGTGACCGTGATTGACTATGGGTTCCAGGAAGCCATCAAGTTCGTCTTCGGCTGATCCCCGCGGAGGGCGGCGCCTTGATGGGTGCCGCCCGTTTTCGCATGTTCCACCACCTTTTGTATCCAGGAAGAAGCAGCCACCGTGTCTGACCCGAACCTGAACGTGAGCCACGACTCCGTCGAGTCCGTCGAGGACGAGCTCGACATCGTCGAGGCGGCAGACGCTGTGGACCCCGACGAGGCCGAGCACGCCGACGCCAAGGCGGGTGTCGCAGCCGAGGAGGCCGCGCTGCACGTCGAGGGCGAGATCGACGCCCGGGTCGAGGACGACGCCGAGGTCGAAGAGGCTGACGACGACGCCGAGGCCGCGACCGGCGCGGACGCCGAGACCGAGACCGACGCGGCGGCCGAAGCCGAGACCGACGAGGCCGCCGAAGAGGCTGCCCCGGTCGAGCCCGCCGAGCCGGTCGACCCCGTCCAGGCCCTGCGCGAGGAGCTGCGTCTCCTGCCCGGCGAGTGGTACGTGATCCACACCTACGCCGGCTACGAGAAGCGCGTGAAGGCCAACCTGGAGCAGCGTGCCGTCTCGCTGAACGTCGAGGAGTTCATCTACCAGGCCGAGGTGCCCGAGGAAGAGATCGTCCAGATCAAGAACGGCGAGCGCAAGAACGTCCGGCAGAACAAGCTGCCCGGTTACGTTCTCGTCCGCATGGATCTGACGAACGAGTCCTGGGGCGTCGTCCGCAACACGCCTGGCGTCACCGGCTTCGTCGGCAACGCGTACGACCCGTACCCGCTGACCCTGGACGAGATCGTCAAGATGCTCGCCCCGGAGGCACAGGAGAAGGCCGCCAAGGCCGCGGCGGAAGAGGCCGGCCTGCCCGCGCCCTCCGTCAAGCGCGAGATCCAGGTGCTCGACTTCGAGGTCGGCGACTCGGTCACCGTCACCGACGGCCCGTTCGCGACGCTCCAGGCGACCATCAACGAGATCAACCCGGACTCGAAGAAGGTCAAGGGTCTCGTCGAGATCTTCGGCCGCGAGACCCCGGTCGAGCTCAGCTTCGACCAGATCCAGAAGAACTGATCCACTCCGTGTGATCCAGGGCTTCTGAGCCACAGCTTCCGGACAGGTCAGACCACCCCTCAAGGGCGGTCTGACCTGCTCGGTTTTTAGCCCCGCACCTATACCCGTTATCGTGGTGCGGTATGCCTCCATCCGGATGACCGGTTGGCGGCTGAAAACTCTCACTAGGACCCGGAGAGAGCAATGCCTCCCAAGAAGAAGAAGATCACGGGGCTTATCAAGCTCCAGATCAAGGCCGGTGCGGCCAACCCGGCTCCGCCGGTCGGCCCCGCGCTCGGTCAGCACGGCGTCAACATCATGGAGTTCTGCAAGGCCTACAACGCCGCGACCGAGTCGCAGCGCGGCATGGTCGTGCCGGTGGAGATCACGGTCTACGACGACCGCTCCTTCACCTTCATCACCAAGACTCCGCCCGCCGCGCGCCTCATCCTGAAGAGCGCGGGCATTGAGAAGGGCTCCGGCGAGCCGCACAAGACCAAGGTCGCGAAGCTGACGCGCGCCCAGGTCCGCGAGATCGCCGAGCTCAAGATGCCCGACCTGAACGCCAACGACATCGACGCCGCCGAGAAGATCATCTCCGGCACCGCGCGTTCGATGGGCATCACGGTCGAAGGCTGATCCAGCCACCCCAGCACCACAGTGGTAGGGCCAAGCGCTGGTCCGCACCACGACTCCACGCCTGAAGTCACAACACAGGAGCAGAAGTGAAGCGCAGCAAGACTCTCCGCGCTGCGGACGCCAAGATCGACCGGGAGAAGCAGTACGCCCCGCTCGAGGCCGTCCGTCTCGCCAAGGAGACCTCCACGACCAAGTTCGACAGCACCGTCGAGGTCGCCTTCCGCCTGGGTGTCGACCCGCGCAAGGCCGACCAGATGGTCCGTGGCACCGTGAACCTCCCGCACGGCACCGGCAAGACCGCCCGGGTCCTGGTCTTCGCGACCGGTGACCGTGCTGCGGCCGCGGTAGCCGCCGGCGCCGACATCGTCGGCGACGACGAGCTCATCGGCGAGATCGCCAAGGGCAACCGCCTCAACGAGTTCGACGCCGTTGTCGCCACCCCGGACCTCATGGGCAAGGTCGGCCGCCTCGGCCGCGTGCTCGGTCCCCGTGGCCTCATGCCGAACCCGAAGACCGGCACCGTCACGATGGACGTCGCCAAGGCTGTCACCGAGATCAAGGGTGGCAAGATCGAGTTCCGCGTCGACAAGCACTCGAACCTGCACTTCATCATCGGCAAGGTCTCCTTCTCCGATGAGCAGCTGGTCGAGAACTACGGCGCGGCCCTGGACGAGATCCTTCGTCTGAAGCCGTCCGCCGCGAAGGGCCGCTACATCAAGAAGGCCGCCCTGAGCACCACGATGGGTCCCGGCATCATGCTGGACTCCAACCGCACCCGGAACCTCCTCGTCGAGGAAGACCCGGCTGCTGTCTGAGCCTGACGGCTCACCGAGTGGCTGAAAGGACCCCTCGCCCGCCTTCACGGGCGGCGAGGGGTCCTTTCGCGTACGGGCCGCCGAAGGCCCCGGCAAGCGCCCGTGAGGCCTCGTCGAGGACTGCTCGCCGAGCGTCGGTCTCGGTGCCCGATGAGGCGATTTGCCTTGGCTCGAACCTTTCACGTACGCTTCACCAGAAGCCAAAGACCGCTGGTCGTTGCCGTGTCCGAAAGGGTGCGGCGGCCGAAGGATCCGCTGACTGCGGACGTCCTGCGCAGGTGTTCGTGGAGGAGTTCCCGGAGCAATCCGGTGGAGCTTAAGCCCCGTGCGCTTGCGCCGGGGCGTTTCGTTTTGTTCAGCCCCTTCTGAGCGGTCCTCATCACCCGGAAGGAGGCCGACGCTCTATGGCAAGGCCCGACAAGGCTGCCGCGGTAGCCGAGCTCACGGACGCGTTCCAGAGCTCGAACGCCGCCGTGCTGACCGAGTACCGGGGTCTCACCGTCGCGCAGCTCAAGACGCTGCGTCGTTCGCTCGGTGAGAACGCCCAGTACGCCGTGGTGAAGAACACGCTGACCAAGATTGCGGCCAACCAGGCCGGGATCACCGCGCTGGACGAGCACTTCGCTGGTCCGACCGCGGTCGCCTTCATCACCGGTGACCCGGTGGAGTCGGCGAAGAGCCTGCGTGACTTCGCCAAGGACAACCCGAATCTCATCATCAAGGCGGGTGTCCTTGATGGCAAGGCGCTCTCCGCCGATGAGATCAAGAAGCTTGCGGACCTCGAGTCCCGCGAGGTTCTGCTCAGCAAGCTGGCCGGCGCGTTCAAGGGCAAGCAGTCTCAGGCTGCCTCGCTCTTCCAGGCGCTGCCGTCGAAGTTCGTCCGCACCGCGGAAGCGCTTCGCGTCAAGCTCGCCGAGCAGGGCGGTGCCGAGTAATTCGGCTCGCGCACTGATCTACGCCGCCTAGTGCGTGGGTCGTAGCGGGCCGTTACGCCCGCCTCTCAATACATCCGGCACCTGCCGAATTAGTGGAAGGATCGCCCGTCATGGCGAAGCTCTCTCAGGACGACCTCCTCGCCCAGTTCGAGGAGATGACCCTCATCGAGCTCTCCGAGTTCGTGAAGGCCTTCGAGGAGAAGTTCGACGTCACCGCCGCCGCGGCCGTCGCCGTTGCCGCCCCGGGTGCCCCCGGCGCTCCGGCCGAGGCCGCCGAGGAGCAGGACGAGTTCGACGTCGTCCTCACCTCTGCCGGTGACAAGAAGATCCAGGTCATCAAGGTCGTGCGTGAGCTGACCTCCCTGGGCCTCAAGGAGGCCAAGGACCTCGTGGACGGCGCCCCGAAGCCCGTCCTCGAGAAGGTCGCCAAGGAGGCCGCTGACAAGGCCGCCGAGGCCCTCAAGGCTGCCGGCGCCGGCGTCGAGGTCAAGTAACACCTCCGGAGCCTCCTGCAAGGCTCCCGCGAAGGGCGATCACCCGTAAGGGTGGTCGCCCTTCGGCGTACCCGCAGTGCCTGATTTGCCCTGGTCTCGTTGGGGAGTAGGGTGATCATCGTTGCCCCGCGGCAGGGTCCGGAGATGATCCGCACGGAGCAGGGGGCCTTGACGAACGGGACGCGGCGCGCAATTCTCAGACCGGTCGCGGCTCGGACAGCTCGATCCGAGATCCGAGGCATGGATCGACTACGAAGAGGGCAGTACTGATACGCGCTCTGTGTATGAGTGCCGCAGCGTTGAAGCGATGTTGGACAAACGACATGGGGAAGGCCTGTTGCCGGTTTCCGGAAACCTGGTCTGGACATCAGTGAGCCGACTGGCTACACTGACCCTTTGCGCTGCCTGTTAGCTGCCCCCTGCCCGTCGCCAGGGGCATGCCCACGCTTGAGCACACTGATTGATCGCCCCGACCTGGACTTTTGACCAGATCGGAAGCGCTTGTCTTCTGTGTCGGCTGGGACCGGTACGCGCGTAGTGAGTCCGAGCCCTCGGAAGGACCCCCTCTTGGCCGCCTCGCGCAACGCCTCGACCAATACGAACAACGGTGCCAGCACCGCCCCGCTGCGCATCTCCTTTGCAAAGATCAAGGAGCCCCTCGAGGTTCCGAACCTCCTGGCGCTGCAGACCGAGAGCTTTGACTGGCTGCTCGGCAACGCGGCCTGGAAGGCTCGCGTCGAGTCGGCGCTTGAGAGTGGACAGGACGTCCCCACCAAGTCCGGTCTGGAAGAGATCTTCGAGGAGATCTCGCCGATCGAGGACTTCTCCGGGTCGATGTCGCTGACCTTCCGCGACCACCGTTTCGAGCCGGCGAAGAACTCTGTCGACGAGTGCAAGGACCGCGACTTCACGTACGCGGCGCCGCTGTTCGTCACAGCCGAGTTCACGAACAACGAGACCGGAGAGATCAAGTCTCAGACGGTCTTCATGGGCGATTTCCCGCTCATGACCAACAAGGGCACCTTCGTCATCAACGGCACCGAGCGTGTCGTCGTGTCGCAGCTTGTCCGTTCCCCCGGTGTCTACTTCGACTCCTCGATCGACAAGACGTCCGACAAGGACATCTTCTCCGCCAAGATCATCCCGTCCCGGGGTGCCTGGCTGGAGATGGAGATCGACAAGCGCGACATGGTCGGTGTCCGCATCGACCGCAAGCGCAAGCAGTCCGTCACCGTTCTCCTCAAGGCTCTCGGTTGGACCACCGAGCAGATCATGGAGGAGTTCGGCCAGTACGAGTCCATGCGCGCCACCCTGGAGAAGGACCACACCCAGGGTCAGGACGACGCGCTGCTCGACATCTACCGCAAGCTGCGCCCGGGCGAACCGCCGACCCGCGAGGCCGCTCAGACGCTGCTCGAGAACCTCTACTTCAACCCGAAGCGCTACGACCTCGCGAAGGTCGGCCGCTACAAGGTGAACAAGAAGCTCGGCGCCGATGAGCCGCTGGACGCCGGCGTGCTCACCACCGACGACGTCATCGCCACGATCAAGTACCTGGTCAAGCTGCACGCCGGCGAGACCGAGACGACCGGCGAGTCCGGCCGTTCGATCGTGGTCGAGACCGACGACATCGACCACTTCGGCAACCGTCGTCTGCGCAACGTCGGCGAGCTCATCCAGAACCAGGTCCGCACGGGTCTGGCTCGTATGGAGCGCGTCGTCCGCGAGCGCATGACGACTCAGGACGTCGAGGCCATCACGCCGCAGACCCTGATCAACATCCGGCCGGTCGTCGCCTCCATCAAGGAGTTCTTCGGCACCAGCCAGCTGTCGCAGTTCATGGACCAGAACAACCCGCTGTCGGGTCTGACCCACAAGCGCCGCCTGTCGGCGCTGGGCCCCGGTGGTCTGTCCCGTGAGCGGGCCGGCTTCGAGGTCCGTGACGTTCACCCGTCGCACTACGGCCGCATGTGCCCGATCGAGACCCCTGAAGGCCCGAACATCGGTCTGATCGGCTCGCTCGCGTCCTACGGCCGGGTCAACGCGTTCGGCTTCGTCGAGACCCCGTACCGCAAGGTCATCGACGGTGTCGTCACCGACGAGGTCGACTACCTGACCGCCGACGAGGAAGACCGCTTCGTCATCGCCCAGGCCAACGCCGGCCTGTCCGACGACATGCGCTTCACCGAGACCCGCGTGCTGGTGCGCCGTCGTGGCGGCGAGATCGACTACATCGCCGGCGACGACGTCGACTACATGGACGTCTCCCCGCGCCAGATGGTGTCCGTCGCTACCGCGATGATCCCCTTCCTGGAGCACGACGACGCCAACCGTGCCCTCATGGGCGCGAACATGATGCGCCAGGCCGTTCCGCTCATCAAGGCGGAGGCCCCGCTCGTCGGCACCGGCATGGAGTACCGCTGTGCGGTCGACGCCGGTGACTCGATCAAGGCGGAGAAGGACGGTGTCGTCCAGGAGGTCTCGGCCGACTACATCACCGTCGCCAACGACGACGGCACGTACACCACGTACCGCGTCGCCAAGTTCTCCCGCTCGAACCAGGGCACCTCGGTCAACCAGAAGGTCATCGTCAACGAGGGTGACCGGATCGTCGAGGACCAGGTCCTCGCCGACGGCCCGGCCACCGAAGAGGGCGAAATGGCCCTCGGCAAGAACCTGCTCGTCGCGTTCATGCCGTGGGAAGGTCACAACTACGAGGACGCGATCATCCTGTCGCAGCGCCTCGTGCAGGACGACGTCCTCTCCTCGATCCACATCGAGGAGCACGAGGTCGACGCCCGTGACACCAAGCTCGGCCCCGAGGAGATCACCCGGGACATCCCGAACGTCTCCGAGGAGGTCCTCGCGGACCTCGACGAGCGCGGCATCATCCGCATCGGTGCGGACGTCGTCGCCGGCGACATCCTGGTCGGCAAGGTCACGCCCAAGGGCGAGACCGAGCTGACCCCGGAGGAGCGCCTG
Source organism: Streptomyces sp. NPDC003038 (assembly GCF_040611115.1). Classification (NCBI taxonomy): domain Bacteria; kingdom Bacillati; phylum Actinomycetota; class Actinomycetes; order Kitasatosporales; family Streptomycetaceae; genus Streptomyces; species Streptomyces sp. NPDC003038. The sequence goes on from NZ_JBEXNN010000008.1 coordinate 83,758, forward strand.
CTCCGCGCGATCTTCGGTGAGAAGGCCCGCGAGGTGCGTGACACCTCGCTCAAGGTCCCTCACGGTGAGATCGGCAAGGTCATCGGTGTCCGCGTCTTCGACCGCGAGGAGGGCGACGAGCTTCCTCCGGGCGTGAACCAGCTGGTCCGCGTCTACGTCGCCCAGAAGCGCAAGATCACCGACGGTGACAAGCTCGCCGGCCGCCACGGCAACAAGGGTGTCATCTCCAAGATCCTTCCGATCGAGGACATGCCCTTCCTTGAGGACGGCACGCCGGTCGACATCATCCTGAACCCGCTGGGTGTCCCGTCCCGAATGAACCCGGGACAGGTCCTGGAGATCCACCTCGGCTGGCTCGCCAGCCGCGGCTGGGACGTCTCCGGCCTCGGCGAGGAGTGGGCCGAGCGTCTGAAGGTCATCGGTGCCGACAAGGTCGCGCCCGGTACCAACGTCGCCACCCCGGTGTTCGACGGTGCCCGTGAGGACGAGCTCGCCGGCCTCTTCGAGCACACCATCCCGAACCGCGACGGTGACCGTCTGGTCATGCCGTCCGGCAAGGCGCGTCTGTTCGACGGCCGCTCCGGTGAGCCGTTCCCGGACCCGATCTCCATCGGGTACATGTACATCCTCAAGCTCCACCACCTGGTCGACGACAAGCTCCACGCCCGGTCGACCGGTCCGTACTCGATGATCACGCAGCAGCCGCTGGGTGGTAAGGCACAGTTCGGTGGCCAGCGATTCGGTGAGATGGAGGTGTGGGCGCTCGAGGCTTACGGCGCCGCTTACGCCCTCCAGGAACTGCTGACCATCAAGTCCGACGACGTCACCGGCCGCGTGAAGGTCTACGAGGCCATCGTCAAGGGCGAGAACATTCCCGAGCCGGGCATTCCCGAGTCCTTCAAGGTGCTCATCAAGGAAATGCAGTCGCTCTGCCTCAACGTGGAGGTGCTGTCCTCGGACGGCATGTCCATCGAGATGCGCGACACCGACGAGGACGTCTTCCGCGCGGCGGAGGAGCTCGGTATCGACCTGTCCCGGCGTGAGCCGAGCAGCGTCGAAGAGGTCTGACGGGCCTGACGGGGGGCTCCGACAAGAGCCCCCCGTCATCCCCGGGACCGTTCAGACCATGATTGAGACTCGACCCCGAAAGAGGGATTGACGCACAGTGCTCGACGTCAACTTCTTCGACGAGCTGCGGATCGGCCTTGCCACCGCGGACGACATCCGAACCTGGTCCCACGGCGAGGTCAAGAAGCCGGAGACCATCAACTACCGCACCCTCAAGCCCGAGAAGGACGGACTCTTCTGCGAGAAGATCTTCGGTCCGACCCGGGACTGGGAGTGCTACTGCGGCAAGTACAAGCGTGTCCGCTTCAAGGGCATCATCTGTGAGCGTTGTGGCGTCGAAGTCACGCGCGCCAAGGTGCGCCGCGAGCGGATGGGCCACATCGAGCTTGCCGCTCCCGTCACCCACATCTGGTACTTCAAGGGCGTCCCGTCGCGCCTGGGCTACCTGCTGGACCTCGCGCCGAAGGACCTCGAAAAGGTCATCTACTTCGCCGCGTACATGATCACGTTCGTCGACGACGAGCGCCGCACCCGCGACCTCCCGTCGCTGGAGGCGCACGTCTCCGTCGAGCGCCAGCAGATCGAGAACCGCCGTGACGCGGACCTCGAAGGCCGTGCCAAGAAGCTCGAGACCGACCTGGCCGAGCTTGAGGCCGAGGGCGCGAAGGCCGACGTACGCCGCAAGGTGCGCGAAGGTGCCGAGCGTGAGATGAAGCAGCTCCGTGACCGCGCCCAGCGCGAGATCGACCGCCTCGACGAGGTGTGGGCCCGCTTCAAGAACCTCAAGGTCCAGGACCTCGAGGGCGACGAGCTGCTCTACCGCGAGCTGCGTGACCGCTTCGGCACGTACTTCGACGGTTGCATGGGCGCCGCGGCGCTGCAGAAGCGCCTGGAGTCCTTCGACCTCGAGGAGGAGGCCGAGCGCCTCCGCGAGATCATCCGTACCGGCAAGGGCCAGAAGAAGACCCGCGCGCTCAAGCGCCTCAAGGTCGTCTCCGCGTTCCTGCAGACCAGCAACAAGCCCAAGGGCATGGTTCTGGACTGCGTGCCGGTGATCCCGCCGGACCTGCGTCCGATGGTGCAGCTGGACGGTGGCCGCTTCGCGACCTCCGACCTGAACGACCTGTACCGCCGCGTGATCAACCGCAACAACCGTCTGAAGCGTCTGCTCGACCTCGGTGCCCCCGAGATCATCGTGAACAACGAGAAGCGGATGCTCCAGGAGGCGGTCGACGCCCTCTTCGACAACGGCCGTCGTGGTCGCCCGGTCACGGGCCCCGGCAACCGTCCGCTGAAGTCCCTCAGCGACATGCTGAAGGGCAAGCAGGGCCGATTCCGTCAGAACCTTCTCGGTAAGCGTGTGGACTACTCCGCGCGTTCCGTGATCGTCGTCGGTCCGCAGCTGAAGCTGCACCAGTGTGGTCTGCCCAAGGCCATGGCGCTGGAGCTCTTCAAGCCGTTTGTGATGAAGCGCCTGGTCGACCTGAACCACGCGCAGAACATCAAGTCGGCGAAGCGCATGGTCGAGCGCGGCCGTACGGTCGTCTACGACGTGCTCGAAGAGGTCATCGCCGAGCACCCGGTGCTGCTGAACCGTGCGCCCACGCTGCACCGCCTCGGCATCCAGGCCTTCGAGCCCCAGCTGGTCGAAGGCAAGGCCATCCAGATCCACCCGCTCGTCTGCACCGCGTTCAACGCGGACTTCGACGGTGACCAGATGGCCGTGCACCTGCCGCTCTCCGCGGAGGCGCAGGCCGAGGCCCGCATCCTGATGCTGTCCTCGAACAACATCCTCAAGCCGGCCGACGGCCGTCCGGTCACGATGCCGACCCAGGACATGGTCCTCGGTCTGTTCTTCCTGACCACCGACGGTGAACTCCGTGACACCAAGGGCGAGGGCCGCGCGTTCGGCTCGACGGCCGAGGCGACCATGGCGTTCGACAACGGCGAGCTCGCGCTCCAGTCGTCCGTCGACATCCGCTTCCCGGTGGGCACCATCCCGCCGCGTGGCTGGGTGCCGCCGGTCGCCGAGGAGGGTGAGCAGGAGTTCCAGCCGGGCGACAGCTTCCGTCTGCGTACCACCCTGGGCCGCGCGCTCTTCAACGAGCTGCTGCCCGAGGACTACCCGTTCGTCGACTACTCGGTGGGCAAGAAGCAGCTCTCCGAGATCGTCAACGACCTGGCGGAGCGCTACCCCAAGGTCATCGTGGCGGCGACGCTCGACAACCTGAAGGCGGCCGGCTTCCACTGGGCGACCCGTTCGGGCGTCACCGTGGCCATCTCCGACGTCGTCGTGCCCGAGGCCAAGAAGGCCATCGTCAAGGGCTACGAGGAGCTGGACGAGAAGGTCCAGAAGCAGTACGAGCGCGGTCTGATCACCAAGGACGAGCGCACGCAGGAGCTCATCGCGATCTGGACCAAGGCGACCAACGAGGTTGCCGAGGCGATGAACGCGAACTTCCCCAAGACGAACCCCATCTTCATGATGGTTGACTCGGGTGCCCGAGGAAACATGATGCAGATGCGACAGATCGCCGGTATGCGTGGTCTGGTGTCGAACGCGAAGAACGAGACCATCCCGCGTCCGATCAAGGCGTCCTTCCGTGAGGGCCTCACCGTTCTGGAGTACTTCATCTCCACGCACGGTGCCCGTAAGGGTCTCGCCGACACCGCCCTGCGTACCGCCGACTCGGGTTACCTGACCCGTCGTCTGGTGGACGTCTCGCAGGACGTGATCATCCGCGAGGAGGACTGCGGCACCGAGCGCGGTCTGAAGCTGAAGATCGCCGTTCGCGGCGAGGACGGCGCGCTGCGCAAGGCCGACGACGTCGAGACCTCGATCTACGCCCGCATGCTGGCCGAGGACGTCGTCATCGACGGCAAGGTCATCGCGCCGGCCAACGTCGACCTCGGTGACGTGCTCATCGACGCCCTGGTCGCCAACGGCGTCGAGGAGGTCAAGACCCGCTCGGTCCTGACCTGTGAGTCCGCGGTCGGCACCTGTGCCTTCTGCTACGGACGCTCGCTCGCCACCGGCAAGCTGGTCGACATCGGTGAGGCGGTCGGCATCATCGCCGCCCAGTCCATCGGTGAGCCCGGTACCCAGCTGACGATGCGTACCTTCCACACCGGTGGTGTGGCCGGTGACGACATCACGCAGGGTCTGCCGCGTGTCGTCGAGCTCTTCGAGGCCCGTACCCCGAAGGGTGTCGCCCCGATCTCCGAGGCCGCCGGCCGCGTGCGGATCGAGGAGACCGAGAAGACGAAGAAGATCGTCATCACGCCCGACGACGGCAGCGACGAGACGGCGTTCCCGATCTCGAAGCGCGCCAAGGTCATCGTGCACGAGGGCGACCACGTCGAGGTGGGCCAGAAGCTCACCATGGGTGCCACCAACCCGCACGACGTGCTGCGCATCCTCGGCCAGCGCGCCGTCCAGGTCCACCTGGTCGGCGAAGTCCAGAAGGTCTACAACTCGCAGGGCGTGTCGATCCACGACAAGCACATCGAGATCATCATCCGGCAGATGCTGCGCCGCGTGACGATCATCGAGTCCGGCGACGCGGAGCTCCTGCCGGGCGAGCTCGTCGAGCGGTCGAAGTTCGAGACCGAGAACCGTCGTGTGGTCACCGAGGGCGGTCACCCCGCCTCCGGCCGTCCGCAGCTGATGGGTATCACCAAGGCCTCGCTCGCCACCGAGTCGTGGCTGTCGGCGGCGTCCTTCCAGGAGACGACCAGGGTTCTGACGGACGCGGCGATCAACGCCAAGTCCGACTCCCTGATCGGCCTCAAGGAGAACGTCATCATCGGTAAGCTCATCCCGGCCGGTACGGGCCTCGCCCGCTACCGCAACATCCGGGTGGAGCCCACCGAGGAGGCCAAGGCCGCGATGTACTCGGCCGTCGGCTACGACGACATCGACTACTCGCCCTTCGGCACCGGCTCCGGCCAGGCTGTCCCGCTGGAGGACTACGACTACGGCCCGTACAACGGCTGAGTCGGACGAGAGCAGTAACCGCAGGGCGGTCACCCGGGAGGGTGGCCGCCCTGCGGCGTTGGTACGGGGTGACGCGGCGGGCCGATGGTGGGCGTCAGCGGTGTTTCACGGGGACGGGCCGCCGCGTTTCACCGGGACGGGCCGCCGCCCTGTCCGGTCCGGTGCGGGCCGGTCGCGTGCTGCTGTACGCCGGTCTGCCGGGCCGGGAGCCGGGGAGGCGCGGCGGGGTTCGCCGCGGGCCCCGCGGGAGCCCCGGCCGCCGGGCCGGCGGCGCCGCGGAGCCGGGCGGCCTGGGCCACCGTCGGCGCCGTCGCGGGCGCGGCCAGGGGAGTGCTCGGGGCGGTCCCGGCGCCGAGGGCGGCGGCCTCGAACCGGCCGCGGTCGAGGAACGGCCCCGGGGTCACCTTCCACGGGGTGACGTTCGGATCCACCTCCTGGCGGACCACGCGTTCCATCAGGGTGGCCATCTCCACCGGCCCGATGCCGCCGGGTACGGGGGTGATGTTCTGCGGGATCCCGGCCGCGTCGGGGCGTATGTCGCCCAGGACGCTGCCGTCGGCCTGCGGCACGAAGCCGGAGTCGATCACCACCCTGTGGTGGGGCTGGATGTGGTCGGGGCCCAGGATGCCCGGGTTCCCGGTGACGGAGATGACGATGTCGGCCTGCCGCACCCGGCGCAGGTCGTCGCCCTGGTCCAGGGTGATCGGGTCGTGCCCGTTCTCCCGGAGCAGGCCGACCACGCCCTGGCCGACGAAGCCCTTGCTGCCGACCACGGCGATGGTGGGACCGTCCTGCGCGAAGGGCTGCGCGACCCGGTAGATCCCCTCCGCGGTGGCGCAGGCCGCGTACGGCGAGCGGCCCTTGAGCAGGGCGTCGATGTCCTTCGAGGGATCCATCCGCTCCACCAGCGGGCGCAGGTGGGCCGGCGGCGGGAACTGCACGATGATCGCGCGGGTGGCAGCGTCCCGGCTGTACTGGTCCAGCACGGCGGCGAAGCCCGCACGGTCGACGCCGGGCGGCAGGACGACGTGGTCCGCCTGGAAGCCGAGGTGCTCGAAGGCCTTGACCTTCTGCTCCGCGGAGACCCGCGAGGCCTCCAGACGGATCTGCCAGTCGGGCGGGTCGGTCGCGGCCGGAGTGAACCGGATGATCGCGACCTTCTGTTCCCGGGGCTCGACGATCTGCCGGTAGTGCGCGTAGAGATCGCGGGCCTGGCGCAGGACGTCCCGGCCGGAGACAGGCTCGCTCACGTGCTGCGCCCCAGCGCCGCGAGTACCTCGGGCACCGGCGCCAGCGGCACCCCGCCGAGGAGCGAGGTCACCTGGTCGGCGGTGAGCGGCCGGTCGCCCTGGAGGTCGTCCTGGTATCCCTGCGCGGTCACGGAGAGTGCGAGCGCGGTGAACGTCTCGGGGCCGGAGGGGTCGTGGTAGGAGAAGTCACCGAAGTGCGCGATCCAGGTGACGGCGGCGATGTCCGCGGCCAGGCCCTCCCGGAGGAGGGGGAGCGCGGCGGCGGCCACGCCCGCGAAGTCGTCGGTGATGCCGCGGTCGTCCGGGTTGTCCGCGAGCTCGGAGACGACGGCCACGGCGTGCCGGGTGGCGGGGTCGTAGGCGGCCCGCAGGAGTGCGTGGGCGTGGCCGGCGCGGTGGTGGCGCCAGCGGACGATGGTCTGCAACTGGTGGGTCTCCATGGTCACTCCGTGGGTCAGCGGTGCTTGAGCACCGAGATGAGCAGTCCGCCTCCGGGACCGCGGGTCAGGAACACCCCGGTGTCGGCCAGGGCCCAGTGGGGGATGGTCGTGCCGGCGGGGAGGACCTTGGTGGTGCCGGTCGCGAGATCGACTTCGGCCGAGGGGTTGCCTTCCCCGCGGACCGTGCCGTACATCGTGCCCCGCTTGTCGACGGCTCGGACGAGGATCGGGTTGCGGTTCTCGTCGCCCGCGAAGCACTGCGCCTTGTTCTGCTGGAGGTCGTAGAGGACCGCGCCGTAGCCGAGGTAGCGGCCGTCGTGCGAGGCGGCGAGGCCGTAGTCGAAGACGGCCGGGTTGAAGGTGGGGATTCCGGTGTCCTCGCACAGGGTGTGCTGCAGGAGCTTGCCGGTGGTCGCGTCGTGGAGCGAGCGGACCAGCCGGCCGCCTTCGAGCGGTGACCAGTTGGCCAGAACCCGGTCGTTCCCCACGGCTTCGAGCCTTCCGTTGGCCGCCCACGACTTGTCGGGTGCGGTGTTCGCGGGGCGGTTCTCCTGGTTCTTCCACGGGCCGACCGGAGCGGTGCTCGCTTGGCCGGTCGTGGTGGTGGTCGTGGTGGTGATCCGGCCGGTGGGCAGGTCGACGGTCGCGACCATGGTGTCGCCGTAGTACTGCGAGGTCACCCGGACTCCGGTCCCGTCACCCGCGACGAGGGCCCCGCTGGGCGACTTGACCGGGACGCGCACGTCGTGCAGCGGCGCGACGTTGGCGCCTGACGCGTCGGCCGCGTAGACGGCGAGTCTGACGACCGCCTGGCCCTTGTTGACGGCGTCCTTGCCCTCGATTCCCTCCGCCCACGCGACGATGTAGTCGCGGCCGTCCTGCCGCACGGCCGTCACCGTGGGGATCTGCGGGGACGTGCGGGGGGTCTCGTGGTCGGCCAGGCTGCCCTCGTACGCCGTCATGGGCGGGTCCCACAGGGCGCTGCCCCACAGCACCTTGCCGGTCGCCGCCTCGCGCGCTTGCACCGCGAAGCCCTCTTCGCTGCCGACGAGGTAGGCCACCGTCCCCGTGGCGGGGACGACCGTGACGGCGGCGTCGGGGCTTGCGCCCGCGACCTTCTCGGGGACCCAGCCGAGCTCCTCCTGCCAGCCTGCTGCCGGCTCGTACGCGGAGGGGACGGTCAGGAGGACCTTCGGGGCCGCCGGGGTCTCGGGAGCCCCCGGGGAGGAGGGGGCAGAGCCGGCGGCCGAGGGCGGGCCGTCCTTCGGCGGGCCGCCCTTCCCGGGGCCGTCGGCGCCAGGGCCGCACCCCGAGAGGAGCGCCCCGGCCAGTACCAGCCCGGCCACCGCATGACTGTTGCGCATGTGCTCCATACCTTCCGTCACGTGCCTCGGCGGACCGGGCACGTCAGTACGTCTCGACCACCGGCGGATTCTTCGGCCGGTGGGAACCTTCCTTGCAGCCCGCGAACGGCCCGCCCGGATCACGCAGCTCGCGCATGGTGGGGCCGAGGTGATCCCGGTGCCAGACCGCGGGTCCGCTCGCCCCGGCCGCGGGGTCGGTCAGCTCCTGCCACACCAGCCACAGGCCGTGCAGCCGGGCCACCGCCTCCAGGTGCTCCCACCAGCGGGGACACCACGGTTCCGCGGAGCGGGTCTCCCGCCCGTAGACCGGCAGCAGCAGGAAGTTGACCCAGGTGGCCAGGGACCGGAGCTCCCTGTCGTACTCCTCGCCCTCCAGATAGAGGATGAACAGCGGGCCCCGGCCCTCGTCCGGAGGCGTCGTCACCGCAGTGCCTCCCGCGCCGCCCGGGCGGTGATCGCCTGGACCTCGGCCTGTGCGGCCGCCTGGATGCGCTCGGCGCCGGGCTCCTTGTACCAGGGACGCAGGCGGATCAGGGCCGGGCGGACACCGGTGGCCAGCAGCAGGGCGGTGCCCTTGGGGAGGGCGCGGATCCGGTCCGCCGGGAGGATCCGCTCCAGACGGTACGAGGTCGAACGGGAGTGGCCGTCGCGGCTCCTGGAGTGGCTGACGGTGCGCACGTCCTGCTCACCGACCAGCCGCGAGATCTTCTCCACGAAGTCGGCGTCGTCCAGGCCGGCACCGAGCAGCTTGATCGTGGACGCGCCCCAGAGGGCGTCCATGCCGGCCTCGCCCCAGACCCGTGTCCCCTGCCGGTAGCTCTGCAGGAGGGTGACGATGTTGATGCCGCGCGAGCCGAGGTGCGAGTACAGATCGGGCAGGTCGGAGATCCGGCAGACGTTCGCGGCCTCGTCGAGGACGGCGGTCATCGGAGGTTCGAGCCGGCCTCCCATCCGTTCGGCCGCCCGGACACCGGCCCGCAGGACGGAGTCCGCGACGGCGGCGATGACGCCGGCCGCCGAGCCGCCGCCGTCCTTGGACAGCAGGTAGAGGGTGTCGGTGCCCATGACGTGCTGGTCCGGCCGGAACTGCGGCAGTACCGGGTCGGGCCTGACCCAGGCGGCGATCCGCGGGTCGAGCAGGCAGGACACGCACTGGCGGGCCGTCTCGAAGATCCCGTCGCGGGTCTCCACCGCGCCCTGGATCGTGCCGCGCAGCTGCTCCGCGAGAGCGGCCATGCCCGCGTCGTGCAGCAGGTCGATCGGGGTGCGGTCGGCCGGGTCGGCGAGCCAGCCCAGTACCTCGTCGACGTGGCGGCCGCCCTTGCGGGCCGCGTGGAAGAGCGCGGTCAGGGTGTTCTGGGCCGCGGAGATCCAGAAGTCCCGCTTGGAGGCGTCGTCGTTGACCGCTGCCACGAAGTGGCCGGCCAGCCGCCGGGCGCCCTCGATGTCATCGGCGTCGGCGAGCATGTCCCACCACATGGCGCGCGGGGTGTGCGCGATGCCCTGCGGGTCGAACGTCCAGACCTGTCCCACGCGTTCGCGTTCCGCCCGGGTGACGCTGTAGACGTCGGCCTTGTTGGAGGTCAGCAGGACGCAGCCCCGGGCGCGCAGGACGCGGGGGATCGCGATGCCGGTGGACTTGCCGGCCCGGGGGGCCATCAGGTCCAACTCCACGTCCTCGTAACTGGAGCGCAGTTCGGGCCCGTTCGGCTCCAGATTGCCGAGGAGATTGCCGGTGTCGTCGGGGGAGAGCTTGCCGCCGGTGGCCTTGCGCAGGCCGGGGCGCAGCTCCAGGGCACGGGCCGCGGCGCCCTTGGGGAGCATCGGGGCGAGCTCGCGGCGCCCGGCCAGGCCGGTCGTGCGCCCGCCGCGCTTCCTGATCAGCGTGATCAGGATGACGACCAGGGCGATGACCAGCCCGAAGGCCACCGCCATCCCGGCCTGTACGGGAACTGCCGAGGCGCCGGGCCACAGGGCGGCCGGGCCGTCCTGAACGAGGGCGGAGAGCGTACCCAGTGAGAACGGGGGCGGGTTCCAGCCCGCCCCGGACGCGGCGGCGCCGAGCGTCCCGCCCAGCCACGCGGCGAGGAAGCCCAGGAGCACCACGGCCGCCACGCCCACGACGAGCCAGGGCAGGTAGTCGTCGGCGGAGCCGCCACCGCCCTTGCGGGGGGCGCGGGCCGTCACGGGCGCCCCTTCGCCTGCCGCGGCACCTCGTTGCCGGTCCAGCGGGTGTTGGTGTTGTGCAGCTGCCGCTCCGTGTCGGTGATGGCCACCTTGATCGGGATGCCGGGCCGGCCGCCGACCTTGATCAGGAAGCGGCCCCGGCCGGGCGGCTCCGAGCTGGCCTCCGGGTTGGCCCAGCCGGGCGGCGAGGACCAGGAGGAGACCAGTTCGATCTCCCGCTGCGACATGCCGATGACGCGGCCGAGGTCCTCCATCTCGGTCCGGGGCAGGCCGGCGCAGACCACCATGCCGGCGCGCTCCACGAAGCCCCGGGCCTTGGCGCGGTCGGACTCGCTGCCCAGTGCCTCGGCGTCCTTCAGGGTGTGGGTGATCTTGGCGTCGCCGAGGCCCAGCGACCGGTTGAGCCGGGTGAGCGCGTCGATCCGCTCCACGATGCCGGAAGCGGCCCGCAGCGGCCGCCACAGCTCGTCGAGGACGGTGAAGAACCAGCGCTGCGGGGCCAATCCGGCGTCCGCCAGCGCGTGGGCGGCGGCGACCGTACCGAGCCCGTCGGACCAGGCGGCCAGCATCGCGGCGGCGGTGAGCTGGGTGTCCGCCTCACCGATCCGTGAGATGTCCACGCAGACGGCGGGGGCGTTGGGGTTGATGCGGGTGGAGGTCTCCGAGGCGAAGGTGTCGCCCAGCGGACCGTCCAGGACTCCGATGAGCGAGCGGTGCAGGGGGTCGACCGCCTCCTGGTAGCGCTGCTGGTCGCCGCGGTCGAGCGTGACCGCGCGTACCCGGTCGGGCCCCTCGTCCAGCACCCTGAGGAGGTCGGGCAGGAGCGGGGGGCGGCCGGGTGTGCTGCGTTCCCGCAAGTGGTGCAAGCAGGCTGAGAGGACCGACTGCTCGTGGTCGTCCATCGGCCGGCCGCGCATGATGGTGATCAGCGCGGCCACCATGTTCAGTACGCGGCCGTGGGCCTCGGCGTTCAGTACGCGGCCGGCCTCTCCGCCGATCCGCTCCGCCGCTTCGCCCATGGCTCCGGGGTCGAGGACGTTGATGCCGCCGACACCGCGGCCGATGGAGATCACCTGGCCGCCCAGGGCCCGTACGGTGTCCGCGTAGTCGGGCTTGAGGTCACCCAGCACCAGCGGCACCACACCCGTGGCCGTCATGCCGATCAACATCCGGTTGACCAGGGTGGACTTGCCGAGGCCCGGCATGCCGAGCATGAACAGCGACGGGTTCGAGATGTACCGGGCCCGGGTGAACCAGGAGATCGGGTCCCCGCAGACCGTCGCGCCCGTGTGCAGGTGCTGGCCGAGCGGGACACCGATCATCGGCGCTCCGGAACCCGCTGCGAACGGCCACAGCCCGCACGCCTGCACGGTGGTGGCACGCCACATCGACGGCGGGTCCATGTTGGCCACCTGCCCGCCACCCGGGCCGGGCCAGCCGCGCGGAGGCGCGACCGGTATCCGGGGCGGCCGGGACGCGGCGGGCTGTTTGGGCTGCCTCTTGCTCACAGCGTCTCCCTGAGCTGGTACGGGATGAGGGTGTGCTCCCACGGCAGCAGGCCGACGGGCAGCGTGCAGGTGAAGGCGGCGGCCTGCATGCGGTCCGCCGGGCGCATCATGATGCGGGACGACGCCTGCAGGTTCCGTACGGTGATCGAGGCGTCCTGCAGTTCCTCCTCGTTGTCGACCGTGACGGTGATCATGAGGGAGAACTCCACCAGGCCGGCTCCCGAGGCCTCCTCGGCGGCCGTCTGCTCGGCGGCCCTCATCTCGGAGGCGGCACGGGCCTGGACCAGGCCCTGCCGCGATCCCGCCATGAAGTGCGCGGACCGGCGGTCGGCCTCCACGATCCGGGCGGAGGTCGCCGGGTCGATCGGGCGGTAGACCAGGGAGACGCGCTTGCGGCGGGTCCCCTGGGCGGGCTCCAGCAGACCGCGCAGCACGCTGGACCGCACCGTTCCGCGCGGTGCCAGGGTGAGCATCCAGGTGCGCGAGACCCCGGAGTCGTGCTTGTAGCCGTCCACGGTCTCCACGGCCGCGGCCGGACCGGCGTCCGCCCAGACCACGCCCGCGGTGGCCTCGTTCGCGCGGACGGTCAGCACGTCGGGCGCGATGGCGGGGTCGTACGCCACCCGGACGATCTCCGAGATCCGCTCCGCGGACAGCGGCGACGCCGAACCGCCGCCGGCCGCGACCAGCCCGGCGAGCAGGCCGGGCAGGCGCATCGAGAGGTCGGTGATGACGTCGTCGGGCTTGCGGCGCGGGCCGGGCAGGGCGCCGTAGGTGAGCGCGATGTACGTGTGCATCTCGGAGGAGGCGGACGGGTAGCGCGCCACCACCTCCTCCATCACCGCGCGGGCCGCGGCGGGCGCGGTCGGGACGATCCGCGGGAGCACCTCGGCGGTGAGCCGGGTGCCGGTGTCGGGGGCCGTCTCGACGACCACCTGCGCGCCGCGAAGTCCCGGCTCGTGGGAGAGCCGGGCCAGCCAGTCGCCCCAGGAGGCGACCCAGATGTCGACCTGCTCCGGGTCGACGAGGGAACCACCGTCGGGCTCGCAGGCGAGCACGATCGTGTAGAGGTTCCGGCCGGGGTGGTGCAGGACGCCGAACGGGCGGTCGTACGCGTCCCGGCCCTCCAGCATCTTCACGCGGGCCAGCAGCCCGGGCGGGGAGAAGTGACCGCCGGGGCGCCGCGACAGCGGTCCGGACACGTAGGTGTGCGAGCCGTTGGCCTTGCGCTTCATCCAGCCGATGCGGATCGCCACCATCTGGTAGACGTTGCGGCCGTCGGCGGTGCGCAGCGCGAGCGGGCCCAGGAACAGAGCGAGCGGTATGAGGACCGTGATCGCCGCGGAGATCGATATGAGGGAGGCGAGCAGGACGACCACGAGCCCGCCGAACGCGACGACCGTCCCGAGCAGGCCGAGCGGCCCGAGCCCTGGCCGGCGGGGGCGCCGCCAGTTTCCGTAGGTAGGCCGCGCCATGGATTCGGTGGCCATGCGTTTCCTTTCAGGGGTGTACGGGTGTTCGGTTGTTCGGGGTGCCCGGTCGGCGTGTCAGCGGGTGCGGCCGGGGGCCGGGGGCGTCTGGCGGGGGACCTGGGGGACCTGGGGGGCCGTGGTCTGGGTCGGCGTGGTGGTGCGGGCGACGGTGCCCTGGGCGGAGCGGAGGCGTCCGGCGGCGGCGATGCTCAGCCGGGTGTCGCCCTGCTGGAAGGTGGCGGCCTGATGGGGGGTAGTGGTGGGCGCCGCTTGCGGGAAGGAGCCGCGGTCGGTGGTGATGAGCGCGGTGGCGAGGCCGTTGTCCGCGAGGCGCTCGGCGTTCTCGCGGCCGATGGAGTAGCCGCGGCCGGTGGTGCTCTGCTTGTAGAGGTCCTTGATCATGGCTTCGGGGACCATGCGGCCGCCGTAGTTGTTGCTGCCTTGCTCGAACTCCTTGCGGCCCAGCTCCCAGCGGGTCCGGTTCTGCTGGAGGCAGTGTTCGAGGGGGACTTCGACGGAGAGGATGACGCGCTGGTCGTAGCCCCCCAATTCGAGGTCCTTGAGGAGGCGGGTGTTCTTGACCTCGTTCTTCAGGGTGGCGTCGTAGAGCAGGTTGTAGCCCTCGCCGCGTGCCCATCGCTCGAACTGGTCCTGCAGATCTGCGGATTCCCGGTGGATCAGCGACGCCATCTCGGAGGGGCTGAGTTCCCGCCCGAACGGCAGCCTCATCGCCTCCGCGTTCAGCTGGGGCAGTCCGCCGTGCTCAAAGATGGTCACCTTGAACTGGTCGGGGTCCAGAGCGACGTACTGGTTCAGGTCCACACCGTGCGCCTCTGCCAATGCGCGGCCGAGCTCGGTGTCCTGCCCCTGCAGCCGGGACAGGGTTCCCTGTGCCGTGCCCTTGCCTGCGCCAGGTGCCCCAGCGGTCATGAGCACAGCACGGCCATCACGGGGGAGACCCGCACAGCGCGCCTGGAATTGCTCAAGCACGGAGGCATGGAGGGAGCGTCGCTCCCGGTCCCAGCGCAGGCCGTCGTAGTACCGGGCGTACGTGTCCTGATTGCCCGGGGCCAGATCGCCGGCAGGCCCCATGCGTCGCTGCAGCTCGCGGTAGAGCTGCTCGTACCCGGATGTCATCGGCTGTCGCTGCTCCGACGGTCACAGATCGCGTCGTAGTCCTCTTCGGTGATCTCGCCGAGCAGGAAGGAGCCGTACAGGATGCTCGCTGTGTTGTCCTGATGCGAGGGCTCGATGTGGCCCTCTTCCCAGTCCGACTCCTCGAAGTCCCAGGCAGCGACCGTGGCGATCATTTCCTCGCGGGGGATCTCGCCCGCGGCGTAGCGCTTGAGGTAGGCGAGCAGAGAGGGCTTCTCTGTCATCGGTGTTCCTTTCCTGCGGGCCTAGCGGGTGGGGCCGGGGCCGGGCTGCTGGTGAGGGATGTGGGGTGGCTGCGGGGCGGGCTGTTGGCGGGTGGGGCGGTTGGCGGGTGGGGTGGCGGTGCCCGTGGTGGAGCGGAGGCGGCCGGCGGAGGCTATGCGCATCTGGGTGTCGCCCTGCTGGAAGGCGGGCGCCTGGGCCAGTACGCCGGTGGCCGCGAGCGCCGGGGCGGGGAACGCGCCGCGGTCGGAGGTGATCAGGCCGGTGGCGAGGCCTCGGTCGGCGAGCTTCTCGGCGTTCTCACGGCCGATGGAGTGGCCGCTTCCGGTGGTGGTCTTCGCGTAGAGGGCGTGGATCATCTGGTCGGGGGACATGCGCCCGCCGTAGTTGTCTTTGCCCTGTTCGTAGGCGAGGCGGCCCTTGTACCAGCGGTCGGCGTTCTGGGCGAGGGACTGTTCGAGGGGGACCTCGACGGAGAGGATGACGCGCTGGCTGTACTTCTCGTCGCGGAGATCCGTCAGAAGCTTGGCGCTGCCTGTCTCGTTCGCGAGGGTGGCGTCGTAGAGGAGGTTGTAGCCCTCCCGACGCGCCCAGGTCTCGAACCGGTCGCGTAGCTGGGAGGCTTCCCTGTGGAGCAGTCCGGACAGTTCGGCCGGGGCGAGTTCGCGTCCGTAGGGCAGAGCCATGGACCGGGGGTCCAGCTGAGGGAGCCCGCCGCTTTCGAAGAGGGCACGCTTGAATTCGTCGGGATCCAGGACGACGTAGTCCTTGAGGTCCAGGCCGTGGGCGGCCGCCAGGTGACGGCCAAGTTCGGAGTCCTGGTTCTGCCATGCGTCGAGGTTGCGCTGGGAGGTGCTCTTGCCGGAGCCGGGTGCGCCGGCTGTCATGAGGACGGCGTGCCCACCGCGAGGGCGGTGGGCGTTGTCGGCCTTGAAGCGCTCCAGGACGGCGCTTTGCATATGCCGTCGGGTCCGATCCCACTCACCGTCGTGCGTGAACACGGCGAGGCTGTCCCGTGAGCCGGGCGAGAGGTCGCCTCCACGGGCCATGCGCCGCTGTAACTCCTGGTAGACCTGCCGGTATTCGTCGTTCATGTGTTACGGGCCCTGCGCCGACGGTGGATCTCCTCGTATTCCTCGTCCGTGATGTCTCCGAGGAAGATCGCGCCCGAGAGCACGCTGAAGGTGTTGTCCTGGTGGATGGGCTCGATGACGAGCTCGTCCCAGATCTCTTCCTCGAAGTCCCATGCGGCCACGGTGTTGAGCATCTCTTCGCGGGGGATCTCGCCGGCGGCGTAGCGCTTGAGGTAGGCGCGCAGGGAGGGCTTCTCGGTCATCGGTGTTCCTTTCGTACGGGCGACAGTGCGCGGGAAACGGGGACGCGCGGCCGCGCGTCCCCGCCGCCGTTACTGGTTGTGGCCCTTCATACCGTCGTTGTCGTCCAGCGAGCCGCCGATTTCCTTGGCCGCGTTGAGGCCGGCCTGGGCGACCACTGCCGCGGCCTGGACCGCGATGGCCGCCGGGCCGGCTGCCGCTGCGGCTGCGGAGGCTCCGCCGGCCGCCGCGCCGCCGCCGGCGCCACCCGCCGAGGAACCCGCACCGACCGAGGGGGAACCGGCGGGGCCCTGTGCGCCGCCACTGGCTCCGCCTCCGCCTCCTCCGCCGCCACCTCCTCCACCAGCGCTGCCACCGGCGATGCTGATCGCGCCGCTGGCGATGCTGTTGGCGAAGTTCATGGCCACGGTCCCGCCCGAGGTGCTGCCCAGTGCCGCGGTCGCCGGGACGATCAGCTTGAGCAGGGCGGGCAGGGCGAAGACGGAGAGAACGAGCATCCCCATGCCGGCGAGGGTGAGGTCGAGCTTTTCGCGGCCCTGGGTCATGGCCGTGGCGGAGTAGATGATCAGCGCGGCGGCCGGCTTGTAGAGCAGCCAGGCCGTGAGCCAGCCGATGTGCTTCTTCCACCAGCCGTCACCCCAGCCCGTCATCGAGGACGCGGCGGCGATGGGGAGGGTGCCGATGAGCATGATCAGCACGCCCAGCCTGATGTACATCAGGATGATCTGCACGAAGCTGGCCAGCATGACGAGCAGGCCGAAGATCAGGATCAGGCCCGGGCTGGACAGGGCGGTCACGCCGAGCAGTGTCTCGGCGTTCTCGCCCAGATTGGCCTTCCGGTACACCTCTTGCGCATAGGCATCGGATGCCCTGTAGAGCGCGACGGCGACGGCGGGGGCCGCGGTGGAGACGAGGATGACCTTCCACATGCCCATGAAGGCCTGCTGCATGGGCTGGCCCTTGCGCTCGTAGGCCATCCGGATCGCCGCGACGAGAATGGACGCGACGGCTATGTAGCCGACGATCCAGCTCGTCTCGCCGAGGATGGTGTTGAGACCGGAGCCCTTTTCGGGGTTGAGGCTGTCTCCGTCGCCGACCTTGAGCCAGACGCCGTTCAGAGACTTGAGCACCTCCGACGCGGCTTTGCCTATGGCGTTCGCGAAGGCGGTGACCGCTCCGTCGGCCACGGCGCTGCCGACCTTCTCGGCGCCCTTGCCCAGGCAGTCACCGGGGTGGATTATGCAGTCCTTCACGTCTCCCGGGCTGGGCAGGCTAGGCGCCATTCGAGGCTCCCCAGAGTGTGAAGCCCTCGGTACCGCCCACGGGTGCGATGCCCTCCAGGAGGGACCCGGTGAGCGTCGGGCGCAGCTTCCAGTCGCCGCCTTCCCAGACCACCGACATGGTGCCGGTCGCATAGCCCTTCTCCGGGATCTGCATGAGCACCATCACGGTGGCGTGATCCTTGGAGTAGGTCACGAGCGAGAAGCCGACGTAGGTGCCTTTGCTGCCCGGGGGCTCCTTGCCCACTTGGTCCGCGGGCAGTTTCGACCGCTTCTCGATGTAGGTGTCCCGGCCCGCGCCGACGGCCATCTGCTGATCGACGACCTCTCTCCAACGGGGGATGTCGACATGGTTCGAGATCGCGTGGGCCGCGAGTACCGCACCCAGCGGGGTGTGGGCGAAGCAGGACCAGCCGGGCCCGTCGTACTTCACAGGCCCCGCGGACGGTGATACCGGAATCAGATAGGCGCCTGCCTGTTTCCACTGCAGGTCCGCCGGCGCCTTGCTCGGGATGCTCTGGTCGGTGTCGTCCGTACGGCAGCCGGCGGGCCGGGCGTCGCCCGTGCCCCCTGAGGGAGCGGAGGACGCACCGCCGGCCGGCTTTGTCGCTTCGCC
Source organism: Streptomyces sp. NPDC003038 (assembly GCF_040611115.1). NCBI lineage: Bacteria > Bacillati > Actinomycetota > Actinomycetes > Kitasatosporales > Streptomycetaceae > Streptomyces > Streptomyces sp. NPDC003038. Next base: position 101,651 of record NZ_JBEXNN010000008.1, read on the forward strand.
GGTCGGTGAACCCCCCTGAGGGGTCTTGCCGTCGTCGTTGCCGCCGGAGACCAGCGCCACGATCCCGATCATGACGATCGCCACGAGGAAGGCCGCCGAGACCTGCCAGCCCCGCTGGTGCCAGAACGGCTTCTCCCACTCGCCGCTGCTTCCGCGTAACCTGCCTGAAGCCATCATCAGTCAGGCTCCTTCCAGGGTCAGTTGAAGACGAAGGAGACGAGCGGGCCCGCGGTCGCGACCAGGACGCAGCCGCCGAGGACCATGCCGAGCCGGCCCATGTGTTCCGAGCCTTCGCCGCGGCGCATCGATATCGCCATCATGGCGCCGGTGATCAGTACACCCGCGACGCCCGCGGCGGTACCGGCCCACGCGACGATGCCGAGGACGTCGTTGACCTTGCCGGTGAGTTCCGGCGGCGCGTTCATCCCCGGCTTGGGCACGTCAGCGGCGAGGACGACGTCGCGGATCTTGTTTAACATGGAATCTCCCCGTGGAAATCAACTGTGAGGTTGCAGGCGGCCGGCAGCAGCGTGGCGAGGCTGCGTACGTGCTGCGGAGGCACCATGACAGTAGTGGTTCGCTCCCTGATTGGTCCCGTGCTCGACGACGACCGGATCCGAACGAGCTAGGGACGCAACGAGGTTAAGGCAGGACGAACTCGACGAGCGGGCCGGCCGTGCAGCCGATGATGCAGGCGCCCATGACCGTCGCGAACTGCGTCAGATGTTCGTTGCCGTCTCCCGAGCGCAGCGAAATGGCCATGCGTGCGCCGATGATGAGTACGCCCAGCACCCCGGCGGCCGAGACCAGCCAGGCGATCATGCCGAGGACGTCGTTGAGCGGCCCGGTCACGTTCGTGCCCGGGGCGGCGAGTATCAGTTCCATCTCCAGCTCCAGGTACGCGGGTTCACTTCTTGCCGGTGAGCAGGCCGAGTGCGCTGACCTCGCGCGGCGGCGGGCCCGTGAGGTCGCCGGTGCGCCAGGCGGGCACCCAGGGGACCCGGTGGATGTCGATCACCGAGCTGATCACCTTGATGCGCTGGGCCAGCTCCCTCGGCAGACGGCCGGGAGCGTCCGCGACGAAAACCACCGCTGACACATTGATACCTGACGGCAGGTCATCGCGGCGGATCATATCCAGGACTCGAGACACCGCCGCCAGCCCGGCGGCGTTGGTGCGCGCCACGAGGAGGACGTTCGGCGGATCTCCCGCTGCCGGGTCGGGCCACGACGAGCCGGCGTCGTGGCCTGCGAACACCGTCGCGAGGGTGGACGTGCCCGCGCCACCGTGGGCGTTCATCCAGCTGAAGGCGCGTGGTGCGGGCCCGTGTTGGCCGAATTGCGGGGTCGTGGTGGAGTGGCCCGGCGGCGCAGGCGCCGCCATGGTGGGGAGCCCGCCCCGTGCTGGTGCGGCGGCCGGGTTCACTGGTCCGCGGAGCCAGATCTCCGGGCCGCCCGTCGAGTTCTGCTGCATGCGTCATGTCCCCCTGCATCAACGTCCGTCGGCCTTGCGCGTAGCGTCCGGCGTCGACAACTTATTGCGTTTCTCCGGGGATTGCTTGCGACAATCGCGTGACTTCGCCGCCGGGGCACCCCAGGAGACCCGGTCGGCAGGAGCCATTGGAACACGTCGACGGGGGAGCGATGTCGGACAAGGGAGGAAGCGCTGCGGTATGGCTGATGGGCAGCGCTTTTGCAGCAGTGATCATGCCGGTCGTGCTGTTCGTGGGGGTAGGGGCCGGTGACACCGGTCCGGATCTGTCGGGCGTGGCCGGCGGCACACTGAACCCCAAGCACGTACCGGCTCAATACTTACCATGGGTGCTCAAAGCGGGATCAATGTGCCCTCAGATCACGGCTCCGGTCATCGCCGCGCAGATCGAGGCCGAATCTGGCTGGATAAATGGCCGAACTTCGCCAGTTGGCGCTCAGGGTCTGTCCCAGTTCATGCCCGGAACATGGGTGACCTGGGGGCGGGACGACGACGGGAACGGCCGAATAGACCCCTTCGACCCGGGGGACGCGATCATGGCTCAGGGGCGCTACGACTGCGCCCTGGCCAAGCAGGTCGAGGGTTACAAGGCCAGGGGCAAGGCCAGCGGCCCCACGCTCGACCTCACCCTGGCCTCGTACAACGCGGGTCCGGGCGCGGTGCTCAAGTACGGCGGCATACCGCCGTACAAGGAGACGCAGGGCTACGTCGTCGCCATCAAGGGCGCCATGGCGAAGTACACGGCGATCGACCCGGGCCCCGGCCTCGGCACCATCCCCGCAGGCCAGCGGATGGCCATGCCGCTGCGCGGCAACCCGCCGATGACCTCGCCGTACGGCATGCGGCTGCATCCGGTCACCGGCGTGTACAAGCTGCACACCGGGATGGACTTCGGGGCCGGATCGGGGACTCCCATCTACGCGGCCATGGACGGCGTGGTCACCTCCGCGGGGATGACCAACGGGTACGGAAACCGCGTCGTCGTCTCGCACGGCACGATGGGCGGCAAGCGGATCTCGACGACCTACAACCATATGTCGGCCATCAACGTCGGTACCGGACAACAGGTCGGTGTGGGCGCGGTGGTCGGGCTCGTCGGGAGTACCGGTTACTCGACGGGCGCACACCTGCACTTCGAGGTGATGCAGGACGGCGACTACGTGAACCCGGCACCGTGGATCGGCAAATGAGCCGGCGGACGACCGGCAGGAACAGCAGGGGGACGACCGTGCGCAAGATCTTCGGCATGCTGCTCGCGACCGTGGCCGGCCTCGTCGTGCTGACGGGCTGCGGGCTGCGCGACTTCCGTGAGGGCGCGGACGGCGCGGGCGGGGCACCGGACCCGGCGCTGTCCGAGACCGTCGCGCCCAAGGCGCCCGTACCGCAGGGCAAGCCCCTCGACGCCGGTGCCAAGGTTCCCGCGCCGCCGCAAGCCGACGACCAGGACGCGACCGCGGTCGCCCGGGCGTGGGCCACCACGGCCTACGGCCACGACACGGCCTACGACGCCGGCCCGCAGGACGCCGTGCTCCGCGCCGCCCGCTACCTCACCGACGAGCGGGCGGCCGCCGAGCGCGAACACCGGTCCGCCGGCGGCACCGGGAACGACTGGAACGTATGGGCCGAGCACAAGGCCTGGACCACGGTGCAGGTCTCGGTCGACGACGACGCCCACGACGGCGAGGTGCCACCCGACAGCCCGACCGTCGTCTACCGCGTCCTCTACGTCGAGGGCAAGGCGCAGGGACGGGACGGCTGGAGCGGAGCCGGTCCCCTGCTCACGGCCGCGCTCAAGCTCTCGCGCTCGGCTGACGGGGGCCCTTGGCGTGTCGCGGACGTCCAGGTGACCCCGGCGGCCGTGCCGCCCAGCCCCGCGCCGCCCGCAACCTCCCCCGCACCACAGAACTGAGTGAGGCACCGATGTCCGTATTCAGCCGACGAGGGCGGAAGCCCGCGACCCCGCCGATCCCCGGGCCGGTGGCCGCTGACGTGCGGGTGCGTGCCGACGGCTTCGCGGAGGTCGACGGCAGGCCCGTCGTCGCGGGCGAGGGCGAGCAGCCGCAGGACGCGGTGCTCGACTACCTGTACCGCCTGGTCCTGACCTCGGGGCAGGCGGTCCCGGCCACGGTGTACGACGAGCGGATCGGTTCGATCGTGTCGTTGCAGGTCCTGGGTGACGGGTCCAGCCACTTCCTGGCGCCGCCGGTGCCGATGCAGGGCATGGGCGTCGTCCTACCGCGGGCCCAGTCGGCCGTGCGGGAACCGGAAGCCGCCACGGCGCCCGTGGCCGCGCCCGAGCCCGTCCCTGTGCCGGCGCCCCAACCGACGCCCGCGCCGGCTCCCGTACCGGCGTCGGCTCCCGTACCGGCGTCGGCTCCCGTACCGGCTCCCGTACCCGCGCCCGCCCCGGTACCGGCGCCCATGCCGACGCCCGCCCCCACCTCCGTACCGGATCCCGCGCCGGCTCCGGCCGCTCACCCCGTGGACGACCTCGTCGCCGTACCCGGGGCCCGGATCCAGGAGGCGCTGCGGCTCGGGCGCATCGAATGGGCCGCCACCCTCGCCCAGCAGAGCGTGACAGCGGCCGCGGACCGCCTCGGCTGGGACGCGCCAGCCGTCCTCCAGCTGCGCGAGCTGAACGCCTACGTGGCCTTCGTCGCCGGGGACAGCCGACGGGCGTTCCAGACCTCCCTGGAGATCGCCCGGAGCCGCAGTGCCCGCAGCGATCCGCAGGCACTGCAGAGCGTGCTGAACGCCGCGGCCGCCTGGCTCAAGGTCGCGGAGCCGGCCGAGGCCATCCGGATGGGGCACGACCTGATCACGCTGTGGTCCGCGCTGCTCGCGGACCGGCCCGAGGCGGACCGGACCCAGCTGGAGGCCGCCCGGGAGCGGATGGGCCGCCTCCGGCAGCGGGCCGGAGCCGCCTAGCGCCGGTCCCCGCAGGCGCGGCGGCGGCGCAGCCCGCCCACGGCAGCCGCGATGAGCAGGATCCCGCCGAGGGCCCCGCCGGCCAGACCTGCCGTGAAGCCCTTCGGGGTGAAGGTGCAGGAGACCTTCTCGGTACCCGGGCGCAGACTCAGCGAGAGCAGGCCGTGGAAGCTCCGCACGGGAGCCGAGCACTGCCAGCCCGGGAGCGCGGTCGTGGAGATGACGGCCGTGCCGGTGGCGCCCCGCGGCAGGGTCGCCTCGATGGTGTGGCCCCCCGTCGTGACCTCGGTGGCGCCGGTGGCGGTGAGGTGCGCGACGGCCTTGCCGAGTGCCGCGCGGTCCAGGCAGCCGACCGGGTGGTCCCCGGCGTTGGCGCCCTCGGTGCGGGTCTTCACCGTGACCTCGACCTTGCCGGAAGCGGGGACGGTGCCGAGCGGGATCACTCCGGTCATCCGGTCCTCCAGCGGCTTCCCGGCGCCGGCGGTGAGGAGGGTGCCGTAGAGGGCGGGGGAGTACCAGTACGCCTCGGAGCCGGGAAGGCACTGGGCGGCGTACGTCTGCTCCGTGGCGCTGCCGCCGCGGACGGTCCGCGGGACCTGGTAGACGGTGGCGCCCAGGACGTCCTCCTGGTGGGCGAAGACGCTGCCCGGCGGATTCGGTGACGTGTAGGGCGCGGAACGGACCGTGACCAGCGGGGGCGCCGGGAACTTCGAGGCCGTCCAGCTGTTCGGGGTGGTCCCCGGGCGGACCCGCGCGCCGATCGAGAAGATCGCGTCGAGGACCGGGTTGTCGGCGCCGAAGAAGGTCCGGCCGTCGTTCTTGTAGCCGTAGCCGAGCGGTTCCAGGGCCTGGTACGTCGCTTCCGGCAGGTAGCTGCTGTAGTACTGCGGGCCCTCCGCCCGCAGCGCCAGGGCGTCGTTGTACGAGGTCCGCGGCGCGCCCGAATCCGTGCGGTACGCGGGCCAGCCGTCGGCCTCCCGCACGGCGTCGAAGTGACGGCTGATCGACTGGTTCGAGGTGGCGACCGGCTTCGCCCAGCGCTCGCGGGCCCGGCGGGCGTCCGCATTGACCGCGGCCGCCGTGGACTCGGCGAAGACGACGCCGACCATGAGGACGGCCGCGAGGGGGAGGAGGTGGCGGCGCTTCTCGCCGAGGCCCAGCAGGATCAGGGCCAGCAGGGAGACCGCGCCGCCGCCGAGTACGGCAGGCCAGGTCCAGCCGCCGAAGTCGTCGGTGTGCCGGAGCGCGAAGGCGGCCGCGACCAGCAGCCCGGCGGTGAGCGCGAGGTGGAGCGGGCGCGGCCGGTGGGCCAGCGCCAGCCAGGCCACGATGACCACCATCCCGCTGAAGACGAACGCCTCGCGGTACGGGTTGCCGTTCGGCACGGCCAGGCCGTGCCACACGTACTGCGTGGGCGGGAACTGGAAGGAGACGACCACGAGCAGCGTCGCGGCCGCCCACACCAGGCGGGTCTTCGTGGCGATGGCGCTGTTGAAGAGGAACGCCCCGGCCAGGATCAGGCCGAGCGAGGCCACGTACAGCCGCGGCCGGCCGCCCCACAGGTGGGTGGCCGGGAGCATGCCGGCGAGGAAGATATCGATCCGCACCGGGTCGAAGGCGGCGGCCTTGGTGGGCTGCGCGGCGCCGCTGGACAGGAAGGACGGCAGGAGGAGCGGGAGGGTGAGCAGTATCCCGGTCCCGGCGGCCGTCGCGGCCCGCCACAGTGCGCGCAGCCGCTGCCTGCCGGTCATGTCGCGGACGATCAGCCCGATGGCGAGCAGCACGCAGGCGGCCATCGTGGCCATCATCGCGGTGTAGAAGTTGCCGAACCAGGCGAGCGCCACCAGCAGGGCGGCGCCGGGCCACCGGCGCTCCTCCAGGCACCACTCGACCGCGATGCCGAGCAGGGGGAGGGCGACCAGGCCCCACAGCCACATGGGGATGTACGAGGCGTCGCTGAGCGCCCAGCCGCACAGGCCGTAGCAGGCGCCGAGGACGCCGCGCTGCCACCACGGGCCGGGGTGCAGCTTGCCGAGGTACACGGTCATCAGGGCGGCGGCGGTGCCCATCGTGATCGGGGTGATCGCGAAGACGGCGAGGTCGACGTGGGCGCGCGGGACGAGGACGGCCAGCCAGGAGAAGGGGTTGCCGAGGTACGTGTGGTAATCGGACAGGAACTGCTGGCCGAAGCCGCCGCGCCAGGTGAAGAGCACATCGCCCGTGGCCTGCCCGTGGGCCAGGTCCCAGAGCGCGCGGTGGAAGGGTACGTACTGGTTGGCCTGGTCGTTGATGGCCCGGCCGGTGTTGCCGAAGGGGAAGGTGCCGCGCAGCGCCCAGGCCGAGCAGAAGGCGGCCGAGGTGATCAGGAAGGCGAGGAGGGGACCGTACAGCCGCCGGAGGCGACGGGGGCGCGGCCGGTCCTCGTCGGGGGGCGGAGCGTCGACTCTGGTCGGCTCCGGTGCCACGGTCCCCAATGTCCTGCTCCCTGCTGATCGACTCGCGCGCCCGCGCCGGGGCAGTCCGCAAGTTTAGGGCGCCCGGGGGCGGCGCCGGGGCGGCCCGCGGCCGGGCCGCCCCGGCGGGCGGGGCACGTACTACTGGGTGGTGATCTGCCAGGCGGTGACGGCGACCGCGGAGACGGCCGCCAGCGTGGACGCGTCCCCGGATGCCTCCCCGGACGAGCCGGACACCCCTCAGGTCCGCCGCGGGGCGAGGGACTGAGTCCGCCGGCCGGGCCGGCCCGTGATCGCGGCCGCTGATCCACTCTGTTCGGCGGGGCCGAGGCGTGCGTCCGGCTTGCGTCCGGCGTGTTTTCGTGCTGGGCATTTGTTTTGACCTACCTCTGTGAGGTAGGTACGCTCTGACCTTGTGCCTGGGGTGTGCCTGGGCTCATGTGCGTGTCCATCAACCGCATACGAGCCGCATCAGACCACCGCGATCCATGCGTTTCCGTGCTTGCGCGGAGGTCCGCCGGATCCGACACACCCGACCGCGTGGGTCGGCAAATGTTCCAGGTTAGCTTCACTACACGGCACACAGAAACCGGAGAAGTAGTGCCTACGATCCAGCAGCTGGTCCGGAAGGGCCGGCAGGACAAGGTCGAGAAGACTAAGACCCCCGCGCTTGAGGCTTCGCCCCAGCGTCGCGGCGTCTGCACGCGTGTGTTCACGACCACCCCGAAGAAGCCGAACTCGGCGCTGCGTAAGGTCGCGCGTGTGCGTCTGACCTCCGGCATCGAGGTCACCGCTTACATTCCGGGTGAGGGACACAACCTGCAGGAGCACTCGATCGTGCTCGTGCGTGGTGGCCGTGTGAAGGACCTGCCGGGTGTTCGTTACAAGATCATCCGCGGTGCGCTTGACACCCAGGCTGTCAAGAACCGCAAGCAGGCCCGCAGCCGCTACGGCGCCAAGAAGGAGAAGTAAGAATGCCTCGTAAGGGCCCCGCCCCGAAGCGCCCGGTCATCATCGACCCGGTCTACGCATCTCCTCTGGTGACGTCGCTCATCAACAAGATCCTCCTGAACGGCAAGCGCTCCACCGCCGAGCGCATCGTCTACGGCGCCATGGAAGGCCTCCGCGAGAAGACCGGCAACGACCCGGTCATCACGCTGAAGCGCGCGCTGGAGAACGTCAAGCCGTCCCTCGAGGTCAAGTCCCGCCGTGTCGGTGGCGCGACCTACCAGGTCCCGGTCGAGGTCAAGCCCGGCCGTCAGTCCACCCTCGCGCTGCGCTGGCTCGTGGGTTACTCCCGCGCCCGCCGCGAGAAGACCATGACCGAGCGCCTCATGAACGAGCTGCTCGACGCCTCCAACGGTCTTGGCGCTGCCGTCAAGAAGCGCGAGGACACGCACAAGATGGCCGAGTCCAACAAGGCCTTCGCGCACTACCGCTGGTAGTCCCAACCCACATCGAGACCGAGAGAAGACTGAGCCGATATGGCTACCACTTCGCTTGACCTGGCCAAGGTGCGCAACATCGGCATCATGGCTCACATCGACGCGGGCAAGACGACCACCACCGAGCGCATCCTGTTCTACACCGGTGTGTCTTACAAGATCGGTGAAGTCCACGACGGCGCTGCCACGATGGACTGGATGGAGCAGGAGCAGGAGCGCGGCATCACGATCACGTCCGCCGCGACGACCTGCCACTGGCCGCTCGAGGACGTCGACCACACCATCAACATCATCGACACCCCGGGTCACGTGGACTTCACCGTCGAGGTGGAGCGTTCGCTCCGCGTCCTCGACGGCGCCGTCACCGTGTTCGACGGTGTCGCCGGTGTGGAGCCGCAGTCCGAGACCGTTTGGCGTCAGGCGGACCGCTACGGCGTGCCGCGCATCTGCTTCGTCAACAAGCTCGACCGTACCGGCGCCGAGTTCCACCGCTGTGTCGACATGATCAAGGACCGCCTTGGCGCGGTTCCGATCGTCATGCAGCTCCCCATCGGTGCCGAGATGGACTTCCAGGGCGTTGTCGACCTGGTCACCATGAAGGCGTTCGTCTGGTCCGCCGAGGCGACCAAGGGCGAGATGTACGACATCGTCGACATCCCCGACACGCACACCGAGGCCGCTGAAGAGTGGCGCGGGAAGCTCATCGAGGCCGTCGCCGAGAACGACGACGAGATCATGGAGCTGTACCTCGGCGGCGAAGAGCCGTCCGTGGAGCAGCTGCACGCCGCCGTCCGTCGCATCATCATCGGCTCCGGCAAGGGCCAGGGCGCCACGATCACCGCGGTGTTCTGTGGCACGGCGTTCAAGAACAAGGGCGTTCAGCCCCTGCTCGACGCCGTCGTGCGCTACCTCCCCTCGCCCCTGGACATCGAGGCCATCGAAGGCCACGACGTCAAGGACGCCGAGGTCGTCGTGAAGCGCAAGCCTTCCGACGAGGAGCCCCTCGCGGCGCTGGCGTTCAAGATCATGAGCGACCCGCACCTCGGCAAGCTCACCTTCGTCCGGGTTTACTCGGGCCGCCTGGAGGCCGGCACTGCGGTGCTGAACTCCGTCAAGGGCAAGAAGGAGCGCATCGGCAAGATCTACCGCATGCACGCGAACAAGCGTGAGGAGATCGCCGCGGTGGGCGCCGGTGACATCGTCGCCGTCATGGGCCTGAAGCAGACCACCACCGGTGAGACGCTGTGTGACGACAAGGCACCCGTGATCCTGGAGTCCATGGACTTCCCGGCTCCGGTCATCCAGGTCGCCATCGAGCCCAAGTCCAAGGGTGACCAGGAGAAGCTGGGTGTCGCCATCCAGCGTCTCGCGGAGGAGGACCCCTCCTTCCACGTTCACTCGGACGAAGAGACCGGCCAGACCATCCTCGGCGGTATGGGCGAGCTGCACCTCGAGGTGCTGGTCGACCGTATGAAGCGCGAGTTCAAGGTCGAGGCCAACGTCGGCAAGCCGCAGGTCGCGTACCGTGAGACGATCCGCAAGTCCGTCGAGCGTCACGACTACACCCACAAGAAGCAGACCGGTGGTACCGGTCAGTTCGCCAAGGTGCAGATCGCGATCGAGCCGATCACCGAGTCGGACGGCCCGGCGTACGAGTTCGTGAACAAGGTCACCGGTGGCCGCATCCCGAAGGAGTACATCCCTTCGGTCGACGCGGGTGCGCAGGAAGCCATGCAGTTCGGCATCCTCGCCGGCTACGAGATGACCGGCGTCCGCGTCATCCTTCTCGACGGTGGCTACCACGAGGTCGACTCCTCCGAGCTCGCGTTCAAGATCGCCGGTTCGCAGGCCTTCAAGGAGGCCGCGCGCAAGGCCAACCCCGTACTGCTCGAGCCGATGATGGCCGTTGAGGTCACCACGCCCGAGGACTACATGGGTGACGTCATCGGCGACATCAACTCCCGCCGTGGCCAGATCCAGGCCATGGAGGAGCGTCACGGCGCTCGCGTCGTGAAGGGCCTCGTGCCTCTTTCGGAGATGTTCGGCTACGTCGGAGACCTCCGCAGCAAGACCTCGGGTCGCGCCAGCTACTCGATGCAGTTCGACTCCTACGCCGAGGTTCCCCGGAACGTCGCTGAGGAGATCATCGCGAAGGCCAAGGGCGAGTAACTCTTCCGAGTACACGCTTTAGGCTTGTCACCGGAGCCTCTGGGGCAACAGGAGCCACACTCCCGTTGCCCCCGGGGAACCGGCTATCCAGCAAAGATCACCTGGCGCCGATGAGCAAGGCGTACAGAACCACTCTCCAGGAGGACCCCCGTGGCGAAGGCGAAGTTCGAGCGGACTAAGCCGCACGTCAACATCGGCACCATTGGTCACATTGACCACGGTAAGACGACCCTCACGGCCGCCATTACCAAGGTGCTGCATGACGCGTACCCGGACCTGAACGAGGCCTCGGCCTTCGACCAGATCGACAAGGCTCCTGAGGAGCGCCAGCGCGGTATCACCATCTCCATCGCGCACGTCGAGTACCAGACCGAGGCGCGTCACTACGCCCACGTCGACTGCCCCGGTCACGCGGACTACATCAAGAACATGATCACCGGTGCCGCGCAGATGGACGGTGCCATCCTCGTGGTCGCCGCCACCGACGGCCCGATGCCGCAGACCAAGGAGCACGTGCTCCTGGCCCGCCAGGTCGGCGTCCCCTACATCGTCGTCGCCCTGAACAAGGCCGACATGGTGGACGACGAGGAGATCCTGGAGCTCGTCGAGCTCGAGGTCCGTGAGCTGCTCTCCGAGTACGACTTCCCGGGCGACGACCTTCCGGTCGTCCGCGTCTCCGCGCTGAAGGCCCTCGAGGGCGACAAGGAGTGGGGCGAGAAGCTTCTCGGCCTCATGGCTGCCGTCGACGAGGCCATCCCGACCCCGCCGCGTGACACCGAGAAGCCGTTCCTCATGCCCGTCGAGGACGTCTTCACGATCACCGGTCGCGGTACCGTCGTCACCGGCCGTATCGAGCGTGGTGTCCTGAAGGTCAACGAGACCGTCGACATCATCGGTATCAAGGAAGAGAAGACCACCACCACGGTCACCGGTATCGAGATGTTCCGCAAGCTGCTCGACGAGGGCCAGGCGGGCGAGAACGTCGGTCTGCTCCTCCGTGGCATCAAGCGCGAGGACGTCGAGCGCGGCCAGGTCATCATCAAGCCCGGCTCTGTCACTCCCCACAAGGAGTTCGAGGCCCAGGCGTACATCCTGTCGAAGGACGAGGGTGGCCGTCACACCCCGTTCTTCAACAACTACCGCCCGCAGTTCTACTTCCGTACCACGGACGTCACGGGTGTCGTCACCCTGCCGGCCGGCACGGAGATGGTCATGCCGGGCGACAACACCGAGATGACGGTCGCGCTGATCCAGCCGGTCGCCATGGAGGAGGGCCTGAAGTTCGCCATCCGTGAGGGTGGCCGGACCGTGGGCGCCGGCCAGGTCACCAAGATCACGGCGTAGTTCGTGCTCTGACCTGGTAGCCCGTCCACCGGGCACCACATTGCACTGAGGGCCCCGTCCCATCGCTTCGGCGGTGGGGCGGGGCCCTTCGGCGTGGCCGCGCCCCGGCTCTTCATCGCGTCGGCCCGTCTCCGCCGGGGGTACGGGAAAGGGCCGCACCCCCGAGGGGGTGCGGCCCTTTCTCCTCCAGCGGCGGTCAGCTCACCGGTCAGCCCACACGCAGCGACTCGGTGAATTCCTTGCAGACGGCGTAGTCGGGCAGCAGGCCCGACGCGACGGCGTCCTCCAGCGACGGGGCGGCCTCGTCACGGGCTGACAGCAGCGGGACGTCGGCCGGCCAGTCGATGGCCAGACCCGGGTCGAGCGGGTGGACCGAGTGCTCGCCGGTCGGGTTGTACGTCTCCGAGCAGAGGTACGAGAGCGTGGCGTCGTCGGTCAGGGCGCAGAAACCGTGACCGAGGCCCTCGGAGAGGTAGACCGCGCGGCGGTCCACGTCGTCCAGCCGGACGCCCTCCCAGCGGCCGAAGGTGGGGGAGCCCACCCGCAGGTCCACGATGACGTCGAGGACGGCGCCGCGCACGCAGGCCACGTACTTGGCCTGGCCGCGCGGCACGTCCGCGAAGTGGATGCCGCGGACCACGCCGCGCGAGGAGACGGACAGGTTCGCCTGCGCCAGGTTCAGCGGGTGCCCGACGACCTCGGCCAGCCGGTCGAAGCGGTACCACTCGGTGAACAGGCCGCGCGGGTCCCCGTGCAGCTGCGGGGTGATCTCGAAGGCGCCCTCGATGGACAGCTCACGGAACTTCATCGGGCGTCCTCCTCGTCGAGCAGCGTCACCAGGTAGTCGCCGTAGCCGCTCTTGAGCAGCGGCTCGGCGAGCGCACGCAGCTGCGCGGAATCGATCAGGCCGGCCCGCCAGGCCGCCTCCTCGATGCACCCGATCTTGAAGCCCTGCCGCTCCTCGATCACGCGGACGAACTCCGAGGCCTGCACCATCGATACGAAGGTGCCGGTGTCCAGCCAGGCGGTTCCCCGGTCGAGGATGGTGACATTCAACTCGCCGGCCTGGAGGTAGGCGTCGTTGACCGCCGTGATCTCCAGCTCGCCGCGGGCGCTGGGCTTCAGCTCGCGGGCTATCTCCACGACGCGGTTGTCGTAGAAGTAGAGGCCCGGCACCGCGTACCGGGACTTGGGCTTGACCGGCTTCTCCTCGATGGAGATGGCCTGGCCGTTCTCGTCGAACTCGACCACGCCGTACGCCGTCGGGTCCGCCACCGGGTACGCGAAGACCCGGCCGCCCTTGGAGTCGGTGTGCTGCGCGAGGCGGGTGCCGAGGCCACTGCCGTGGAAGATGTTGTCGCCGAGGATGAGCGCGACGGATTCGTCGCCGATGAAGTCGGCTCCGAGCACGAACGCCTGGGCGATGCCCTCCGGGCGCTCCTGGACGGCGTATTCGAGTTTCAGACCGAACTGCGAACCGTCGCCGAGCAGTCGCTCGAACTGGTCGCGGTCGTCCGGGGTGGTGATGATCAGGATTTCGCTGATCCCCGCCATCACCAGGGTGGAGAGCGGGTAGTAGATCATCGGCTTGTCGAAGACGGGCAGCAGCTGCTTCGAGACGGCCCGGGTCAACGGCCAGAGTCGCGATCCGGTGCCACCGGCCAAAAGGATTCCACGCATGGGGAGCACCCTATGCGAGAGCGTGTGGGGGAGCCGAGCCAAGGGAATGTGACGTTCAGCGGGCCGCTAGACTCTTCGTATTATGCGCATCCTCGTGACCGGCGGCGCCGGCTTCATCGGTTCAGAATTCGTCCGCCAGCAGCTCGGCGCGGACGCCACGGCTCAGATCACGGTCTTCGACAAGCTGACCTACTCGGGCGTCGAGGCCAACCTGGCACCGGTCGCGGATCACCCCGGTTACGCCTTCGTCAAGGGCGACATCTGCGACGCCGAGGCCGTCGACCAGGTGATGCCCGGTCACGACGTGGTGGTGCACTTCGCCGCCGAGTCCCACGTGGACCGCTCGATCGCCGGTGCCGGTCCGTTCGTGACGACCAACGTCCTGGGCACCCAGGTCCTGCTGGACTCCGCCCGCAAGCACGGCGTCGGCCGCTTCGTCCACATCTCCACCGACGAGGTCTACGGCTCGATCAGCGAAGGCTCCTGGACCGAGGAGTGGCCGCTGGTCCCCAACTCCCCGTACTCCGCCTCCAAGGCGTCGTCCGACCTGCTGGCGCTGGCCTACCACCGCACCCACGGCATGGACGTGGTGGTCACGCGCTGCTCCAACAACTACGGGCACTACCAGTTCCCGGAGAAGGTCATCCCGCTGTTCGTCTCGAACCTGATGGACGGCCGGAAGGTGCCGCTGTACGGCAACGGCGGCAACGTCCGCGACTGGCTGCACGTCTCCGACCACTGCCGCGGCATCGATCTCGTGATGCGCAAGGGGCGCGCCGGCGAGGTCTACAACATCGGCGGCGGCACCGAGCTCACCAACAAGGAGCTCACGGGTGTCCTGCTGGAGGCCGCCGGCCTCGGCTGGGACATGGTCGAACAGGTCGAGGACCGCAAAGGCCACGACCTGCGCTACTCCATCGACATCAGCAAGATCGGCGCCGAACTCGGCTACGCCCCGCAGGTCACCTTCGAGGACGGCATCAAGGCCACCATCGACTGGTACCGCGAGAACCGTGCCTGGTGGGAGCCCCTGAAGGCGAAGGCGGCCCTGCAGAAGTGAGCGCCGACCACGCCGGCGGGCGCTGGCTCGTCACCGGCGCCGCCGGAATGCTCGGCCAGGACGTCCTGACCGAGCTCAAGCACGCCGGGATCGAGGCCGTCGGCCTCGGCCGCGCCGACCTCGACATCACCGACCCGGACGCCGTCCGGGCCGCCGTCGGGGGCATCGCCGTCGTCGTCAACTGCGCCGCGTGGACCGACGTCGACGGCGCCGAGACGGCCGAGGAGGCCGCCACCGCCGTCAACGGCACGGGCGTCCGCGTCCTGGCCGCGGCCTGCGCGGCGGCCGGTGCGCGCCTGCTGCACGTCTCCACCGACTACGTGCTCCCCGGGGACGCCTCCCAGCCATACCCCGAGGACGCCCCCACCGGCCCGGTCAACGCCTACGGGCGCGGCAAGCTCGTGGGCGAACAGGCCGTGACCGAACTGCTGCCGCAGGACGGGTACGTCGTCCGGACGGCCTGGCTGTACGGCGAGCACGGGCCGAACTTCGTCGCCACCATGCTGAAGCTGGCCGCCCAGCGGGACACCCTGGACGTCGTCGACGACCAGCACGGCCAGCCCACCTGGTCGTACGCACTGGCCCGCCGACTGGTCGAACTCGGCCTGGCCGCGCTCGCCGGCCGCGCCCCCGGCGGCGTCTACCACGGCACCGCGAGCGGCCGCACCACCTGGTGCGGGCTGGCCCGCGAGACCTACCGGCTGAGCGGCCTCGACCCCGAGCGGATCCGGCCGACCACCTCCGCCGCGTTCGTACGCCCCGCGGTGCGCCCCGCCTTCAGCGTGCTGGCCCACGACCGCTGGGCCGAGGCGGGCCTCGCCCCGCTGGCCGACTGGCGCGAACAGCTGGCCGAGGCGCTCCAAGCCCCCGCCTTCACCGCACTGGCCCTCCCGGCCCGGGACGGCACCGCGGGATGAGGACCCTGCTGACCAAGCTCACCGCGGCGCTGCCGCCGGGCACCATCGCGGTGGCCGGCGGCACCGTCGTGCTCGGCGCGGCCTCGTACGTCCACCTGGGCGTGGCCGGCCACAGCCTGTCCGAGCAGGCCATGGCGAACGTCTCGGTGCTGTGGACGATCGTGATGTCCATCGGCATCGGCGTCTTCTTCCCCATCGAGCAGGAACTGACCCGGATCATCTCCGCCCGCGTGGTGCTGGGCCACGGCGCGGCCCCGGTGCTGCGCCGCGCCACCCTGCTCACGGCGGCGGTCCTCGGCGCGACCCTGCTCGTACTCGGCTTCGGCGCGGGCCCCATCGCGGACCTGCTGTTCCAGGGCGACCGAGCCCTGGTCGCCGCGCTCGGCGGCGCCTTCACCGGCATGGCCGTCTGCTACCTCACCCGCGGTGTGCTCGCCGGCCTCGGGCACTTCGGCGCGTACGGCACCCAGCTCGCCGTCGACGGCGGCCTGCGGATCCTGCTCGCCTTCGGCTGCGCGGTGTTCGGGCTGCACTCGGCGCTCGCCTTCAGCCTGGTCCTGGCCGTCGCACCCGTCGCCGCGACGCTGGTCACGCTGCCCGCGCTGCTGCGCGCGACCGGCCCCGGGGAGCCGGTCGCCTGGCGGGAGCTGTGCGGGGGGCTCGGCCTGCTCGTCTGCTCGACCCTGCTCTCCCAGGCCGTCGTCAACGCCGCGGTGGTGAGCACCAAGCTGCTGGCCCCGACCGAAAGCGCCCTGATCGCCGCACTGCTGAGCGCGCTGGTCCTGGCCCGGGTGCCGCTGTTCGTCTTCGGCTCGCTCCAGGCGTCGCTGCTGAGCGGTCTCACCACCGCCTTCACCGCCGGTGACCGGGCCGCGTTCTGGGCGATGCTGCGCCGGATCGGCATGGTCGTCGGCCTGCTCGGGCTGCTCGGCGGCGTGCCCGCCACCGTGCTCGGCCCGTGGCTGATCGAGGTGCTGTTCAACGCGGAGCCGGTGCTGGACCGCCTCGACTTCTTCCTGTTGTCCGCGGGCACCGTGGCGTACATGTTCGCGATGGTGCTCGGACAGGCGCTCATGGTATTCAAGCGGCACAACCTGCAACTGCTGTGCTGGGCCGTCGGTACCGCGGTGCTGGCGGGCATCACCTTCATGCCGGGCGAGGTGGCCATGCGCGTCATCGTGGCCTACGCTCTCGGCTCCGTCGCCACCGTGCTGGCTATGCTGACAGCGCTGAGGCTGAACTTCCCCGGAGCGGCTGCCGCCGCCACCGAAGGACCTGGGCACACGGGCGCCGCAAGCCGGCCGGTCGCCGGTGCGGTCGGAGACTGACCATGCCGGCCCAAGACGTCACACCGATCACCGAGCACGCAGACGTGCCACATTCCGCTGGAGCTACCGTGTCCCAATACGACGATGTCTGGCTGGTCATACCGGCCTATAACGAGGGCCAGGTGATCGCCGACGTGGTCGAGGGGGCCCGCAAGACGTTCCCCAACATCGTCGTCGTCGACGACGGCAGCACGGACGACTCGGCCGAGCACATAGCCGCCACCGGCGCCCACTTGGTCCGCCACCCGGTCAACCTCGGCCAGGGCGCCGCCCTGCAGACCGGCCTCACGTACGCGCTCGCCCAGCCCGGTGCCCGGTACTTCGCCACCTTCGACGCGGACGGCCAGCACCAGACCAAGGACGTCGAGACGATGGTCGCGGTGCTGCGCGCCGACGAGGCCGACGTGGTCCTCGGCTCGCGCTTCATCGAGCAGAACGGCCAGGTGCCGTGGATCAAGCAGGTCGTGCTGCGTACGGCCGCCGCCGTCAGCCCGACCGCCCGCAAGCTCAAGCTCACCGACGCGCACAACGGACTGCGTTGCCTGAGCCGCAAGGCCGCCGAGCAGCTGAACATCACCATGAACGGCATGGCCCACGCGTCCGAGATCGTCGGCTACCTGGCGGGCTCCGGGCTGCGGGTCACCGAGGTCCCCGTGGACATCCTGTACACCGACTACTCACGCGCCAAGGGTCAGTCCCTGATCAACGGCGTCAACATCCTTTTTGACATTTCGCTGCGGGAGCGTGGGCGTCGATGAAGTACTTCTGGATTCAGCTGCTGCTGATCGTGGGCTCGGTGTCCATGGCACTGATGTTCATACGGACCTGGGGACAGGCGAAGAACCGGGCCTGGAAGCGCATCGCGTTCTCCGTGTTCGTCGTCGTCAACGTGTACGCCGTGCTCCGCCCGACCGACGTCACCTGGGTCGCCCAGCAGCTCGGCGTCGGCCGGGGCACCGACCTGGTGCTGTACGTGATGGTGCTGGCGATGGGCTTCCTCACCCTCAACACCTTCCTGCGCTTCCGCTCGCTGGAGAAGAAGATCACCGACCTCGCCCGGACGGTGGCCATCAACGAGGGCGTCCGGCACAACGACGAACGCCTCGGCGCGGACGCCGCCGCCCCGGCCGCCCCTCTCGTCGGATCCGAGCCCGCGTCCGGATCCGAGCCCGTATCCGAGTCCGACTCCGCGTCCGCATCCGTGAAGGCCTGACGCCCGTGGTGACCTTCGACTTCATGCTCCCCTACTACGGGGACGTGCGGCTGATGCAGGACGCCGTGCACAGCGTCCTGGCGCAGACGGACCCGGACTTCCGGCTCGTCGTGATCGACGACGGCCGCGAGCCGGAAGTACCGGGCTGGTTCGAGCGGCTCGGCGACGAGCGGGTCCACTACACCCGCAACGAGCAGAACCTCGGCATCACCAAGAACTTCCAGAAGTGCGTACGGCTCTCCGAGGCCGACTACGTGGTCATCATGGGCTGCGACGACCTGCTGCACCCGCACTACCTGGAGACCGTCCGCGGGATCATCAAGGACAGCCCGGGCATCGGCATGGTCCAGCCGGGCGTCGAGGTGATCGACGGCGAGGGCCGGGTGACGCAGGGGCTCGCGGACAACACCAAGAAGCGCCTGTACTCCCCGCAGGTCAAGGGCCGCAGGCTGATGGGCGGCGAGGAGCTGGCCGCCAGCGTGCTGCGAGGGAACTGGCTGTACTTCCCGTCGATCGCCTGGCGCGGCGAGGCGCTGCGCGAGGTGAACTTCCGGGACGACTACTCGGTGATCCAGGACCTCGCGCTCGTGATCGACCTGCTGGAGGAGGGCGAGCGGATGGTGATCGACAACTCCACCACCGTCTTCCAGTACCGCCGGCACGCCGTCAGCGAGTCCTCGGTCCAGGCCTTCTCCGGCACCCGCTTCACCGAGGCCGAGCGGTACTTCTCCGCGGTGGCCCGGCGCATGGACGCCCGCGGCTGGCCCAAGGCGGCGCGTGCGGCACGCTTCCACAGCGCCTCCCGCCTGCACGCGCTCACGATGCTCCCCGGCGCGTTGCGCCGCGGACAGCGCGAGGGCGCCCGCACCCTGGTCCGGCACGCCTTCACCCCGGGGCAGAGCTGAGCAGGTTCCCGTAGCGACGTGAACGGCCTGCCACCGGTCCCAGGACGGACAGTGGCCTTCAGGCCCCAACCGCGGTGACATCCGCGACGGAAATGGACTGAGATGACACACCTGGCCCCCGAGGCGGTCGGAGAGGCCGGCTCGGCGCACCGCGGGACCGAGACGCCGCAGGCCGCACCGGTCCCGCCCGTCTCCCGTAGCCGCGCGTGGACGTCCCGGCGCGGGGTGCTCGCCCTCGCCGAGGTCGTGGTCAGCGTCGCGGCGGCCCTCGGGTTCACGCTGCTGTCCACACACATCAGCGCCAACCCGATGAACCGCATCGGCCAGGTCAGCGGCCTCGCCAAGATCCAGCAGTACGTGGCCTTCCTCGGCCTGCCGCTGCTGGCCCTGCTGCTGTACACCGCGTACCGGGGCACGCTGCGGCGCCACCAGCTGGTCAAGCGCCTGGTCTGCGCCGCTCTGGCCGGCCTGTCCACCGCTGTGGTGGCGGCCGGAGTGGTCGTCGCCCTGCGCGGCACGCCCTGGGCGCTCGGCGGCCAGGAGGGCGACCCGGGCGTCCTCATCGCCATGGCCAACTCGTTCATGCACGGCGAGAGCATGTCGGGCATCTACCCGCCCGGCTTCCCGGCGCTGATGGCGCTGTGGTCGGAGATCCGCTACGGCGGGGTCGGCGGGGCCGGCTTCGCCCTGCAGGACATGCAGATCTTGTTCAGCGCCCTGGTCGGCCCGATGGCCTACCTCGCCTGGCGGCTCCTGCTCCGGCCCTTCTGGGCGCTGCTGATCGCCGTTCCGTCGGCCGTGCTCTTCCTCGATCCGATCCGGCCCTACAGCCACGTCGTCATGATCGTGCTGCTGCCGCTGCTCGGTTTCTGCCTGCGCGAGATGCGCAGGCCGGGCGGGCGCTCCGTACGGTCCCAGCTGCTGCGCGGGGCGGGCCTCGGGCTGATCTTCGGGCTGCTGTTCCTCTGGTACTCCGGCTGGTACGTGTGGGCCGCGCCCGGTGTGGGCGTGCTCGCGCTGTTCCTCTTCCCCTGGCGCGGCGGCCCCGCGGTGGTGAAGCGGGCCCTCGCCTTCGTCGGCGCCATCCTGGTGACCGCCGGGATCGTCGGCGCTCCGCTGCTCTACCAGATGCTCCGCCTCGGCGCCCAGACCCCGGACCGCTACGCCTACCTCTCCGTCTACGCGGACCCGGCGTACATCATGGGCTGGGCCTCCGACCGGTCCGGGAAGGCGACCTACCTGGACTGGCCGGTGTCGGGGGAGATGGCCGGCCAGACCGGCTTCGCGCTCCTGCTGCTCTTCGGCGTGGGTCTCGGCGTGGGGCTGGGCATGCGGCACGTCATGGTCCGCACCGCGGCGGCCACCCTGGCCGGCGCGTGGCTGGCCCGGTTCTGGTTCGCCTCGCACATGGCGCACGAGAAGTCCGTACAGCTCTACCCGCGCACCACCTGGATCATCATGTACTGCCTGATGATCCTGGCCGTGCTGGGCATGATGGCGGTCGTGCAGCGCGGTTCCGGCTGGGTCGAGCGCTCGCTGCGGCCGCGCGGCGCCGAGGGGGCCGCCCAGGCCGCCCGGGTCATTCCGCGGCGGGTGGTCCAGCAGCTCGCGGCCGGCATGGTGTGCGTCACCGCGCTGTTCGCCACGATGGGGGCGTCCTGGTCGGTGAACCGGTACATGCCGGCGCACGAGTCGGGAAACACCATGGGCATCGACGCCTGGCGGGCCCACACCATCAAGAAGGCGGACGGCACCTGCCCGCGCTACTCCCCGGTCAAGGAGTGCGCGGACATCAGGATCAAGGACTGGAAGCAGGAAGAGGACCGCGGCTACATCTGGTGCGCCGGCGTGCTGGCCAAGGACTGGCCCGCCGTCTGCGGCCGCAGGGCGAACTTCAAGGACTGACCGGAAGACGCGCCCGGACCGGTGTGGCGCAGTCCACATCGGTCCCGCCGGGGCGTTCTCCCAGCTGGGCGCGGCAGTTTGACCAATGAGCCCCGCCGGGTATTCTCTTCGGCCCGATTGGCGCAGTACGTGCCTCGTATGGCAGACTACTCAAGTTGCTCGGTTGAGTGCCGATGCTGCGCGCCTCCCGCCGGGAGGACCGGAAGCGAGTCCCACAGTACTCGTCGTCCTTAATCTGCCTTTCGGGGCAGCAATGAGGACGGACGTACGGGAATCTTCTGGGAAGTGTCAGCGAGGCGTTCACCAGGCGCTCGGTGGGTGTTTCTCCCCCGCAGCGCGGTCTTGGGACCGCACCCCTTGGAGAGGGAATTTCCGTATGGGAATTTTCTGTAGAGGAAGTGCGACACACCCGACCGCGTGGGTCGGAGGAGAAGCCGCGGGATCCGTTCCGCAGCCAGCCGGGAGCCAGAGCGTTTCCACATAGAGACAGGACTACGGAGTAGCCATGGCGGGACAGAAGATCCGCATCCGGCTCAAGGCCTACGACCACGAGGTCATCGATTCCTCGGCGAAGAAGATCGTCGAGACGGTGACGCGCACTGGTGCGTCGGTCGCGGGCCCGGTGCCGCTGCCCACTGAGAAGAACGTGTACTGCGTCATCAAGTCGCCGCACAAGTACAAGGACTCGCGCGAGCACTTCGAGATGCGCACGCACAAGCGCCTGATCGACATCCTCGACCCGACGCCCAAGACCGTTGACTCGCTGATGCGCCTGGACCTTCCGGCCGGCGTTGACATCGAGATCAAGCTCTGAGAGGCGTCGAGAAGATGGCAAAGCAGATCAAGGGCGTCCTGGGCGAGAAGCTCGGCATGACCCAGGTCTGGGACGAGAACAACCGTGTCGTCCCGGTGACCGTGGTCAAGGCCGGGCCCTGCGTTGTTACCCAGGTCCGCAAGAACGACATCGACGGCTACGAGTCGGTCCAGATCGCCTTCGGCGAGATCGACCCGCGCAAGGTGAACAAGCCCCTCAAGGGCCACTTCGCCAAGGCCGACGTGACCCCCCGCCGCCACCTGGTGGAGCTCCGCACCTCCGACGCCAGCGAGTACACGCTCGGCCAGGAGATCACCGCCGCTGTGTTCGAGTCCGGCGTCAAGGTCGACGTCACGGGCAACAGCAAGGGCAAGGGCTTCGCCGGTGTCATGAAGCGTCACAACTTCAAGGGCCTCGGTGCCGGCCACGGCGTCCAGCGCAAGCACCGCTCCCCCGGTTCGATCGGTGGCTGTGCCACCCCTGGGCGTGTCTTCAAGGGCATGCGCATGGCCGGTCGTATGGGCAATGAGCGCGTCACCACCCAGAACCTGACCATCCACGCGGTTGACGCGGAGAAGGGTCTGCTCCTCATCAAGGGTGCGGTCCCCGGTCCGAACGGCGGCCTCGTCCTGGTCCGTACCGCGGCCAAGGGGGCTTGAGGTAATGAGCACCATTGACATCCTTTCGCCGGCAGGCGACAAGGCCGGTACCGTCGAGCTCCCCTCGGAGATCTTCGACGCGAAGACCAGCGTTCCGCTGATCCACCAGGTCGTTGTCGCCCAGCTGGCAGCTGCCCGTCAGGGCACGCACAAGACCAAGCGTCGTGGCGAAGTCCGTGGTGGTGGCCGCAAGCCGTACCGCCAGAAGGGCACCGGCCGCGCTCGCCAGGGTTCCACCCGTGCTCCGCAGTTCGTCGGCGGTGGCGTTGTCCACGGCCCGCAGCCGCGTGACTACTCCCAGCGGACCCCGAAGAAGATGAAGGCCGCCGCTCTCCGCGGTGCGCTTTCGGACCGTGCGCGTCACTCCCGCATCCACGTCGTCACCGGCGTGGTCGAGGGTGCCGCCTCCACGAAGGCAGCCAAGACGCTGTTCGGCAAGATCTCGGAGCGCAAGAACCTGCTCCTGGTCGTCGACCGCGCCGACGAGGCCGCGTGGCTGTCCGCCCGCAACCTGCCCCAGGTTCACATCCTGGAGCCGGGCCAGCTGAACACGTACGACGTGATCGTCTCTGACGACGTGGTCTTCACTCAGGCCGCTTTCGAGTCCTTCGTGTCTGGCGCGCCTTCTGGCCGGAACGATGAGACCGAAGGGAGCGACGCCTGATGTCTGAGGCGACCGTTACCAGCAAGACCTTCACTGACCCGCGCGACCTGCTGATCAAGCCGGTTGTCTCGGAGAAGAGCTACGCGCTGCTGGACGAGAACAAGTACACGTTCATCGTCGCGCCCGGCGCCAACAAGACCCAGATCAAGCAGGCCGTGGAAGCGGTCTTCTCGGTCAAGGTCACCGGGGTCAACACGATCAACCGTCAGGGTAAGCGCAAGCGCACCAAGACCGGTTTCGGCAAGCGCGCGAACACCAAGCGCGCCATCGTGACCCTCGCTGAGGGCGACCGAATCGACATCTTCGGCGGCCAGGCCTCCTAACGGAGTCCTGAGTCGTCCGGAATCGGACGAGGACTGAGAAATGGGTATCCGCAAGTACAAGCCGACGACCCCGGGCCGTCGTGGCTCCAGCGTCGCCGACTTTGTCGAGATCACGCGGTCCACGCCGGAGAAGTCGCTGGTTCGCCCGCTGCACAGCAAGGGCGGCCGTAACAACACCGGTCGGATCACCGTTCGCCACCAGGGTGGTGGACACAAGCGCGCCTACCGCGTGATCGACTTCCGTCGTCACGACAAGGACGGCGTGCCGGCCAAGGTCGCGCACATCGAGTACGACCCCAACCGCACCGCGCGCATCGCGCTGCTGCACTACGCCGACGGCGAGAAGCGCTACATCATCGCGCCGCGCGGCCTGCAGCAGGGTGACCGGATTGAGAACGGCCCGACGGCCGACATCAAGCCCGGTAACAACCTGGCGCTGCGCAACATCCCGGTCGGTACGACCATCCACGCGATCGAGCTGCGTCCCGGCGGCGGTGCGAAGTTCGCCCGCTCCGCGGGTGCGTCCGTGCAGCTGCTGGCGAAGGAGGGCACCATGGCCCACCTTCGTATGCCGTCCGGCGAGATCCGTCTCGTCGACGCCCGCTGCCGCGCCACGGTCGGCGAGGTCGGCAACGCCGAGCAGTCGAACATCAACTGGGGCAAGGCCGGCCGCATGCGCTGGAAGGGCGTTCGCCCGTCCGTCCGCGGTGTCGCGATGAACCCGGTTGACCACCCGCACGGTGGTGGTGAGGGCAAGACCAGTGGTGGTCGCCACCCGGTCTCCCCGTGGGGTCAGAAGGAGGGTCGTACTCGCTCGCCGAAGAAGGCTTCGAGCAAGTACATCGTCCGCCGCCGCAAGACGAACAAGAAGCGCTAGGAGCGGGTTTAGATGCCGCGCAGTCTCAAGAAGGGGCCCTTCGTCGACGACCACCTCGTAAAGAAGGTGGACGTCCAGAACGAAGCCGGCACCAAGAACGTCATCAAGACCTGGTCCCGTCGCTCGATGATCATCCCCAGCATGCTGGGTCACACCATCGCGGTGCACAACGGCAAGACCCACGTCCCGGTGTTCGTCACCGAGTCGATGGTCGGCCACAAGCTCGGCGAGTTCTCGCCGACTCGCACCTTCCGCGGCCACGTCAAGGACGACCGGAAGTCGAAGCGCCGCTAAAGGCGGGGTGGTTACGACTATGACTTACACCGAAGGGACAACCATGGAAGCCAGGGCCCAGGCGCGGTACATCCGCGTCACGCCCATGAAGGCCCGCCGAGTGGTGGACCTTATCCGTGGCATGGATGCCACGGAGGCTCAGGCGGTCCTGCGTTTCGCCCCGCAGGCCGCGAGCGTGCCGGTTGGCAAGGTGCTTGACAGCGCCATCGCCAACGCCGCACACAACTACAACCACCCGGACGCCTCTTCGCTGTTCATCAGCGAGGCGTTCGTGGACGAGGGCCCGACCCTGAAGCGGTTCCGTCCGCGTGCGCAGGGCCGTGCCTACCGGATCCGCAAGCGGACCAGCCACATCACCGTGGTCGTCAGCAGCAAGGAAGGTTCCCGGTAATGGGCCAGAAGGTAAACCCGCACGGGTTCCGGCTCGGCATCACCACCGACTTCAAGTCGCGTTGGTACGCCGACAAGCTGTACAAGGACTACGTCAAGGAAGACGTCGCCATCCGTCGGATGATGACGTCCGGCATGGAGCGCGCCGGCATCTCGAAGGTTGAGATCGAGCGCACCCGTGACCGCGTGCGTGTGGACATCCACACCGCTCGTCCGGGCATCGTCATCGGCCGCCGTGGCGCCGAGGCCGACCGCATCCGCGGTGACCTCGAGAAGCTCACGGGCAAGCAGGTCCAGCTGAACATCCTCGAGGTCAAGAACCCCGAGCTCGACGCTCAGCTGGTTGCCCAGGCCGTTGCCGAGCAGCTCTCGTCCCGCGTCTCCTTCCGTCGCGCCATGCGTAAGAGCATGCAGGGCACGATGAAGGCCGGCGCCAAGGGCATCAAGATCCAGTGTGGTGGCCGTCTCGGCGGCGCCGAGATGTCCCGGTCCGAGTTCTACCGCGAGGGTCGTGTGCCGCTGCACACGCTGCGCGCGAACGTGGACTACGGCTTCTTCGAGGCCAAGACCACCTTCGGCCGTATCGGCGTGAAGGTCTGGATCTACAAGGGCGACGTCAAGAACATCGCCGAGGTTCGCGCCGAGAACGCTGCGGCCCGTGCGGGTAACCGCCCGGCCCGTGGCGCGCAGGGCGCTGGCGACCGTCCCGCCGGCCGTGGTGGCCGTGGTGGCGAGCGCGGCGGCCGTGGTGGCCGCAAGCCGCAGCAGGCTGCTGGTGCCGAGGCCCCCAAGGCCGACGCTCCCGCCGCCGCTCCGGCCGAGAGCACCGGAACGGAGGCCTGACCGACATGCTGATCCCTCGTAGGGTCAAGCACCGCAAGCAGCACCACCCCAAGCGCCGCGGTATGGCCAAGGGCGGTACTGAGGTCTCGTTCGGCGAGTACGGCATCCAGGCGCTCACCCCCGCCTACGTGACGAACCGCCAGATCGAGGCGGCTCGTATCGCGATGACCCGCCACATCAAGCGTGGCGGCAAGGTCTGGATCAACATCTACCCGGACCGTCCGCTGACGAAGAAGCCTGCCGAGACCCGCATGGGTTCCGGTAAGGGTTCTCCTGAGTGGTGGATCGCGAACGTGCACCCGGGCCGGGTCATGTTCGAGCTGTCCTACCCGAACGAGAAGATTGCTCGTGAGGCGCTTACCCGCGCTGCTCACAAGCTTCCGATGAAGTGCCGGATTGTTCGGCGCGAGGCAGGTGAGTCGTGATGGCGACGGGAACCAAGGCGTCCGAGCTGCGAGAGCTCGGCAACGAGGAGCTCGTTGGCAAGCTGCGCGAGGCCAAGGAAGAGCTGTTCAAGCTGCGCTTCCAGGCGGCCACGGGCCAGCTCGAGAACAACGGCCGGCTCAAGTCCGTCCGTAAGGACATCGCTCGCATCTACACCCTGATGCACGAGCGTGAGCTCGGTATCGAGACGGTGGAGAGCGCCTGATGAGCGAGAACAACGTGACTGAGAACAAGACCGACCGCGGTTTCCGCAAGACCCGTGAGGGTCTGGTCGTCAGCGACAAGATGGACAAGACCGTCGTCGTCGCCGTCGAGGACCGCGTGAAGCACGCCCTGTACGGCAAGGTCATCCGCCGTACGAACAAGCTCAAGGCTCACGACGAGCAGAACGCTGCCGGCGTCGGCGACCGCGTCCTCATCATGGAGACGCGTCCGCTGTCGGCGAGCAAGCGCTGGCGCATCGTCGAGATCCTCGAGAAGGCCAAGTAATCACCTGAGGGGTTTCCCTCAGGTTCGTTCCGCCAGGCTCGGTGGGGGCCAGCTCTTCGGAGTGAAGCCCCCGCCGGGAACCGGCAGACAATCAGGAGATAGACGTGATCCAGCAGGAGTCGCGACTGCGTGTCGCCGACAACACTGGTGCCAAGGAGATCCTTTGCATCCGTGTTCTCGGTGGCTCGGGTCGCCGCTACGCGGGCATCGGTGACGTCATCGTCGCCACCGTCAAGGACGCGATCCCCGGTGGCAACGTGAAGAAGGGTGACGTCGTCAAGGCGGTCATCGTTCGCACCGTCAAGGAGCGCCGCCG
Source organism: Streptomyces sp. NPDC003038 (assembly GCF_040611115.1). Classification (NCBI taxonomy): domain Bacteria; kingdom Bacillati; phylum Actinomycetota; class Actinomycetes; order Kitasatosporales; family Streptomycetaceae; genus Streptomyces; species Streptomyces sp. NPDC003038. The sequence continues at coordinate 128,603 of NZ_JBEXNN010000008.1, forward strand.
CCAGGACGGCTCGTACATCCGCTTCGACGAGAACGCCGCCGTCATTCTGAAGAACGACGGCGACCCTCGCGGCACCCGTATCTTCGGCCCGGTGGGCCGTGAGCTGCGCGAGAAGAAGTTCATGAAGATCATCTCGCTCGCGCCGGAGGTGCTGTAAGCATGAAGATCAAGAAGGGCGACCTGGTTCAGGTCATCACCGGTAAGGACAAGGGCAAGCAGGGCAAGGTCATCGTTGCCTTCCCCGCTGAGAACCGTGTCCTCGTCGAGGGTGTCAACCGGGTCAAGAAGCACACCAAGGCCGGTCAGACCGCTGGTGGTTCGCAGACCGGTGGCATCGTGATCACCGAGGCGCCGATCCACGTCAGCAACGTTCAGCTGGTTGTGGAGAAGGACGGCCAGAAGGTCGTTACCCGCGTCGGTTTCCGCTTCGACGACGAGGGCAACAAGATCCGCGTTGCCAAGCGGACGGGTGAGGACATCTGATGGCTACCACTCCGCGTCTCAAGACGAAGTACCGCGAGGACATCGCGGGCAAGCTGCGTGAAGAGTTCTCCTACGAGAACGTCATGCAGATTCCCGGCCTCGTGAAGATCGTGGTCAACATGGGTGTGGGCGACGCCGCCCGCGACTCCAAGCTGATCGACGGCGCCATCAAGGACCTGACGACGATCACCGGCCAGAAGCCGGCCGTCACGAAGGCCCGGAAGTCCATCGCGCAGTTCAAGCTGCGCGAGGGTCAGCCGATCGGCTGCCACGTCACCCTCCGTGGTGACCGCATGTGGGAGTTCCTGGACCGTACGCTGTCGCTCGCGCTTCCGCGTATCCGTGACTTCCGTGGTCTGTCGCCGAAGCAGTTCGACGGCCGTGGCAACTACACCTTCGGTCTCACGGAGCAGGTCATGTTCCACGAGATCGACCAGGACAAGATCGACCGTACCCGGGGTATGGACATCACCGTGGTCACCACGGCGACCAACGACGACGAGGGCCGCGCCCTCCTTCGTCACCTCGGCTTCCCCTTCAAGGAGGCGTAAGCGAGATGGCGAAGAAGGCTCTCATCGCGAAGGCTGCCCGTAAGCCCAAGTTCGGTGTGCGTGCGTACACCCGCTGCCAGCGCTGCGGTCGCCCTCACTCCGTGTACCGCAAGTTCGGCCTGTGCCGCGTGTGCCTTCGTGAGATGGCTCACCGTGGCGAGCTGCCGGGCGTGACCAAGAGCTCCTGGTAATTCCCCTCAGTCCTCAGGGACTTGGGAACATCCAGAGACTCTCGGTAAGCATCTGGTCGGTGGGTGCCCTCCTCCGCATGCCGTAGGCTTGTGGGGTTGGGCGTCCGCCGTCCATAACGACTTACTACGCCGTAGGTCCCCGCACCGCACCCGTCCCGCCACTGAGTGGGGAGAGGGATGGCGCATACAGGAAACCCCGGCGAGAGAGGCCGAAGGCCACTTCATGACCATGACTGACCCGATCGCAGACATGCTCACGCGTCTGCGTAACGCTAACTCGGCGTACCACGACACCGTCGTGATGCCGCACAGCAAGATCAAGTCGCACATCGCGGAGATCCTCAAGCAAGAGGGTTTCATCACCGGCTGGAAGGTCGAGGACGCCGAGGTCGGCAAGAACCTCGTCCTCGAGCTGAAGTTCGGGCCGAACCGTGAGCGCTCCATTGCGGGCATCAAGCGGATCTCGAAGCCCGGTCTGCGCGTGTACGCGAAGTCCACCAACCTGCCGAAGGTCCTCGGCGGCCTGGGCGTGGCGATCATCTCCACGTCCCACGGTCTCCTGACCGGCCAGCAGGCAGGCAAGAAGGGCGTAGGTGGGGAAGTCCTCGCCTACGTCTGGTAGTCGGGAACGGAGGAAAAGCAATGTCGCGAATCGGCAAGCTCCCCATCCAGGTTCCCGCCGGTGTGGACGTCACCATCGATGGCCGCACGGTCGCTGTGAAGGGCCCCAAGGGTTCCCTCTCGCACACCGTCGCTGCGCCCATCGCCGTCGTTAAGGACGAGGACGGCGTTCTGAACGTCACCCGCCCCAACGACGAGCGTCAGAACAAGGCCCTGCACGGCCTGTCCCGCACGCTGGTGGCGAACATGATCACCGGTGTGACCACGGGATACGTCAAGGCTCTCGAGATCAGCGGTGTCGGTTACCGCGTGGCCGCGAAGGGCTCCAACCTGGAGTTCCAGCTCGGTTACAGCCACCCGATCCTGGTGGAGGCGCCCGAGGGCATCTCCTTCAAGGTCGAGTCGCCGACCAAGTTCTCGGTCGAGGGCATCGACAAGCAGAAGGTCGGCGAGGTCGCCGCCAACATCCGCAAGCTGCGGAAGCCCGACCCGTACAAGGCCAAGGGTGTCAAGTACGCCGGCGAAGTCATCCGCCGCAAGGTCGGAAAGGCTGGTAAGTAGCCATGGCATACGGTGTAAAGATCGCCAAGGGCGACGCGTACAAGCGTGCCGCCAAGGCTCGCCGACACATCCGCATCCGCAAGAACGTCTCGGGTACGGCGGAGCGTCCGCGCCTCGTCGTGACGCGTTCCAACCGCAACATCGTTGCTCAGGTCATCGACGACCTCCAGGGTCACACCCTGGCGTCCGCGTCGACCCTGGACGCTTCGATCCGCGGTGGCGAAGGCGACAAGAGCGCCCAGGCCCAGGCTGTCGGCGCGCTCGTCGCCGAGCGTGCCAAGGCTGCGGGTGTCGAGACCGTCGTGTTCGACCGCGGTGGCAACCGATACGCCGGGCGCATTGCCGCTCTGGCTGACGCCGCCCGCGAAGCCGGGCTGAAGTTCTAAGCCCCGGTTCCGGGACTCACGGACGTAACAGAGAGAGGTAATCCAATGGCTGGACCCCAGCGCCGCGGAAGCGGTGCCGGTGGCGGCGAGCGGCGGGACCGGAAGGGTCGCGACGGTGGCCCTGCCGCCGAGAAGACCGCTTACGTTGAGCGCGTTGTCGCGATCAACCGCGTCGCCAAGGTTGTCAAGGGTGGTCGCCGCTTCAGCTTCACCGCGCTGGTCGTGGTGGGCGACGGTGACGGCACTGTAGGTGTCGGTTACGGCAAGGCCAAGGAAGTTCCCGCGGCCATCGCCAAGGGTGTCGAGGAAGCCAAGAAGAACTTCTTCAAGGTTCCGCGCATCCAGGGCACCATCCCTCACCCGATCACGGGCGAGCGTGCCGCGGGCGTCGTGCTCCTGAAGCCGGCTTCCCCCGGTACCGGTGTTATCGCCGGTGGTCCGGTGCGCGCCGTTCTGGAGTGCGCCGGCGTTCACGACATCCTGTCGAAGTCGCTTGGCTCGTCCAACGCGATCAACATCGTGCACGCGACCGTGGCGGCCCTCAAGGGCCTGCAGCGTCCCGAGGAGATCGCGGCTCGCCGTGGTCTGCCCCTCGAGGACGTCGCCCCCGCGGCTCTGCTTCGTGCACGTGCTGGGGCGGGTGCGTAATGGCTCGCCTCAAGATCACGCAGACGAAGTCGTACATCGGCAGCAAGCAGAACCACCGTGACACTCTGCGTTCGCTCGGGCTCAAGCGCCTGAACGACGTGGTCGTCAAGGAGGACCGCCCCGAGTTCCGCGGAATGGTGCAGACCGTCCGCCACCTCGTGACGGTTGAGGAGGTTGACTAATCATGGCTGAAAACAGCCCGCTGAAGGCCCACAACCTCCGTCCCGCCCCCGGCGCCAAGACCGCGAAGACCCGTGTCGGTCGTGGTGAGGCGTCGAAGGGTAAGACGGCCGGTCGTGGTACGAAGGGCCAGAAGGCCCGTTACCAGGTTCCGGAGCGCTTCGAGGGCGGGCAGATGCCCCTCCACATGCGTCTCCCGAAGCTCAAGGGCTTCAAGAACCCCTTCCGCACCGAGTACCAGGTCGTGAACCTGGACAAGCTCGGCGCTCTCTACCCCGAGGGTGGAGAGGTCACGGTGGCCGACCTGGTCGCCAAGGGCGCGGTGCGCAAGAACAGCCTCGTCAAGGTCCTGGGCCAGGGCGAGATCTCCGTGGCGCTGCAGGTTTCGGTTGACGCCGTTTCCGGCTCCGCCAAGGAGAAGATTGCCGCCGCCGGCGGCACTGTCACCGAGCTCGTCTAAGACGAATAAAGTGACTAAATAGCTCGAAACCCGACCGGGGATGCCTCACATATGGGGCATCCCCGGTTGGTCGTTCCACGGGGGGCGCAGTCGCCGGTAAGGTGGCCTGCACCTTTGCTTGTACGTATTCGTCGATCCCTCAGACCGTCACCTCTGACGCAGTAGCGCGGGGGTCGCAGGAGGCACCGTGCTCACCGCGTTCGCCCGGGCGTTCAAGACGCCCGACCTGCGCAAGAAGCTGCTCTTCACGCTCGGCATCATCGTGCTGTTCCGGCTCGGGTCCCACATCCCGGTACCCGGCGTGAGCTACAAGAACGTTCAGATCTGTGTCGACCAGGCCGGGAGCAGCAACAGTCTGTTCGGTCTCGTCAACATGTTCAGCGGCGGTGCGCTGCTGCAGATCACGATCTTCGCGCTCGGCATCATGCCGTACATCACGGCGAGCATCATCCTGCAGCTGCTGACCGTGGTCATCCCGAAACTGGAGACCCTCAAAAAAGAGGGACAGTCCGGCACGGCGAAGATCACTCAGTACACGCGCTATCTGACGGTCGCACTCGCGATCCTGCAGGGCACGGGCCTCGTGGCCACTGCCCGCACTGGTGCCCTGTTCCAGGGCTGCCAGGTCGCCAGCCAGATCGTCCCGAACCGGTCGATCTTCACCACCGTCGTCATGGTCGTCACCATGACCGCCGGTACCTGTGTCGTGATGTGGCTCGGTGAGCTCATCACCGACCGCGGCATCGGCAACGGCATGTCGATCCTGATGTTCATCTCGATCGCCGCCGGCTTCATCGGCGCCCTGTGGACCATCAAGGAGCAGGGCAAGATCGCCGACGGATGGGTCGAGTTCGGCGTCGTCATGCTCGTCGGACTCGCGATGGTGGGTCTGGTGGTCTTCGTCGAGCAGGCGCAGCGCCGGATTCCCGTCCAGTACGCGAAGCGCATGATCGGTCGCCGTGCTTACGGCGGAACCTCCACCTACATCCCGCTCAAGGTGAACCAGGCGGGCATCATCCCCGTCATCTTCGCCTCGTCGCTGCTCTACATCCCGGCGCTCGTCGTGCAGTTCAGCGGTTCCACCGCCGGCTGGGCCACCTGGATCAACAAGCACTTCGTCAAGGGCGACCACCCGTACTACATCGCGGTGTACTTCCTCCTGATCGTCTTCTTCGCGTTCTTCTACGTGGCGATTTCCTTCAACCCCGAGGAAGTTGCAGACAACATGAAGAAGTATGGTGGGTTCATCCCGGGTATCCGCGCCGGTCGACCTACCGCCGAGTACCTGAGCTACGTACTCAACCGGATCACCTGGCCGGGGTCGCTGTACCTGGGTCTCATCGCTCTTGTGCCGACGATGGCGTTGGCCGGCTTCGGAGCGAACCAGAACTTCCCGTTCGGCGGGACGAGCATCCTGATCATCGTGGGTGTGGGTCTGGAAACCGTGAAGCAGATCGAGAGCCAGCTCCAGCAGCGTAATTACGAAGGGTTCCTCCGCTGATGCGAATCGTCCTCGTCGGACCGCCCGGTGCGGGCAAGGGAACGCAGGCCGCGTTCCTTGCCAAGAACCTGTCGATCCCGCACATCTCCACGGGCGACCTGTTCCGGGCCAACATCAGCCAGAACACCGAGCTCGGCCGGCGCGCCAAGGCGTTCATGGACGCCGGTGACCTCGTCCCCGACGAGATCACCATCGGCATGGCCAAGGACCGCATGGAGCAGCCCGACGCCGTGAACGGCTTCCTGCTCGACGGCTTCCCGCGGAACGTGGCACAGGCCGAAGCCCTCGACGTGATGCTCCAGGCCGAGGGCATGAAGCTCGACGCGGTCCTGGACCTGGAGGTCGAGGAGGACGAGGTCGTCAAGCGGATCGCCGGTCGGCGCACCTGCCGCAACGACTCCGCCCACGTCTTCCACGTGACGTACGCCCCGCCGAAGACCGACGGTGTCTGCGACACCTGCGGCGGCGAGCTGTACCAGCGCGGCGACGACTCCGAGGGCACGGTCCGCAACCGGCTGGAGGTCTACCACACGCAGACCGAGCCGATCATCGACTACTACAAGGCCCAGGGCCTGCTGGTGACCATCCCGGCCCTCGGCGAGGTCGCGGACGTCACGCAGCGCGCGATGGAAGCCCTCAAGAAGTAGTCACCCTTCGTGGCGCAGATCCGGCCGTGGTGTCCCTCGGGGCGCCGCGGCCGTCTGCGTGGCGCGGGTTCGCTGGACATCAGCCAATAATTGGGGAACCACGGCGGAGAGCGACCACCTCCGCGAGAGCGGCGGCGGTTCAGCCGCACAACACGGAGGCACGTTCATGGTCCAGATCAAGACGCCCGAGCAGATCGCGAAGATGCGCGAGGCCGGGCTGGTCGTCGCCGCCATCCACGCGGCGACGCGCGAGGCGGCCGTGCCGGGCGCCACGACGCGGGATCTGGACATGGTCGCCCGCAAGGTCATCGCCGACGCGGGTGCCAAGTCGAACTTCCTCGGCTACGGAGGCTTCCCCGCGACCATCTGCACCTCGGTGAACGAGGTCGTCGTCCACGGCATCCCGGACGACAAGACGGTCCTCAAGGACGGCGACATCATCTCGATCGACGCCGGCGCGATCGTCGACGGCTGGCACGGCGACGCCGCGTACACCGCCTTCGTGGGCTCTGGACACGCCCCTGAGCTGCTGGAGCTCTCCCGGGTGACCGAGGAGTCCATGTGGGCCGGTATCGCCGCCATGAAGCTCGGCAACCGCCTCGTGGACATCTCCAAGGCGATCGAGCAGTACATCCGCCGCCAGCCGCGGCCCTCGACCGGCAAGTACGGGATCATCGAGGACTACGGCGGCCACGGCATCGGGTCCGAGATGCACATGGACCCCCACCTGCTGAACTACGTCTCGCGCAAGCGGGGCAAGGGGATCAAGCTGGTCCCCGGCGTCTGCCTGGCCATCGAGCCGATGGTCTCCCTGGGCACCGCCCAGACGGAGGTCCTGGCGGACGACTGGACGGTCATCACGACGGACGGCAGCTGGTCCTCGCACTGGGAGCACTCCATCGCGCTCACCGAGGCCGGGCCCATCGTCCTGACCAGCCCGGACTGCGGCAAGGCGAAGCTGGCGGAGTACGGGGTCACCACGGCCCCGGACCCCCTGGCGTAATGATCTACAATGCGGGGCAAACTTTCCGGATTCGTCTTTCAGGGTGCCCTGACGTAGACTGACTCGTCGGCTCTCGTGCACTTCCATGCCTGGGAGCCGATCAAGGTAGCCGATTCGAAAGGCGAAGCGTGGCCAAGAAGCAAGGTGCCATCGAAATCGAGGGCACCGTGATCGAGTCCCTCCCGAACGCGATGTTCAAGGTGGAACTCCAGAACGGTCACAAGGTCCTCGCGCACATCAGCGGCAAGATGCGGATGCACTACATCCGCATCCTCCCGGATGACCGGGTCGTGGTGGAGCTCTCCCCGTACGACCTGACGCGTGGCCGGATCGTCTACCGATACAAGTAGATCTTGTCTTCACTCCCGCCCGGACATTCCGTCCCGGCGCGGGTGGTGGCACTGACCCGGAGAACCTCACCCACATGAAGGTCAAGCCGAGCGTCAAGAAGATCTGCGACAAGTGCAAGGTGATCCGCCGTCACGGTCGGGTCATGGTCATCTGCGACAACCTGCGCCACAAGCAGCGCCAGGGCTGACGCACGCCGACCGACCTGCACTACGCAGTTCTTCGCGCGACGTAAGAAAACGTACATACGCAGAACCCGCCCAGCCCTGAACGGGGCCGGCGGTACCTCCGGCGGGGGCCGGGGACCCGGACGTACCATCACCCACTTCGGGTGGTCGGCGGTCGGGAACGGTTCTGCGGAAGACCCCCGAACACACAGGAGCCATTGAATGGCACGCGTTTCCGGTGTTGACATCCCGCGCGAAAAGCGCGTGGAGATCGCACTTACCTACGTCTTCGGTGTCGGGCGCACCCGGTCCAAGGAGATCCTCGCCTCGACCGGCGTGAACCCGAACACCCGCGTTCGTGACCTGGCCGAAGAGGACCTCGTCAAGATCCGCGAGTACGTGGACGCCAACCTCCGCACCGAGGGTGACCTCCGCCGCGAGATCCAGGCCGACATCCGTCGCAAGGTCGAGATCCAGTGCTACCAGGGTATTCGCCACCGTCGTGGCCTGCCCGTGCACGGTCAGCGCACCAGCACGAACGCTCGTACCCGCAAGGGCCCGCGTCGCGCGATCGCCGGTAAGAAGAAGCCGGGCAAGAAGTAGTCCTGTTCAGCGGTCTTGCGCTGTAGGACCGACCACCTCCCGTAGGAGAAATAGATGCCCCCCAAGGGTCGTCAGGGCGCTGCCAAGAAGGTGCGCCGCAAGGAAAAGAAGAACGTCGCTCATGGGCACGCCCACATCAAGAGCACGTTCAACAACACCATCGTGTCGATCACGGACCCCTCGGGCAACGTGATCTCCTGGGCCTCCGCCGGCCACGTCGGCTTCAAGGGTTCGCGCAAGTCCACCCCCTTCGCCGCGCAGATGGCCGCCGAGTCGGCCGCCCGCCGCGCGCAGGAGCACGGCATGCGCAAGGTTGACGTCTTCGTCAAGGGTCCGGGCTCGGGCCGCGAGACCGCGATCCGCTCCCTCCAGGCCACCGGCCTCGAGGTCGGCTCGATCCAGGACGTCACCCCCACCCCGCACAACGGCTGCCGTCCGCCGAAGCGCCGCCGCGTCTGACGCGTCGCGCTTGGCGTACTCGTACGCCGTGCGTTCTCGAGGTTCCGGGCGGCACGACCCCCTTCCGGGGACGTGTCGCCCGTACCCTTGCCTCAAGCAGTAGTGACGCCGGGCTCCGCCCGGTGGATCCGTAGGACGTCAAATAGTGGGCGTCCGCGACTGAAGGAACACAGACATGCTGATCGCTCAGCGTCCTTCGCTGACCGAAGAGGTCGTCGACGAATACCGCTCGCGGTTCGTGATCGAGCCGCTGGAGCCGGGCTTCGGCTACACCCTCGGTAACTCCCTGCGCCGCACGCTCCTCTCCTCGATCCCGGGTGCCGCTGTCACCAGCATCCGCGTCGACGGCGTCCTGCACGAGTTCACCACCGTGCCGGGTGTCAAGGAGGACGTCACCGACCTCATCCTCAACATCAAGCAGCTGGTCGTCTCCTCGGAGCACGACGAGCCGGTCGTGATGTACCTGCGCAAGCAGGGTCCCGGCCTGGTCACCGCCGCCGACATCGCGCCCCCGGCCGGTGTCGAGGTGCACAACCCGGACCTCGTCCTCGCCACGCTCAACGGCAAGGGCAAGCTGGAGATGGAGCTGACCGTCGAGCGCGGTCGCGGCTACGTCTCCGCCGTCCAGAACAAGCAGCTGGGCCAGGAGATCGGTCGTATCCCGATCGACTCCATCTACAGCCCGGTCCTCAAGGTCACCTACAAGGTCGAGGCGACCCGAGTCGAGCAGCGCACCGACTTCGACAAGCTGATCGTCGACGTCGAGACCAAGCAGGCCATGCGCCCGCGCGACGCCATGGCGTCCGCCGGTAAGACCCTGGTCGAGCTGTTCGGTCTGGCGCGCGAGCTCAACATCGACGCCGAGGGCATCGACATGGGCCCGTCGCCGACGGACGCGGCGCTCGCCGCCGATCTCGCCCTGCCGATCGAGGAGCTCGAGCTCACCGTTCGGTCGTACAACTGCCTCAAGCGCGAGGGCATCCACTCCGTGGGTGAGCTCGTGGCCCGCTCCGAGGCGGACCTGCTCGACATCCGCAACTTCGGTGCGAAGTCGATCGACGAGGTCAAGGCGAAGCTCGCCGGCATGGGTCTGGCCCTCAAGGACAGCCCGCCCGGATTCGACCCGACCGCCGCCGCCGACGCCTTCGGCGCCGACGACGACGCGGACGCCGGTTTCGTCGAGACCGAGCAGTACTGATTCTTCCCGTCGCCGGGGGCTGGGGCTTCGGCCCCTGCCCCCGGCCGGGCTTGATCGCTTCCGCGGGGCAGCCGCCCCGGGGGAACTGACACCGGTACCTGACACGGCCGGTGCAGATATGAAGGAGTATCACCATGCCGCGTCCCGCAAAGGGTGCCCGTCTGGGCGGCAGCGCCGCGCACGAGAAGCACCTTCTCGCGAACCTCGCGAAGGCGCTCTTCGAGCACGGCCGCATCACCACCACCGAGGCCAAGGCCCGCCGCCTGCGTCCCTACGCCGAGCGTCTGGTCACCAAGGCCAAGAAGGGCGACATCCACAACCGTCGCCTGGTGCTGCAGACGATCACGGACAAGAGCATCGTGCACACGCTGTTCACCGAGATCGCCCCGCGCTACGAGAACCGCCCCGGTGGTTACACGCGCATCACCAAGATCGGCAACCGTCGTGGCGACAACGCCCCGATGGCCGTCATCGAGCTGGTCGAGGCCCTGACCGTGGCCCAGGCCGCCACCGGTGAGGCCGAGGCCGCCACCAAGCGTGCGGTCAAGGAGGCCGAGGCCAAGTCCGAGGCCAAGTCCGAGACCGAGGCCACCGAGGCGCCCGCCGCCGAGGAGACCAAGGAGGCCTGATCCTCCGGGATCTCGTCTGCTTGAACGGCTCTGACGGGCCCGCCCCTTTCCGGGGCGGGCCCGTTCCGCGTTCCCTGGCGTTTTCAGGTTTTTGAGAGGATCGGTCACGTGAGTGACGAGGTGGAGCCCGGGCACGTCCGGGTGCGGCTGGACCTGAGTTACGACGGCAAGGACTTCTCCGGCTGGGCGAAGCAGCGCGTGCTGCGGACCGTGCAGGGGGAGCTGGAATCGGCTCTGAAGACCGTCATGCGGCTGTCCGAGCCGGTGGAGCTGACCGTGGCCGGGCGTACGGACGCGGGCGTGCACGCCCGCGGCCAGGTGGCGCAGTTCGACCTGGCCGAGGAGGTGTGGGCCGAGCACCACGACAAGCTGCTGCGCCGCCTCGCGGGCCGGCTGCCGCACGACGTACGGGTGTGGAAGGCCGCCGAGGCCCCGGAGGGGTTCAACGCGCGCTTCTCGGCCATCTGGCGCCGTTACGCCTACCGCGTGGGCGACCACCAGGCCGGCGTCGACCCGCTGCGCCGCGGCCACGTGCTGTGGCACCAGTGGCCGCTCGACGTGGACGCGATGAACGAGGCCGCCGCCGCGCTCGTCGGCGAGCACGACTTCGCCGCGTACTGCAAGAAGCGCGAGGGCGCCACGACCATCCGTACGCTCCAGCAGCTCAGCTGGGAGCGAGCCGAGGACGGGATCATCACCGCGACCGTCCGCGCCGACGCCTTCTGCCACAACATGGTCCGCTCGCTGGTGGGCGCGCTGCTGCACGTCGGGGACGGGCACCGGCCGGTCGACTGGCCCGGCCGGGTGCTGGCCGCGGGCGTACGGGACTCCTCGGTGCACGTGGTCAAGCCGCACGGGCTGACCCTGGAGGAGGTCGGCTACCCGGCGGACGAGCTGCTGGCCGCGCGCAGCAAGCAGGCGCGGAACATGCGGACGCTGCCGGGAGCGGGCTGCTGCTGATCACCGTCCGCCCTTGATCCACCGCTTATGGGTTTGGGCCCCGGCCTGACGGGCGGCGACAATGCCCGGCATGGGACATCTCGAAGCCAGCCATCTGGAGTACTACCTTCCCGACGGGCGGGTACTGCTCCCCGACGTCTCCTTCCGCGTGGGGGAGGGGGCGGTGGTCGCCCTGGTCGGGGCGAACGGGGCCGGCAAGACCACCCTGCTGAAGCTGATCTCCGGGGAGCTCCAGCCGCACGGCGGCGGCGTCACCCTCAGCGGCGGGCTCGGCGTGATGTCGCAGTTCGTGGGCTCCGTGCGGGACGAGACGACCGTGCGCGACCTGCTGGTGTCGGTGTCCCAGCCGCGGATCCGGGAGGCCGCGAAGGCCGTGGACCGGGCCGAGCAGCTGATCCTCACGGTGGACGACGAGGCCGCCCAGATGGCGTACGCGCAGGCGCTCAGCGACTGGGCCGACGTGCAGGGTTACGAGGCGGAGACCCTGTGGGACGTCTGCACCACGGCCGCGCTGGCGATCCCGTACGACACCGCGCAGTTCCGCGAGGTGCGCACGCTGTCCGGCGGTGAGCAGAAGCGGCTGGTACTGGAGGCGCTGCTGCGCGGGCCGGACGAGGTGCTGCTCCTCGACGAGCCGGACAACTACCTGGACGTCCCGGGCAAGCGGTGGCTGGAGGAGCAGCTGAAGGCCACCCGCAAGACCGTGCTGTTCGTGTCGCACGACCGGGAGCTGCTGTCCCGCGCGGCCGAGAAGATCATCAGCCTGGAGCCGAGCCCGACGGGCACGGACGTGTGGGTGCACGGTGCGGGCTTCTCGACCTACCACGACGCCCGCAAGGAGCGCTTCGCCCGCTTCGAGGAGCTCAAGCGGCGCTGGGACGAGGAGCACGCCCGCCTGAAGGCGCTGGTCCTGCGGCTGCGCAACCAGGCCGCGAGCAGCCCCGACATGGCCTCGCGGTACCGGGCGATGCAGACCCGCTTCCAGAAGTTCGAGGAGGCCGGCCCGCCGCCGGAGCCGCCGCGGGAGCAGGACATCCGGATGCGGCTCAAGGGCGGCCGTACGGGTGTGCGCGCCCTGACCGTCGAGAACCTGGAGCTGACCGGCCTGATGAAGCCGTTCTCGCTGGAGGTCTTCTACGGGGAGCGGGTCGCGGTGCTCGGCTCGAACGGCTCCGGGAAGTCGCACTTCCTGCGGCTGCTGGCGGGCGAGGACGTCAAGCACACCGGCACGTGGAAGCTCGGCGCGCGGGTGATCCCCGGCCATTTCGCGCAGACCCACGCCCATCCCGAGCTGTTCGGCCGCACGCTGGTCGACATCCTGTGGTCGGAGAGTGCCAAGGACCGGGGCGCGGCCATGTCCGTACTGCGGCGGTACGAGCTGGAGCGCCAGGGCGACCAGCCCTTCGAGAAGCTCTCGGGCGGCCAGCAGGCGCGTTTCCAGATCCTGCTGCTGGAGCTGGCGGGGACCACGGCCCTGCTGCTGGACGAGCCGACGGACAACCTGGACCTGGAGTCGGCGGAGGCGCTGCAGGACGGGCTGGAGGTGTATGACGGCACTGTGCTGTGCGTCACGCACGACCGGTGGTTCGCGCGCACATTTGACCGTTACCTGGTCTTCGGTTCGGACGGTGTTGTGCGGGAGACTCAGGAACCCGTCTGGGACGAACGTAGAGTCGAGCGGAAGCGCTAGGGGGAGACCACCCCCTCGGCCGAGTGAGGGGGAGTCGTTGTGGGGCTGCGGCCTAACATCTGGCTGATGAAGTGGGAGAAGCAGACCACCCGTGTCCAGATCTCCGGGAAGCGGGTCCCCGGGCAGCAGACCTCCGGCAACCGGCTGGTCGACTGGCTGCTGCGGCCGGCGCCCCGGTCCTGGCAGGCCGTATCGCTCGCGGTGCTCCTCGGGATCGCCGTCTCCACGAGCCTGAGGGCGAACTGGGGCTCGGACAACGCCTTCGTCGTGAAGGCGGCCCAGGCGCTGCTGGCCGGCGGCTCCCCGTACGAGGACAAGCGCTTCCTCTACCTCCCCAGCGCCGTGCTCATGGCGGTCCCGGAGGCGCTGCTGCCGCAGCCGGTGCTGCGCTGGGTGCTGCCGCTCGGCATGTCCGGGCTGCTGGGGATCGGCTGGTGGGCGGCGCTGAGGCTGTTCTCGGTGCCCCTGCGCTCACGCTTCGCGGTGGGCGGGCTCGCGCTCCTCGCCATCGGCTACAAGCCGTACGTGAACCTCGTACTGATCGGGAACTGGACGGCCATCTCGGCCGCCGCCCTGCCCGTGGCGCTGCTGCTCGCGCACCGGCGGTCGTGGGGGGCCGCCGGGCTGGTGGTCGGGCTGGCGATCGCCTGCAAGCCGATGCTGGTGCCGATCGCGCTGCTCTTCCTCCTGGCCAGGCAGTGGCGGGGGCTGGCCGTGGCCGTGCTGGTGCCGCTGGGCCTTTCGCTGGCGGGCGCGCTGATGATGCCGAGCCCGTCGCTGTTCTTCACCAAGACGCTGCCCTTCCTGCTCCAGGGGCAGGACGCGTACGCGCTGCCGTGGGACGCGTCGCCGATCGCCGTGCTGCCGCGGCTGGGAGTTCCGGCGCCGCTGGCGGTGCTGGTCGCGGGGGCCGGGGCGCTGGGCGGGCTGTGGGCGGCCTGGGCGCGGTGGCGGCGTACCGATGAGAGGGACGGGGGAGAGCTGAGGCTGACGGAGACCGCCTGCATGGTGATGCTCGCCGCATTTCTGGTCTCGCGGCCGTCCTTCGACCACTACCTCCTGGTGGTGCTGCCGCTGCTGCTGGCCTCGGCGGTGCGGCCGGACTCGATGCCGCGCTCGCCCTGGTTCTGGGCGGCGCTGGGGCCGCAGGTGGCGGGTATTCCGTGGCCCTCCGAGCTGGAGGCCAAGCGGCGCGCGTTCAAGGACTGCTTCACTCTGTGCGGGCTCGCGGGCGTCCTGATGCGGCGCTGCCTGGGCCGGGAGCGGGTTAACCTGGAAAGCGTACGAACCGCAGGGACCGTGCGCGGGCCCGGATCGGAGCGCGCCGAAGAGTCCGCCCAGGCGGCCTCACAGTCGGCGTTTTGACCCGTCCGGGGCATCGCGGGTATCCTGCTGGTTCGTTATGCGTATTGGCTTGCTCATTCTCACGTGAAAGGGCCTTACGCCGGTCCACCGGGCCGATGACCAGCGGTACACACGGGTTGCGTCCCCGTTGTGGACCAGGGCTGTCGTGATCGTCCGTGGTGGCCTTGTCAGGACCCTTCCCCTTGGGCCTCGCGGCTCTGGGGAGAACCCATCACTGAAGAAGCGAAGGCATACGACCGTGCGTACGTACAGCCCCAAGCCCGGCGACATCTCGCGCCAGTGGCTCGTCATCGACGCCCAGGACGTTGTCCTCGGCCGTCTGGCGACCCAGGCCGCTGCCCTCCTGCGGGGCAAGCACAAGCCGACTTACGCCCCCCACATGGACATGGGCGACTTCGTCATCATCGTCAACGCCGACAAGGTGCACCTGTCCGGCAACAAGGCGACCCAGAAGATGGCGTACCGTCACTCCGGCTACCCGGGTGGTCTCCGCAGCGTCCGCTACGACGACCTTCTCGCGAACAACCCGGAGAAGGCTGTGGAGAAGGCCGTCAAGGGCATGCTCCCCAAGAACACCCTGGGCCGTCAGATGCTCTCGAAGCTGAAGGTCTACTCGGGCGACCAGCACCCCCACGCTGCCCAGCAGCCGGTGCCGTTCGAGATCACCCAGGTCGCGCAGTAGTTCCGGCCACCCCCTAAGACGTAGAAAATTCTGAGGAGCATCGTGGCCGAGACCACCGCCGAGACGACCCCCGTCGACGAGTTCGAGGGCAACGTCGAGGAGTACACCAGCGAGTCCGAGGTCGTCGCCGAGGGCGACTACACCTCCGAGTCCCTTGCCGGCCGCTTCGGCGACCCCCAGCCGGCCGCCGGCCTGGGCCGTCGCAAGAACGCCATCGCCCGCGTCCGGATCGTTCCGGGCACCGGCAAGTGGAAGATCAACGGTCGCACCCTTGAGGACTACTTCCCCAACAAGGTGCACCAGCAGGAAGTCAACGAGCCGTTCAAGCTCCTTGAGCTGGACAACCGCTACGACGTCATCGCCCGCATCGCGGGTGGCGGCGTCTCCGGCCAGGCCGGCGCCCTGCGCCTCGGCGTGGCCCGCGCGCTGAACGAGGCGGATGTCGACAACAACCGCCCGGCGCTGAAGAAGGCCGGCTTCCTTTCCCGCGACGACCGTGCGGTCGAGCGCAAGAAGGCCGGTCTCAAGAAGGCCCGTAAGGCTCCGCAGTACAGCAAGCGTTAATCTGCGCCTGCTGTTCTGCACGAAACCGCCCCGGCAGCACTCTCTGTGCTGCCGGGGCGGTTCGTTTACCGCCATAAGCGGCAAATACCTGTCACATGCGGTCACAAGCGAAGCGTGAACTCGGGAGGACAACAGTGGGACGACTTTTCGGGACGGACGGTGTACGCGGCGTCGCCAACGCGGATCTGACGGCTGAGCTCGCGCTCGGTCTCTCCGTGGCGGCTGCCCACGTACTCGCCGAAGCGGGCTCATTCGCGGGCCACCGGGCGACCGCCGTCGTCGGCCGCGACCCGCGGGCCTCCGGCGAGTTCCTGGAGGCCGCCGTCGTCGCGGGCCTCGCGAGCGCGGGCGTGGACGTCCTGCGCGTCGGTGTGCTGCCCACCCCGGCGGTGGCGTATCTCACCGGGGCGCTGGGCGCCGACCTCGGCGTGATGCTCTCCGCCAGCCACAACGCCATGCCCGACAACGGCATCAAGTTCTTCGCGCGGGGCGGTCACAAGCTCGCCGACGAGCTGGAGGACCGGATCGAGTCCGTCTACGAGGAGCACCGCACCGGCGCCCCCTGGGACCGGCCCACCGGCTCGGGCGTCGGCCGCATCTCGGACTACGACGAGGGCTTCGACAAGTACGTCGCCCACCTCATCGGAGTCCTCCCCAACCGCCTCGAAGGCCTGAAGATCGTCCTGGACGAGGCGCACGGCGCCGCGGCCCGCGTCTCGCCCGAGGCCTTCGCCCGCGCCGGTGCGGAGATCATCACGATCGGCGCCGAGCCCGACGGCCTGAACATCAACGACGGCTGCGGCTCCACCCACCTGGGCCTGCTCAAGCAGGCCGTCATCGAACACGGCGCCGACTTCGGCATCGCGCACGACGGTGACGCCGACCGCTGCCTGGCGGTGGACGGCTCCGGCGCGGAGGTCGACGGCGACCAGATCCTCGCGGTGCTGGCGCTGGCCATGCGCGAGGCGGGGCAGCTGCGCGAGAACACGGTGGTCGGCACCGTGATGTCGAACCTGGGCTTCAAGCTGGCCATGGAGGGCGAGGGCATCCAGGTCGTGCAGACCGGGGTCGGCGACCGGTACGTCCTGGAGTCGATGAAGCAGCACGGCTACGCGCTGGGCGGCGAGCAGTCCGGCCACGTGATCATCCTCGACCACGCGACGACCGGTGACGGCACGCTGACGGGCCTGCTGCTGGCGGCGCGGGTCGCGGCCACCGGCCGGTCCCTGGCGGACCTGGCGGGCGTCATGCGGCGGCTGCCGCAGGTGCTGATCAACGTTCCCGACGTGGACAAGTCCCGCGTCACGACCTCGGCCGAGCTGGCCGCGGCGGTGGTCGACGCCGAGCGCGAGCTGGGCACCACCGGGCGGGTGCTGCTGCGTTCGTCCGGTACGGAGCCGCTCGTACGGGTGATGGTCGAGGCCGCCGACATCGAGCAGGCCCGCGCGGTCGCCGGGCGGCTCGCGGACGTCGTGAAGTCGGCGCTGGGCTAGGGCGTCCCGCGCATCAGGGCTTGATCGTGCCTCGTGGCGCATCCGGCGACCGGATCATCCGGTTCTGCTGGGTGCGCCACAGCAGTTTCTGGAACACGAGCGTCAGGGTGCCCGCGAACATGATCCCGCCCAGGTTCAGCAGCAGCTGCTCGGCGGAGCCCCACATCTGGCCCACCTCGCCGTAGCTGAGCGCCACGGCGGCGTTGGCCGCGGCCGGGACGGTGGTCACCGAGATGGCCACGCCGACCAGGGCCCCGGACTTCGCCGACGTCAGGGACAGCACCCCGGCCACGCCGGCCAGCAGGGCGACGATGAAGGAGAACGGGTCCGGCTGCCAGATGAAGCTCGTGTTCGGGCGCGGGTCGTCGAGCATGCCCTGGTCGAACTGACCGAGGGAGTCCATCAGCAGGCTGAACCCGGTGGTCACCAGCATCGCCACCGCGAAGCCCACCAGCAGGGCGATCAGTGAGCGCGCCGCCAGCCGTGCCCGGCGCTGGACCAGGCCGGTGCAGACGCCGGCGACCGGGCCGAACTCCGGGCCGACCGCCATCGCGCCCACGATCAGGATCGCGTTGTCGAGCACCACGCCGCAGGCCGCGATCATCGTCGCGAGGGACAGGAACGTCAGATAGGTGACGGAGAGGGTCGACTCCTCGTGGGTCGCATCGGTCAGCTGCTCCCAGATCACCGCGTCCGCGGCCTCGCCCGGAGCCTCCCGCTCGGCCCGGTCGGCCGTTGTGGACAGGGACAGGTCGATGTTCTCCACGGCGATGGAGCCGAGCTCGTCCACCTTGATGGAGCGGAGCTCGGCGAGCAGCTCGTCGGCGGACTCGCGGGCCACGTCGCACAGGACCACATCGCCGACCGGGTCGCGGGCAGCGCCCGTCAGGACGGCCAGATGGGTGGTTCCGACCGTCTTGTCGATCAGCGCCACCACCTCGTCGGTCAGGTGGTGCGGGGTGATCATCCGCAGATGCAGCATGCCCGCACCCTAGCCAACCGGCCCGCTAGAGCTTGCGCAGGCTCAGTTTCTGCACCTTGTGATCGGGGCCCTTGCGGACGACCAGGGTGGCGCGGCCGCGGGTGGGGGCCACGTTCTCCAGCAGGTTGGGCTTGTTGATGGTCCGCCACATCGTCTGTGCGTACTCCATGGCCTCCTCCTCGGAGACCTGGGTGTACTTGCGGAAGTAGGAGAAAGGATTCTGGAAGGCGGTCTCGCGCAGCTTCCGGAAGCGGCCCAGGTACCAGCGCTCGATGTCCTCGGGGCGCGCGTCCACGTACACGCTGAAGTCGAAGTAGTCCGCGAGGCCGACGCGGGTGCGCCCGTCCGTGCCGGGCAGGGCCGGCTGCAGGACGTTGAGGCCCTCGACGATGAGGATGTCCGGGCGGCGTACGACGAGCTCCTCGCCCTCGACGATGTCGTAGATCAGGTGGGAGTAGACCGGGGCCCTGACCTCGTCCTTGCCGGCTTTGATGTCCGCGACGAAGCGGGTGAGCGCGCGGCGGTCGTAGGACTCCGGGAAGCCCTTGCGCGAGGTGAGGCCGCGCCGCTGGAGCTCCTTCATCGGGTAGAGGAAGCCGTCGGTGGTGACCAGCTCCACCCGGGGGTGCTCGGGCCAGCGGGCGAGCAGGGCCTGGAGCAGACGGGCCACGGTGGACTTGCCGACGGCGACGGAGCCAGCGACCCCTATGACGAAGGGGGTGCCCTGCTGGGAGCCGTGGCCGTTGCCCGCGTCGCCGAGGAAGGTGTTGAGGGTGCCGCGGAGGTTGCTGGTGGCGCCGACGTAGAGATTGAGCAGGCGGGAGAGAGGGAGGTAGACGTCCCGGACCTCGTCGAGGTCGATGACGTCACCGAGGCCGCGCAGCCGCTCGACCTCGTCGGCGGTGAGGGGGAGCGGGGTCCGCTCGCGCAGGGCGCTCCACTCGGCGCGGGTGAGGTCGACGTAGGGGGAGGCGTCGGGGGCCCGGCGTGCTGCGTGCCCGGCCCGGCCGGTGCGCTCCATTGCGCTGTCCGGCGTGCTGCTTCGTGGCGGCGAAGTGATCACACCTGCCATTGTCGTGGCTGGAAGGCGGTCGTGGGTGGTGTGGTCGGTCACGTGCGGGACGGACGGGCGGACGTGGAGGGGGGTGGGACGGGCGTCCGGGTGGTTGTACGCGGCCGGCATCGGTTGGGGGGGCCTGCGGTCTCGTGACGATCACGATTGCGGGCGGGAGCGAAAAATGCCGGTGGGGTGATCGAACGGCACCGTACATTTGCTGATCATCGCTGCTCCGATGCGCACCGTGCTCCGGCCGGGCGCTGGCTGGGCTGCCCTGCCGCTGTTCTTTTCCACGGGGGAGACCTTTTCGTGCGTACCGCTCTTGTCCGTCGTACCGTCCTGACCGCGTCCGCGGTGTCCCTGGCCGTGCTCGCCACCGCGTGCGGCGAGTCGGGCAAGACCGACGCGAAGCCGTCCGCCAGCGCTCCGGCGACGTCGGCCGCGCCGGCCGCCAAGGGCAAGACGGACGCGGAGATGGCGGCTCTGGTCGTCACCCAGGCGGAGCTCCCGGACCAGCTGGTCTCGGCTGAGGGCGCCGCCAAGGCCGCCGCGGTGGCGACCGAGCCCGACAACGCCGCCTGCAAGCCGCTGGCACAGATCCAGTCGGCCCAGAAGATCGGTCCGGCCGTCGGCACAGGCCGTACCGCCGCCAAGGCCAAGCCCAAGGAGCTGCCCGCCGGCGCCTCCGCCGAGGACAAGGTGGAGGCCGGCCTGATGGCGCTCGGCGGGGACCAGACCCTGGTCACCGTCTCCTCGTACGACGGCAAGGGCGCCGACGAGGCCTTCGCCTCCGTCAAGGCCGCGGGCGCGGCGTGCGCCGGCGGGTACACGGTGACCTCCGAGGGTGAGAAGACCAAGCTCGACAGCGTTACCCCGGGTGCCGCCGTCACGGGCGGTGACGAGGCCGCTTCCTACACCGTGGTCATGGACCTGGAGGACGGGGACAAGTCCACCGGCCACCTCGTGGTGGTGCGCAAGGGCAACGCCCTGGCCACCTTCTACACCTGGGGCCTCAAGGCCGCTCTCCCCAAGGGCATCGTCGACGCGCAGGTCAAGAAGCTGGTCTGACCTGCCCGCTGAGTCGTTCGAACAGTCGTCAACCCCGCTCCGGCGCATTCGCCGGAGCGGGGTTTTCGTCGTGTCCGGGTACCCGGCCCGCAGCCAACTACGGCGTACGCTGCGGCCTATGTGCGGAATTGTGGGTTACGTGGGAGCGCAGTCGGCGCTCGATGTGGTCATCGCCGGACTCAAGCGGCTGGAGTACCGAGGCTACGACTCGGCGGGCATCGCCGTGCTCGCCGACGGGGAGCTCGCCAGCGTCAAGAAGGCCGGCAAGCTCGTCAACCTGGAGAAGGAGCTGGTCGCGAACCCGTTGCCGGCCGGCTGCACGGGCCTCGGTCACACCCGGTGGGCGACCCACGGCGGGCCCACCGACGTCAACGCCCATCCCCACCTGGACAACTCCGGCCGGGTGGCCGTCGTGCACAACGGCATCATCGAGAACTTCGCCGTCCTGCGCGCCGAACTGGCCGAGCGCGGACACCGGCTGGAGTCCGAGACGGACACCGAGGTCGTGGCGCACCTGCTGGCCGAGCGCTTCTCGGTCACCCGGGACCTCGCGGAGGCCATGCGGCAGGTGTGCCGGCGACTGGAAGGGGCCTTCACCCTGGTCGCGGTGCACGCCGACGCACCGGACGTGGTGGTCGGTGCGCGCCGGAACTCGCCCCTGGTGGTGGGCGTTGGAGAGGGTGAGAACTTCCTCGCCTCGGACGTGGCCGCGTTCATCGCCCACACCCGGTCCGCGATCGAGCTGGGGCAGGACCAGGTCGTCGAACTCCGCCGCGACGGGGTCTCGGTGACCGACTTCGACGGTTCGCCCGCGTCCGTGCGGGCGTACCACGTGGACTGGGACGCCTCGGCGGCCGAGAAGGGGGGATATGACTACTTCATGCTCAAGGAGATCGCCGAGCAGCCGAAGGCTGTCGCCGACACCCTCCTGGGCAGGATCGACGCGAGCGGCTCGCTGACCCTGGACGAGGTGCGCATCCCCGTCTCGGTGCTCAGGGAGGTCGACAAGGTCGTGATCGTGGCGTGCGGTACGGCGTACCACGCGGGCATGATCGCGAAGCTGGCCATCGAGCACTGGACCCGCGTCCCGTGCGAGACGGAGCTGGCGAGCGAGTTCCGCTACCGCGACCCGATCCTGGACCAGCGGACGCTGGTGGTCGCGATCTCGCAGTCCGGCGAGACCATGGACACCCTGATGGCGCTGCGGCACGCCCGCGAGCAGGGGGCCAAGGTGCTGGCCATCTGCAATACGAACGGGTCGACGATCCCCCGCGAGTCGGACGCCGTGCTGTACACGCACGCCGGCCCGGAGGTGGCCGTCGCCTCGACCAAGGCGTTCCTTACGCAGCTGGTCGCCTGCTATCTGGTCGCGCTGTACCTCGGCCAGGTGCGGGGCACCAAGTGGGGCGACGAGATCGAGGCGGTGATCCGCGAGCTGTCGGACATCGCCGCCGCGGTGGACACCGTACTGGAGACCATGGAGCCGGTACGGGAGCTGGCGCGGTCACTGGCCGACAAGAACACCGTGCTGTTCCTCGGCCGGCACGTCGGGTACCCGGTGGCACTGGAGGGCGCGCTCAAGCTCAAGGAGCTGGCGTACATGCACGCCGAGGGCTTCGCGGCGGGCGAGCTCAAGCACGGGCCGATCGCGCTGATCGAGAAGGACCTGCCGGTGGTGGTGGTCGTGCCGTCGCCGCGGGGCCGGTCGGTGCTCCACGACAAGATCGTGTCCAACATCCAGGAGATCCGGGCGCGCGGGGCGCGGACCATCGTGATCGCGGAGGAGGGCGACGAGGCGGTCGTACCGTACGCCGATCACCTGATCCGGATCCCGGCGACGCCGACGCTCCTGCAACCGCTGGTGGCGACGGTGCCGTTGCAGGTGTTCGCCTGCGAGCTGGCGACGGCGCGGGGCAACGAGGTGGACCAGCCGCGTAATCTTGCCAAATCGGTGACTGTGGAGTGAGCCAAGCGAGCGGATCAGGCCGCCGATCCACCGGCACATTCGTGGCTGCGGAGTCAGCGGAACAGTAGGGCTGTTGCTGTGATCATCGGCGTGGGTATCGACGTGGCGGAGATCGACCGGTTCGCCGCGGCGCTGGAGCGGACGCCGAATCTGGCGCAGCGACTGTTCGTCGACGAGGAATTGACGCTGCCGACCGGCGAGCGGCGCGGAATCGCCTCGCTCGCCGCGCGGTTCGCCGCCAAGGAGGCACTCGCCAAGGCGCTCGGCGCGCCCGGCGGAATGCTGTGGACCGACGCCGAGGTGTACGTCGAGACCACCGGACAGCCGCGGCTGCGGGTGTGCGGGACGGTCGAGGCCCGGGCCGTGGCCCTGGGCGTCAAGTCCTGGCACATCTCGCTGAGCCACGACGCGGGAGTCGCCTCCGCCGTGGTGATCGCCGAGGGATAGGGCCCGTCCGGGGCCGCGTCGGGCAGGCTGGTCCCATGCGTACTGCTTACAGCGTGGAGACCGTACGGGCCGCCGAGCGGGAGTTGATGGCCGTGCTGCCCGAAGGCGCCCTGATGCGGCGGGCGGCGGCCGGGCTGGCCACCGTCTGCGCGGGGCTGCTGACCCGGCGCCGCGGACGGGTGTACGGGGCGCGGGTCGCGCTGCTCGTCGGGCCCGGGGACAACGGCGGCGACGCGCTGTACGCCGGGGCGCGCCTCGCCCGGCGAGGGGCCGCGGTGACGGCCGTGCCCATGGACCCCGGGCGGATGCACGCGGGCGGGCTCGCCGCGCTGCGGGCGGCCGGCGGGCGGGTGGCCGAGCGGGTGCCGGCGCGGGCGGACCGGGTGGACCGGGTGGACCTCGTGGTGGACGGGCTGCTCGGGATCGGCGGCCGCGGCGGGCTGCGGCCGGCGGGCGCCGCGCTGGTGGAGCAGATCCCGCAGGGCGTCCCCGTTGTGGCGGTCGATCTGCCGAGCGGGGTGGACGCGGACACGGGGGAGGTGCCGGGGCGGGCGGTGGCGGCCGATGTGACGGTGACCTTCGGGGCGTACAAGCCCGGGCTGCTCATCGACCCCGGGGCCTCGCTGGCGGGCGCGGTGCACCTGGTGGACATCGGGCTGCCCCTGGCGGGTGCGGATGCCGGGGCGGGTGCGGGTTCGGATGCGGATGCCGGGGCCGGGGCGGGGGCTCGGCCCGGGGCGGTGGCCGAGGCTTTGCAGCACGCCGACGTGGCGGGGCTGCTGCCCGTGCCGACGGCGTCGAGCGACAAGTACCGGCGGGGCGTGGTCGGGATCGTCGCCGGGTCCACGCAGTACCCGGGCGCGGCGGTGCTGGCCGTGGCGGGAGCCCTGCGGGGCGGCGCGGGCGCCGTGCGGTACGTAGGACCGGCGGCGGAGGCGGTACTCGCGCGGTTCCCCGAGACGCTGATCGGGCGCGGACGCGTGCAGGCGTGGGTGGTCGGACCGGGGCTGGGGGAGGGGCGCGGCGGGCAGGTCGCGGACCTGCTGGCGCAGGACGTTCCGGTTCTGGTCGACGCGGACGGACTGCGCGGACTCGACGCCGGGCTGCTGCGGGCCCGGTCGGCCCCGACCCTGCTGACCCCGCACGCGGGGGAGGCGGCGGCGCTGCTCGGGGTGCCGAGGGAGTCGGTGGAGGCGGGGCGACTGTCCGCGGTGCGGATGCTCGCGGAGCGGTACGGGGCGGCGGTGCTGCTGAAGGGCTCGACGACGCTGGTGGCCTCCGGCGGCGCGGGCTCGCCCGTACGGGTGAACCCGACGGGGACGCCCTGGCTGGCTACGGCCGGGAGCGGAGACGTGCTGTCCGGGCTGACGGGGGCGCTGCTGGCGGGCGGGCTGTCCGGTGCGGACGCGGGGGCGGTGGGGGCGTATCTGCACGGGCTGGCGGGGAGGCGGGCGGCGTCCGGAGCGCCGGTGCTCGCGCAGGAGGTGGCGGATTCCCTGCCGGAGGCTTGGAGGGGCGTCTGCGGTGGCCCTGCGGTGGCCGTGCGGTGACCGTGCCGTGCGCTGACCGGGCGGGGCGGGGCGGTGCATGCGAGGCGGTTGGTGCGCGCGGGGCGGGGCGGGGCATGCGAGGCGGTTGGTGCGCGCGAGGCCGTGCGGCGCCTGCGGGGCCTGTGGTGCGCGCGGTGCGGTGCCTGCGGGCGGTGCGGTGCGTGCGGTGCGGTGCCTGCGGGGACGGGTGGTGCGCGCGGTGCGGTGCAGGCGAGGCGGGTGGGGCGCCGCTGCTGGGGCTCCGCCCCGGACCCCGCGCCTCAAGCTCCCCCAGTACCTCCCCCCAGTACCTCCCCCCAGACTCCGTCCGGGGGACCCACTCGGAGGTGCCCCCTGACGGGCGGAATGAGGCGCCTCACTGGATGGGTGCGCCGCACAGGCCGGCGGGGCAGGCGGATGCCGAGCCGGGCTGCGGGATGCCGAGCCGGGCGGGCCCGGCTGGGGTGCAGAGCCGGCTGGGGTGCCGAGGGGGTGGAGCGCCCCGGAAAGGGCCTGAGCTGGGGTGGGTGGGGGTTCTGAGAGACTGGGGGGGATGAACGAGACACCGACGCGCGTGTACGCCGAGATCGATCTTGACGCCGTACGGGGAAACGTACGCGCACTGCGCGAGCGGGCGCCCCGGGCCGAGCTGATGGCCGTCGTCAAGGCGGATGCCTACGGGCACGGGGCCCTGGAATGTGCGAAGGCCGCCCGGCAGGCCGGCGCCAGCTGGCTCGGGACCGCCACCCCCGACGAGGCCCTCGCGCTGCGTGCCGCCGGGATCGGGGGCCGGATCATGTGCTGGCTGTGGACCCCCGGCGGGCCCTGGCGGGAGGCGGTCGAGGCCGACGTCGACGTCTCCGTGAGCGGGATGTGGGCGCTGGACGAGGTACGGGCCGCCGCGCGCGCCGCCGGGCGTACCGCGCGCGTCCAGCTCAAGGCCGACACCGGACTCGGGCGCAACGGCTGTCAGCCCGCCGACTGGGAGGAACTGGTCGGAGCGGCCGTCGCCGCCCAGGCCGAGGGCACCGTCCGCGTCACCGGCGTCTGGTCGCACTTCGCCTGCGCCGACGAGCCGGGGCATCCCTCCATCCGGCTTCAGCTGGGCGCCTTCCGCGACATGCTCGCGTACGCCGAGAAGGAGGGCGTCGAGCCCGAGGTCCGGCACATCGCCAATTCGCCGGCCACGCTCACGCTGCCCGAGTCCCACTTCGACCTGGTGCGCTGCGGGATCGCCGTCTACGGGGTCTCGCCCGCGCCCGAGCTCGGGACGTCCGCCCAGCTGGGCCTGCGCCCCGCCATGACCCTCAAGGCATCCCTGGCCCTGGTCAAGACCGTGCCCGCGGGCCACGGAGTGAGTTACGGGCACCACTACGTCACCGACCGCGAGACGCGTCTCGCGCTGATCCCGGCGGGTTACGCCGACGGCATCCCGCGGCACGCCTCCGGCCGCGGCCCGGTGCTCGTCGGCGGGAAGCTGCGGCAGATCGCCGGGCGCGTCGCCATGGACCAGTTCGTGGTCGATCTGGGCGACGACCCCGCCCGGGTCGGGGACGAGGCCGTGATCTTCGGTGATGCCGGGCGCGGCGAACCCACCGCCGAGGACTGGGCTCAGGCGGCACACACCATCGCGTATGAGATCGTCACCCGTATCGGTAGTCGAGTGCCCCGGGTGTACCTGGGCGGCTGAGCGGAGCGAGGGCGGCGGCGTGGGCGAGAACTGGCGCAAGGCCGGCTGGGCCGGCGCCGCCATCGGCGTGCTGGCCGCGGGTGCGGCCGCCGGTGTCGCGGTCGAGCGGATCACCGTCGGGCGCGGCATGCGGATGAAGGCGCGCCTCGCGCTCGACGCCGCCGGGGACTACGGATCCCTGCGCGGGACCGAGGGGCGCTGCAGGGCCGACGACGCCACCGAGCTCTACTACGAGATCGACGAGATCGAAGAGATCGACGGCGTCGACGGCGTCGACCCGCTCCCGGGCGACGGCAAGAGGCGGCTGCGGCGCAAGGCCGGGGCCCCGGCCCCCGCACCGGCCACGGTCGTCTTCTGCCACGGCTACTGCCTCGGCCAGGACTCCTGGCACTTCCAGCGTGCCGCCCTGCGCGGAGTGGTCCGCTCCGTGTACTGGGACCAGCGCAGCCACGGCCGCAGCGGGCGCGGCCTCGCCCAGGCGGACGGCGAGCCGGTGACCATCGAGCAGCTGGGCCGCGACCTGAAGGCCGTCATCGACGCCGCCGCGCCCGAGGGCCCGCTGGTCCTGGTGGGTCACTCGATGGGCGGCATGACCGTCATGGGACTGGCCGAGCAGTTCCCCGCACTGGTGCGCGACCGCGTCGTGGGCGTGGCCTTCGTCGGCACCTCCAGCGGCCGCCTCGACGAGGTGACGTACGGGCTGCCCGCCGCCGGGATGGGCGCCGTACGCCGGTTCCTGCCGGGCGTGCTCAAGGCGCTCGGCACCCAGGTGGAGCTGGTGGAGAAGGGCCGCAGGGCCACCGCCGACCTCTTCGCCGGCATGATCAAGATGTACTCGTTCGGCTCCCGCGAAGTGGACCCGGCCGTCGCCCGCTTCGCGGAGCGGCTCATCGAGGCCACCCCGATCGACGTGGTCGCCGAGTTCTACCCGGCCTTCCAGACCCATGACAAGGGCACCGCGCTCCGGCGGCTCGCGGACATCCCCGTCACCGTCATCGCGGGGGACCGGGACATGATCACCCCGCTCGCGCACAGCGAAGCCATCAAGGACGCGCTGCCGGGCGCCGAACTGGCCGTCCTGGAGTCCGCCGGGCACCTGATGATGCTGGAGCGGCCCGAGACCGTGACACGGCTGCTGACGGAGCTGCTGGAGCGCGCCGGGGTGGTGCCCGCAGCGACTAACGTTGGGCCGCATGGAAGAAGTACCGCTGGAAGTGCGGCGCGGCCAGGCGCCGGCAGCTGAGGCCGGATTCCCGGCCGAGACCCTGATCACCGTCGACTCGCCGGAAGCGATGCGGGAGTTGGGCCGCAGGATCGCCGGCCTGCTGCGCCCCGGCGACCTCGTGCTGCTGACCGGCGAGCTGGGGGCGGGCAAGACCACCCTGACCCGCGGCCTCGGTGAGGGCCTGGGCGTGCGGGGAGCCGTGACCTCGCCGACCTTCGTGATCGCCCGCGTACACCCCCCGCTGGGTGAGGGGCCGGCGCTGGTGCACGTGGACGCGTACCGCCTGGGCGGCGGGCTGGAGGAGATGGAGGACCTGGACCTCGACGTCTCGCTGCCCGAGTCCGTGGTCGTCGTGGAGTGGGGCGACGGCAAGGTGGAGGAGCTCTCCGACGACCGGCTGCACGTGGTGATCGGGCGGGCGGTGGGCCACGAGGAGGTCCTGGACGACGTACGGCAGGTCGTGGTGCGCGGTGTCGGGGCGCGCTGGGCCGGTGGGGCCGGGCTGGAGGAGCTGGCCGCCGCCCTTCCGGGGTAAACGTACCGACAACTCGTCGGGAAGATATTGCGCTGGTGGCGGCGCGCGTGGTCCCATGGTACCGAGCGTTTCTTAGGTATGCCTAAGTTCGGCGTCCCGGGCCCAGGAGGCAGTCATGTCGGCACCAGCAGGAGCACAGCGCGAGCCACGCCCGTCCGCCGTGTCGATGCGGGCGCTGCTCGCCGCGGGCGTGGCCGCCACCGCCGTCTCGACGCCGCCCGCGCGGGCCCACGTACCGGAGGGCGACGAGCCCGTCGAGGCCGCCCGCCCCGCCGCACTCGGGGCCGACGCCGACACCGGACAGGCCGCTCCGGAATCCGAAGCGGCCTGAAGCTGGGTCCCCCGTACGGGTGAGAGTGAACCGGGGCTTTCAGGGGAGGACGACGACCTTCGAGTTGATCGTCGCGAAGGCCCACATGGCGTCGGCGTCGGCCCGCGACATGCGGACGCCGCCGGTCTTCATGTTGGGATCGGGCTCCGGCGTCGAGCCGTCCACGCGGGCGCTGAAGCCGACCGCCACGCCGTCCGTGACGGCGAACCGTACGACGTGCTCGATCGGCACCCCGTCCGATCCGGTGACCGCGCCCGAGCGCGAACCGACCGTGTAGGTCCCCGGCTTCGGGTGCACCGTGCTCGGCATCACCGGGAACGACTTCGGCTCCTGCCCGGCGTCGCCCACCAGCCACACCCGCTTCTGGCTCACGGAGTACACGACACGCACCCCGGTGCCCGAGCCGGCCGGTACGGGCACCGGCTTGGACGGGTCCTGCTGGACGGCGGGCTGGCTCGGCGCGGGGGCCGGCGCCTGCGGAGCCGCCTGCGCGGGGCGCGCGGGCGCGGTCGCGGAGGCCTGGTAGCCGAGGAAGCCGACGGCGGCGAGTGCCGCGACGGTGAGCCCGGCCACGATTCCCGAGCTGCTGCGTGCCACCTTGCTCCACCTCTCCGCGCTTGCCCTGCACAACCTGGAGGGGCGCCTCGGCGGGTACCCCGGTCGAAAGGTAGCAGCCGGGGTCCGTCCTGACCGGCCGCAAGGGCTCGGCGGGTGGGAGTCGTAGGCTGTTCGCGTGCTCTTGCTCGCTGTAGATACCGCCACGCCCGCCGTCACCGTCGCTCTGTACGACGGCGAGACCGTCCTCGCCGAGTCGCATGAGATCGACGCCCGCCGCCACGGGGAGCTGTTGCTGCCCTCCGTGGACAGGGTGCTCGCCGAGGCCGGGCTGAAGCTCGACGCCGTCACCGGCATCGTCGTCGGCGTCGGCCCCGGCCCCTATACCGGGCTGCGCGTCGGCCTCGTGACCGCCTCCACCTTCGCCGCCGTGCTCGGCGTGCCCGTGCACGGCCTGTGCACCCTCGACGGCCTCGCGTACGCCGCGGGGACCGCCGGGATCGAGGGACCCTTCGTCGTCGCCACCGACGCACGGCGCAAGGAGGTCTACTGGGCGCGGTACGAGGACCCCCGCACGCGCGTCGGCGAGCCCGCCGTGGACCGCCCGGCCGACATCGCCGAGCAGGTCGCCGGGCTGCCCGCGGTGGGCCAGGGCGCGTACCTGTACCCCGGGGTGTTCCCGGACGCGCGGGCGCCCGAGCACCAGTCGGCCGCCGCCCTGGCCGCGCTGGCCGCCGAACGGCTGGCGGCCGGTGTGGCGTTCGAGAACATCGAGGGCCTCAGCCCGACCCCCCTCTACCTGCGCCGCCCCGACGCGCAGGTGCCCAAGAACTACAAGGTGGTCACCCCGCAGTGACGGCCGCCGCTGACCTCGTCGTGCTGCGTGAGATGCGCTGGTGGGACATAGAGCCCGTGCTGGAACTGGAGCGGGAGCTCTTCCCCGAGGACGCCTGGTCCGCCGGGATGTTCTGGTCCGAGCTCGCCCACGCCCGCGGGCCGCGCGCCACCCGGCGCTACGTCGTCGCCGAGGACGAGACCGGCCGGCTGGTCGGCTACGCCGGGCTGGCCGCCGCCGGCGACCTGGCCGACGTACAGACCATCGCGGCCTCCCGCGACCAGTGGGGCACCGGGCTCGGCGCCCGGCTCCTGACCGACCTGCTGCGCGCCGCCACCGCCTTCGAATGCGCCGAGGTGCTGCTGGAGGTGCGCGTGGACAACACCCGCGCTCAGAAGCTCTACGAGCGCTTCGGATTCGAGCCCATCGGCTTCCGCCGCGGCTACTACCAGCCCGGCAACGTCGACGCGCTCGTCATGCGACTGACCGACCCCGCACAAGCAAGAAGTGAGAGCAGTGAGAGCAATGGCTGACGAACCGCTCGTCCTCGGCATCGAGACCTCCTGCGACGAGACCGGCGTCGGCATCGTCCGGGGCACCACCCTGCTCGCGGACGCGATCGCGTCGAGCGTCGACGAGCACGCGCGCTTCGGCGGAGTCGTGCCAGAAGTCGCCTCCCGGGCGCACCTGGAGGCCATGGTCCCGACCATCGAGCGCGCCTTGAAGGAGGCCGGGGTCAGCGCCCGCGACCTCGACGGCATCGCGGTCACGGCCGGACCCGGACTGGCGGGCGCCCTGCTGGTCGGCGTCTCGGCGGCCAAGGCCTACGCCTACGCCCTCGGCAAGCCGCTCTACGGCGTGAACCACCTCGCCTCGCACATCTGCGTGGATCAGCTGGAGCACGGGCCGCTGCCCGAGCCGACGATGGCGCTGCTGGTGTCCGGCGGGCACTCCTCGCTGCTGCTGGCGCCCGACATCACCTCCGACGTACGGCCGCTCGGCGCGACCATCGACGACGCGGCGGGCGAGGCCTTCGACAAGATCGCCCGCGTGCTCCAGCTGGGCTTCCCCGGCGGTCCGGTCATCGACCGGCTCGCGCGCGAGGGCGACCCGAAGGCGATCAACTTCCCGCGCGGGCTGACCGGGCCGCGCGACGCGGCGTACGACTTCTCCTTCTCCGGGCTGAAGACGGCCGTCGCCCGCTGGATCGAGGCCAAGCGGAACGCCGGCGAGGAGGTGCCGGTGCGTGATGTGGCGGCGTCCTTCCAGGAGGCCGTGGTCGACGTGCTGACGCGCAAGGCCATCCGGGCGTGCAAGGACGAGGGCGTCGACCACCTGATGATCGGCGGCGGGGTGGCGGCCAACTCCCGGCTGCGGTCGCTGGCGCAGGAGCGGTGCGACGACGCGGGGATCATCCTGCGGGTGCCGCGGCCGAAGCTGTGCACGGACAACGGTGCGATGGTGGCCGCGCTGGGCGCGGAGATGGTCAAGCGGAACCGGCCGGCCTCGGACTGGAGCCTGTCGGCGGACTCCTCGCTGCCGGTGACGGACCCGCACGTGCCGGGCGTCGCCCCCTCCGAGCCGCACTCCCACTCCCACTCCGGCGCATCGGGTCACTCCCACACGCATGATCATGACCACGTGCACGAGCTGAGCAAGGACAACCTGTACTGATGGGCACGGTCGCGCTGATGTGGGAGGCCCGGGCCGCCGACGGCCGGGGCAGCGAACTGCTGGAGTGGGCCCGCGCGCAGATCCTTGCCCGGGAGCCGGTGCGCCGCGAGGTGTTCCGGGCCCCGCAGGACCGGGTGCTCGTGATCACCTGGTGGGAGACGGACGAGGGGGTCCAGGCGGATCTGCCCGAACTCCCCGAGCCCGCAGCCGACTTGATCGCGCGCGCGGTGCACCGCTGGCGGTTCGAGTCGGTGGAGACCGGGCCGGACGCGCTCTAGAGCCTCCCCGGCGCCGGCCCCGGCCCCGGGCCCGTCCGCCGGCCCTGCGCCCCGGCGGGGGAGTCCGGCGTGCCCGGAAGGTGGAGCTATGGTCATGTCCATGCCTCGCCGTGACCTGCCGCCCCCGCCGCCTCCCGCGCATGTGCGCGCCTGGCTGGACGAGGCGGCGCTACGGGCCGACCGCGCCCGGTTCCTGCGGGAGCTGGGCCGACGCGATCTGGGCCCGGGGCGGTTGCTGCTGCTCTGGGCCGTCTCGGCGGTCTTCGCCCTCGGCTGGTCCTTCGTCGGCATGGCGCTGATGGCCGTCGAGCAGGGCGGCGGCCTCTCCGTGTACGCCCTCGGCCTCGTCTTCGCCGTACTCGGCGCGGGCGTGCTGGTCCCGGCCGGATTCTGGTTCGCCTGGGGCGCCCGCCGGGACCGCCAGGTGCGCCGGCTGCTGTGGGCGTGGGCCGAGGCGGACCGGGACCCGGCGGCCGACCGCCGGGTGCGCGCGCCCGGGCGGAGCCTGGCCTGGCTGCTCGCCTCCTACGGGCTGGGCGCGGCCGGGCTGTGGGTGAGCTTCGGGGTCGCGGGGTCGGCCCGGCCGGGCGAGGAGACGTACGGCGAAGTCGCGTACTGCATGGGCCTCGCCCTGATCCTGTGGATCACCGGACTGCTGGGTGCCGGCAAGGCGGGGGCGCACTACCGGTGGGCGGTGCGCGCCTTCCGCGGGCCTACGGCGTAACGGCCGGAGCGGCCGGCGCGGGCGCGGGGGCCTGCGTGGGGGTGGCGGGTGAGCCGATCAGCATCGACGGAGCCCCCGCCACCCGGGTCAGGAACACCGTCGCCGCATGCGGCCCCTGCGGCTTGACCTTCTTGCGCAGCTCCTCCGGCTCGATCGCGGAGCCGCGCTTCTTCACGGTCAGGATGCCGACACCGCGTTCGCGCAGCAGCGCCTTCAGCTTCTTGAGCCCGAACGGCAGCACGTCGGTGATCTCGTACGCGGTCGCGTACGGCGTCGCGCGCAGCTCGTCGGCGGTGATGTAGGCGATGGTCGGGTCGATCAGCCGGCCGCCCAGCCGCTCGGCCACCTCGGCGACGAGGTGGGCGCGGATGACGGCGCCGTCGGGCTCGTAGAGGTAGCGGCCGACCGGCCCGGCCTGCGGGTCGGGCAGGGGATCGGCGGTGTGCAGGGCGCGCGGACCGGGCAGCAGGGTGGCGCGGACCGTCCCCGGCGAGGTCCCGAACCAGAGCACGGCCTCCTTGACGTCCCCGTGGTCGGAGACCCACTCGGCCTCGGCCTCCGCGGGCACGGCCTCGTGCGGGATGCCCGGGGCGATCTTGATGGCGGCGTGCGGCGCCGTACGGGCGGTCCCGACGGCCCAGGACAGCGGCGGCGAGTACGACTCCGGGTCGAAGACGCGCCCGCGCCCGCCCCGCCGGGCCGGGTCGATGAAGACGGCGTCGTACGCGGAGACGTCCACCTGCGTCACATCCGCCTCCCGGACCTCGATCAGGTCCGCCAGCCCCAGCGCCTCGGCGTTGGCCCGCGCCACGGCGACGGTCAGCGGGTCGTGGTCCACCGCCAGAACCCGGATGCCGAGCCGCGCCAGGGCGAGGGCGTCCCCGCCGATGCCGCAGCACAGGTCGGCGAGGCTGCGAACGCCGAGGGCCGCGAGCCGCTCCGCGCGGTACGAGGCCACGGACGCGCGGGTGGCCATCTCGCCGCCGCCGGGCGTGAAGTACATCCGGAACGCGTCCTCGGCACCGAACTTCGCCACCGCGCGCTGCCTCAGGCGGGCCTGCCCGAGCGCGGCGGAGACCAGGCCGGCGGGGTGCTCGCGGCGCAGCCGGGTGGCGACGGCGATCTCCTGGGCGGGGTCGTAGTCGCGGAGCGAGTCGAGGAGGGCGTGGCCCTCGGGGGTGAGGAGGGCGGCGAAGTCTTCGGGGGTCACGGGGTCCATTGTCGGCGACGGGCGGGCGGGGCGCGTGGTGCGGGCGGGCCCGGGCTGGTGTGGGCCAGTGGAGGGAAGGTGGGCGTCCGCTCGCGGTGTCGTCCGGGGTGCGGGGCGTGTCCGGTGCCAGGATCCGCAGCTATGCAGCTAGTACGACAAAAGGAAGATAAGGCGCAACACGGTCACCGGTACGCGGCACGCCCGCACGGCCGGTTCGGGGTGACAGGAGCGGCGCTGGCCGCACTGCTGGTCGCGGCCCTCGGCACGGCGTGCGGTTCCGCGGAATCCGGAGCACCGGACAAGGCCGAGAAGGCGAAGGCCGGCAAGGCCACGGAGGCGGCGGGCGCGGCCGGCGCGCCCCGCACCAAGGCGGAGCGGCTCAAGGCGGCCCAGCAGGCCCGCATCATCGCCGCGAAGAAGTGGGGCCTGGCCAAACCGCCGCTCACCGCCCCGCCGGCGCCGAAGGAGAAGCCCGAGATCACCACCCGGGAGGGCTTCGAGGTGGAGGACGGCGAGAACCTGCCCCCCGTCTTCACCACCGTCCCCACGGAGGACAAGGTCGTCTTCCTGACGATCGACGACGGCGCGGAGAAGGACCCCGAGTTCCTGAAGATGATGCAGGAACTGCAGTTGCCGTACACGGCGTTCCTCAGCGACTACATCGTGCGCGACAACTACGCCTACTTCAAGAAGATGCAGGCGGCGGGCGTCACCCTGAACAACCACACGCTCAACCACCGCTACATGCCGGCGCTGTCGTACGAGAAGCAGCGCCAGGAGATCTGCGGCCAGCAGGACATGATGCAGAAGCAGTTCGGCAAGCGGCCGACGCTCTTCCGGCCGCCGTACGGGAACTACAACGAGGACACGCTGCGCGCGGCGAAGTCCTGCGGGATCAAGGCGGCTCCGCTGTGGAACGCCGAGGCGTTCCCGAACCGGATGGACTACCGCGAGTGGGACCGCGACCTGCACCCCGGTGACATCATCCTCACGCACTTCCGGGGACGGGAGGACTGGAAGGGCACGATGCCTGACATGATCCGTCATGTCATGAAGACCGTCACGGACAAGGGGTACGCCGTGGCCCGCCTGGAGGACTATCTGTGAAGCACGCGCGCCGGTTGGTAGCCGGAACGCTGGCCGCCGGCGCGCTCGCGCTGTCCCTGACGGGATGCGGGGACAGCGTGGACCCCATCGAACGGCTGGGTCGCGAGGCGACGCGGGAGACACCGGACGCAGCCGCCTCACCTCCGGTGCCGCCGGCGCCTTCGGCGGCCGGGGGCGGCGCGGAGGGGAGCGCGGAGGCCGGCGGCGCGTCGGGCGAGGCGTACAGGAAGTGGGGCCTGTCGGCCCCCGTCCAGTACGCCCCCAAGCCCGCCCACAAGCCCCAACTCCCGCAGGCGGCCCCGGGCAAAGTCCCGGTCGTGGACCGAATACCCGTCCCGGCCGGGGAGAAGACCGTCTTCCTGACCTTCGACGACGGCGCGGAGAAGGACCCCGAGTTCCTGCGGATGGCGGCCGACCTCAAGCTGCCGATCAGCATGTTCCTGACCGACAGCGTGGCCTCGTCGGACTACGGGCACTTCGAGAAGCTCCGCGACAACGGCTCGGCGAGCACGATAAACAACCACACGCTGACGCACCCGAACCTCCGGACCCTGCCCTTCGCGGCGCAGAAGAAGGAGATATGCGGCCAGCAGGACCGGCTGGAGAAGCGCTTCGGCCACCGGCCGCCACTCTTCCGCCCGCCCTTCGGCAACTACAACGACGACACCCTCCGGGCCGCCTCGGAGTGCGGAGTCTCGTCCCTGGTCCTGTGGCGCGTGTCGATGCAGATCAACGACTTCCAGTACGCCGACGGCTCCGCCCTCCGGCCGGGCGACATCATCCTGGCCCACTTCCGCGGCCGGGCCGAGCTCAAGGGCTCGACGGAGGTCCAGATGACCACCCGCATGCTCCAGAAGATCCAGGAACAGGGATACCGGGTGGGCCGGCTGGAGGATTACCTGTAGGGGATGGGCGGGCGGGCTCGGTCTGCCGGGTCATGGGTGTCCGCCTCGCGCTGGCGTTCCGCGCTGTCGCTGATGCGCAGGAGCAGGGCGATCATGATCCAGTTGGCCAGGAGTGACGAGCCGCCCTTC
This sequence comes from Streptomyces sp. NPDC003038, assembly GCF_040611115.1. Classification (NCBI taxonomy): domain Bacteria; kingdom Bacillati; phylum Actinomycetota; class Actinomycetes; order Kitasatosporales; family Streptomycetaceae; genus Streptomyces; species Streptomyces sp. NPDC003038. The sequence goes on from NZ_JBEXNN010000008.1 coordinate 164,240, forward strand.
GCGAGGAAGGGCAGCGCCTTGCCGGTCAGGGGGATCAGGCCCGTCACGCCTCCCGCGACCACGAAGACCTGGAGGGCCAGGGCCGCGCTGAGGCCCACCGCCAGGAGTTTGCCGAACGGGTCGCGGGCGCCGAGTGCCATGCGCAGCCCCCGCTGCACGAGGAGTGCGTAGAGGATCAGGACGGCCATGACGCCGGCCAGGCCCAGTTCCTCGCCCACCGTGGTGAGGATGAAGTCGCTGCGGCCCGCGAACTTGATCAGCTCCGGGTGGCCCATGCCGAGGCCGGTGCCCGACATTCCGCCCGTGCCGAAGCTGAACAGCGCCTGCGCGGACTGGTCCGAGGTCACCCCGGCGGGAGGGTTCGGCCAGTAGACGGACAGCGGCTCCAGCCAGGCGGCCACACGCGCCTTGACGTGCGGTTCCGTAGAGCCGACCGCGTAGGCGCCCACCGCCGCCATGAGCAGGCCGCACACGATCCAGCTGGTGCGCTCGGTGGCGACGTAGAGCATCACCACGAAAACACCGAAGAAGATCAGCGAGGTGCCGAGGTCGCGCTCGAAGACCAGCACCAGCATCGAGACGATCCACACGGTGACGATGGGGCCGAGCTGGCGCATGGGCGGCAGCCGCATGCCCAGGAACTTGCGGCCCGTCAGCGCCAGCGAGTCCCGGTGGACGACCAGATAGCCGGCGAAGAAGACCGCGATCGCGATCTTCACGAACTCGCCGGGCTGGAGCGAGAAGCCGAAGAGGATGATCCAGCGCTTCGCGCCGTACGTGTCCGCCCGGGAGAACGCCGGCGCGATGAGCAGCACCAGCGCGACGGCCATCGTGATGTAGATGAACCGTTGCAGCAGCCGGTGATCGCGCAGCAGCGCCAGCACCAGCAGGCAGGCGGCGACCCCGACCACCGTCCACATCAGCTGCCCCGGCGCGTTCGCGTCCGAGCCGTACCGCTCGATGTACCCCTGGTCGAGACGGTGCAGCAGGACCAGCCCCAGCCCGGTCAGCAGCATGGCGAGGGGGAGGATCAGCGGGTCCGCGCGGGCGGCGAAGCGGCGTACGCCCAAGTGCCCCACCAGTGACAGCAGCGTCAGGCTGATCGCGAATCCGGTGAGGTCGGGCGGCAGCTCGCCGTTCATCCCGAGCCCCGCGCCCGCGTGGCCGAATACGGCGATGGCGACGACGAAGGCCAGCATCAGCGCCTCGGTGCGGCGCCGCGAGCCCGCCGAGGTCAGGGGCGTCAGTCCGCGCACGGGACGCCGCCACCGTCCGTGGGGGCGGGGAAGGGCGCAGCCGGTGGGGGCGCCGGAGGTGCGTCCGGTGATGAGGAAGCGACGCCCGGTGCGATCGGGCTTGCGGAAGCCCTGGGTCCGATCTGCTCGGCAATGAGGCGCTTTATCTTCATATCGACTACGACGTCGAGGTCCCGCCCCTGGTTCCTGCCGGCCCGCTTCGGGCCGCCGCCGCACCCGGCGGGAGGAATGATCCCGAACCGCGGTGAACCCGGGAAGGCGCCCGGGATTCACGGGCTCGGGGCCCGCTCCGCGCAACGCCCGAGTGCCGAAAATTGGCACTCCGCTTGACCGAGTGCTAATCGCCGGAATAGTCTCGCACCTGGCACTCGCCCCTGGTGAGTGCCAACACAGCGACAGGCAGATCCGGCACCCGCGACGACGGATCGACCTGGTCGCCACCTCAGACAGTTAACCCCGCATCTCCGAAGGGGGAGGTCGGATCGTGACGACCGCCAGCTCCAAGGTTGCCATCAAGCCGCTCGAGGACCGCATTGTGGTCCAGCCGCTCGACGCCGAGCAGACCACGGCCTCTGGCCTGGTCATCCCGGACACCGCGAAGGAGAAGCCCCAGGAGGGCGTCGTCCTCGCGGTGGGCCCGGGTCGCTTCGAGGACGGCCAGCGTCTCCCGCTGGACGTCAGCGTCGGCGACGTCGTGCTGTACAGCAAGTACGGCGGCACCGAAGTGAAGTACAGCGGCGAGGAGTACCTCGTCCTCTCGGCTCGCGACGTGCTCGCGATCGTCGAGAAGTAATTCGCTTCCAGATTTGATTTGAGCTGCGCCCCTGGTCACCCTGCTGATGCCGGGCGGCGAGGGGCGTAGTTCGTTCTAGGCGGTGGAGGTCGCGGTGAGCGGCCGAGGATCGCAACGAGAGGACTGAACCGCTCCCATGCCGAAGATCCTGAAGTTCGACGAGGACGCCCGTCGCGCCCTCGAGCGCGGCGTCAACAAGCTTGCCGACACGGTGAAGGTGACGATCGGCCCCAAGGGCCGCAACGTCGTCATCGACAAGAAGTTCGGTGCGCCGACCATCACCAACGACGGTGTCACCATCGCTCGCGAAGTCGAGCTGGACGACCCGTACGAGAACCTCGGCGCGCAGCTCGTGAAGGAGGTGGCGACCAAGACCAACGACATCGCGGGTGACGGCACCACCACCGCCACCGTGCTGGCCCAGGCGCTGGTTCGCGAGGGTCTGCGCAACGTCGCCGCGGGCGCTTCCCCGGCGGCCCTGAAGAAGGGCATCGACGCGGCCGTCAAGGCCGTCTCCGAGGAGCTCCTCGCGACCGCCCGTCCGATCGAGGACAAGTCCGACATCGCCGCCGTGGCCGCGCTCTCCGCGCAGGACCAGCAGGTCGGCGAGCTCATCGCCGAGGCGATGGACAAGGTCGGCAAGGACGGTGTCATCACCGTCGAGGAGTCCAACACCTTCGGCCTGGAGCTGGAGTTCACCGAGGGCATGGCCTTCGACAAGGGCTACCTCTCGCCGTACATGGTCTCCGACCAGGAGCGTATGGAGGCCATCCTCGATGACCCGTACATCCTGATCCACCAGGGCAAGATCTCCTCCATCCAGGACCTCCTGCCGCTGCTGGAGAAGGTCATTCAGGCGGGCGCCTCCAAGCCGCTGCTGATCATCGCCGAGGACGTCGAGGGCGAGGCGCTCTCCACCCTCGTCGTCAACAAGATCCGCGGCACCTTCAACGCGGTGGCCGTCAAGGCCCCGGGCTTCGGCGACCGCCGCAAGGCCATGCTCCAGGACGTCGCCACCCTCACGGGTGCGACCGTCATCGCCGAGGAGGTCGGCCTCAAGCTCGACCAGGCCGGTCTGGACGTCCTGGGCTCCGCCCGCCGCGTCACGATCTCCAAGGACGACACGACCATCGTCGACGGTGGCGGCAGCCACGAGGAAGTCGTCGGCCGTGTCAACCAGATCAAGGCCGAGATCGAGTCCACGGACTCGGACTGGGACCGCGAGAAGCTGCAGGAGCGCCTGGCGAAGCTCGCCGGCGGCGTCTGCGTCATCAAGGTCGGCGCCGCCACCGAGGTGGAGCTCAAGGAGAAGAAGCACCGCCTTGAGGACGCCATCTCGGCGACCCGCGCCGCGGTCGAGGAGGGCATCGTCTCCGGCGGTGGCTCCGCGCTCGTCCACGCCGTCAAGGTCCTCTCGGACAACCTGGGCCTGACCGGCGACGAGGCCACCGGTGTCGCGGTCGTGCGCCGCGCCGCGGTCGAGCCGCTGCGCTGGATCGCCGAGAACGCCGGCCTCGAGGGTTACGTCATCACCTCGAAGGTCGCCGAGCTCGACAAGGGCCAGGGCTTCAACGCCGCCACCGGCGAGTACGGCGACCTGGTCAAGGCCGGCGTCATCGACCCGGTCAAGGTCACCCGTTCCGCGCTGGAGAACGCCGCCTCCATCGCCTCCCTGCTGCTCACGACCGAGACCCTGGTCGTCGAGAAGCCGGCGGAGGACGAGGGCGACGCCGGTCACGGCCACGGCCACAGCCACTGACGCTGTCGCTCGTACACGAGAGGCCCCCGTCCCGCCGTTTCGTACGGCGGGACGGGGGCCTTCCCGTTGGTCGCGAGGCGGTGCGCGCTCAGCCCTCCATCAGGCCCAGCTGCCGCATCATGCTCATGATGTCGTAGTGCCACCAGCCCTCGGCGATCATGCCGTCCTTGCAGCGGAAGGTCGTCGAGCCGGTCGCACTGACCTTCTTGCCGGTCGGCGCCAGGCCCATGAACTCACCTGTGTGCGTGGCGTTCCAGGTCCACAAGGTGGTGACGAAGTCGCCTTCGGCGAGTTGGTGGTCCTTGGTGAAGGTCATGTCGAAAGCGGACCGCCACATGTCGAGGTCCGCCATCAGACCGTCGATCCCTTGCGCGTCGGGGTCGGCCTTGAAGATGTCGTGGTCGACGTAGTCGGGGGTGAAGATCTCCTCGGCGATGGAACGGTCCCCCGTGACGGCCAACTCGTCGAACATCCGGTCCACAACCAGCTTGTTGAGGTTCTCGTCGCGGACCACGTCGAGGTTGGTGAAGGTGGGCATCCCCTCGCACAGCGCCACCATCTCCTGGAACATCCTGTCCGTCTCCGGGAGATGAGAGTTCTTCATGGCGTCGTCGTACGAGGGGAATTCGACCACGTCCACGTAGTGGTTCTCTGCCTCGCGGTCCTTGCCCACGATGCTGTGGGTGACCGTGCGCTTGCCCTGGCTCTGCGAGACGTACCGGTCCAGCAGCTGGTTGAGGTCGTCCTGCCGACTGGTCTTGTAATCGATTATCTGTACGAATGTCATGACGCCTCCCGGGTGGATGGGACATGTCCAGTCTAGGAAGATTTCACCCGTTCGGCCGGTTTTACCGGCGAGTTACTGGGGCCCGTACTTGCGCCCCGTACGCGAGGTCACGCCACCCAGCAGCGCGCGCGGCGTCAGCTTCACCACGCCCATCAGCGCCTTGTACCGCGGGTCCGGAACCGACACCGTCTTGCCCCGCGCCAGGTCGGCCAGGGCCGCGGCGACCAGCTTGTCGGCGTCCAGCCACATCCAGCCGGGGATGTTGTCCGTCCCCATGCCGGCGCGCTCGTGGAACTCCGTCCGTACGAAGCCCGGGCACAGCGCCATCAGCCGTACCCCCGACCCCGCCAGGTCCTTCGCCGCGCCCTGGGTGAACTGCACGACCCACGCCTTGCTCGCCCCGTACGTGCCGCGCGGCACGAAGGCCGCCACCGAGGCCACATTGATCACGCCGCCGCGGCCGCGCGAGCGCATGGACTCGGCCGCGGCCGAGGTCAGCCGCAGGACCGCCTCGACGTGCACCTTCAGCATGGTGAGCTCGTCGGCCATGGGGACTTCGAGGTACCGGCCCTTGTTGCCGAAGCCCGCGTTGTTGACCAGCAGGTCCACCGGGTGCGTGCGGTCTCCCAGGCGCTGCTCGACCGCCGCGATGCCCTCCTCCGTGGAGAGGTCGGCGGCCAGCACCCCGGCCTCGATGCCGTGCCGGTCGTGCAGCTCGGTGGCCTGCTCGCCGAGGCGCTTGTGGTCGCGCGCCACCAGCACCAGGTTGTGGCCCTGGGCGGCGAGCCGCCGGGCGAAGGCGGCGCCGATGCCCGCCGTGGATCCCGTAATCAACGCAGTCGTCATAGGCGCAACCTAGCCTCCCGGGATGTCAGGTCAGCGCGTGCCCGTGCTGTCGCGCGTACGCCAGCGCCTTTTCCCGGACGTCCGGGGCCAGGGCCCGGCCCGCCGCCAGGACGCGGGGCAGCAGCGCGCGCTCCGTGGTCCAGGCACGGAACAGGAAGGCCGAGGTCACCTCGTGGTCCGGTCGGTGGGTGATCTCGATCCGGTCGCCGGGGGAGACCCGGCCCTCGCGGACCACCCGCAGATAGGCGCCCGGCCGCCCCTCCTGGGTGAACCGCTTGACCCAGCCCTTCTCGCCCAGCGCGCCCTGGAAGGTCCGGCACGGGATGCGGGTGGAGGAGACCTCCAGCTCCACCTCGGAGCCCACCTGCCAGCGCTCGCCCAGCAGTGCGCCGCTGAGGTCGATGCCGCTGGTGGTGAGGTTCTCGCCGAACAGGCCGGGCGGCAGCGCGCGGCCCAGCTCGCGCTCCCACCAGTCGAGGTCCTCGCGGGCGTACGCGTAGACGGCCTGGTGGTCACCCCCGTGATGGCGGCGGTCGCACACGGCGTCGCCCTCCAGGCCGCTGCCGAGGCCGGTGGCCTTGAGGCCCGGGGCGAAGACGCGGACCGGCCCGGGGACCGGCAGCTTGCCGATGCCGGTGACCCCTCCCTCCGCGTCGGTGTAGTCGACGACCGTCGCGCGGCCGAGGTTCACGGAGACGAGATGCATAGGCGGCATGGGAGGACACGCTAGCCGAGCCTCCTCAAAGAGTCGCGGGGATATTCGCATCCCGGTCAAAGCGGCCCTTATGCTCGAAGGGTGATCGAGGCACGTCATCTCCGGGTTCTGCGCGCTGTCGCCGGGACCGGGTCCTTCTCCGCCGCCGCCCGCGAGCTGGGCTGCACGCAGCCGGCCGTCTCCCAGCAGATGAAGGCGCTGGAACAGTCGGCCGGCACCCCGCTGCTCATCCGTACCGGCCGCGAGATGCGGCTCACCCAAGCCGGCGAGGCCCTGGTCCGGCATGCCGCCGGGATCCTCGCCGGGCTGACCGCCGCCGAGGAGGAGGTCGCGGCCATCGCCGGCTTGCGCGCGGGCCGGGTCCGGCTGGTGTCCTTCCCCAGCGGCAGCTCCACCCTGGTGCCGACCGCGCTCGCGGCGATGCGCGCCGCGCACCCGGGCACCCGTATCTCGCTGGTCGAGGCCGAGCCCCCGCGCTCGGTGGAGATGCTGCGCGAGGGCGACTGCGACGTGGCGCTGGCCTTCCGCTACGGCGGGGACGGCGGCTCGCCGGGGACCGCCGCCGAGTGGGAGGACCTCGTGGTGCGCCCGCTGCTGACGGACCGGCTCGTCGGGCTGGTCCCCGAGGGGCACCGGCTGGCCGGAGCCGAGCGCGTGGGCATGGCGGAACTCGCCGACGAGCCCTGGATCGCGGGCTGCCCGCGCTGCCGCCGCCATCTGGTGGAGGTGTGCGAGGCCGCGGGCTTCACCCCGCGCATCGACTTCGCCACCGACGACTACCCGGCGGTGGTCGGCCTGGTCGGCGCGGGGCTGGGCGTCGCGGTACTGCCGGAGCTCGCGGTGGAGTCCGTACGGGCCAAGGGCGTGAGCACCGTGGCCGTGGAGCCGGCCGTCGAACGGGAGGTCGTGGCCCTGACCCTGCCCGACCTGGCCCGGGTGCCGGCCGTGGCGGCGACCCTGGCCGAGTTGGAGCGGGCCGCCACGCGCTGAGCCGGGGCTCCACCCGGCGGTGCCGGGGGGAGGTACGGCCGAACGCGTGACGCCCGATGCCCGTGGTGCGACACGCCCGGGCGGGTTGGTCCGTCAGTGAATCGAGGAAACGTTCCTTCAGGCGTTTTCCGATCCGGTCAGGATCCGGTCAGTGAGGTGCGACCGGTCCGATGGGTCCGACCGGGCCGACCGGGCCGACCGGGCCGACCGGTCCGATCGCGCTGGACGCGGGGATCAGGCGATGCCGGGCGCGACCCATCAGTTCCTCGCGCTCGTCCTCGGTGAGGCCGCCCCACACCCCGTAGGGCTCGCGGACGGCGAGTGCGTGCGCCGCGCATTCCGAACGCACCGGGCAACGCATGCAGACCTCTTTAGCCGAGGCCTCGCGCGCGCTCCTGGCCGCGCCCCGCTCGCCTTCCGGGTGGAAGAAGAGGGAGCTGTCGACCCCCCGGCAGGCAGCCAGCAGCTGCCAGTCCCAGAGGTCGGCGTTCGGTCCGGGGAGGCGGGAGAAATCTGCCATTGGTAGTCCTCTTGGTGCCGGTACTGAGGCGGATACGGTCCATGTCTCCACACCTACTGTCCTAGTAGATGTAAATATGACTCATTCGGAATCTAGCCTCAGACACGTGCCAAACGGAAGGAAAGCCGCCAAATAGGGCATAGCTCCAGATGGAGGACGGATGGCTTGTGGCGCCTACGCCGTGTTCGCTTCCTCACGTAGAGTGCCGAAGGTGTCCGTCCGACCCGTAACTCTTTCGAGTGACCATCGTTGAGTGTGCGAAGGCGGTTGAACCAAGAAGTTCTCGGACGGGTGTCCGGGGGCATCGACCGCACAGGTGACGATACGTACCAGCCTGGAGGCTCAAGGTGACGCGCATCAGCAGCTGCGGAGGGCGGTCATGACATCCGTCCTCGTCTGCGACGACTCCCCGCTTGCCCGAGAGGCGCTCCGTCGCGCGGTTGCCACCGTGCCCGGCGTCGAGCGTGTGACGACGGCTGCCAACGGCGAGGAAGTCCTCCGCCGCTGGGGTGCCGACCGCTCCGACCTCATTCTCATGGATGTACGGATGCCCGGGCTCGGCGGTGTGGAGACGGTCCGACGGCTGCTCTCGGCCGACCCCGGGGCCCGCATCATCATGCTGACGGTCGCCGAGGACCTGGACGGCGTGGCCCTCGCGGTCGCCGCCGGTGCCCGGGGCTATCTGCACAAGGACGCCTCGCGCGCCGAACTGCGGGCCACGGTCACCCAGGCCCTCGCCGACCCGACCTGGCGACTGGCCCCGCGCCGGCTCCGCTCGGCCGAGATGGGCGCCGCGCCCACGCTCACCGCGCGCGAGATCCAGGTACTGGAGGGCATGAGTCACGGCCGGTCCAACGCGGAGATCGGGCGCGAGCTCTTCCTCTCCGAGGACACGGTCAAGACGCACGCCCGCAGGCTGTTCAAGAAGCTGGGCGCCTCCGACCGGGCCCACGCCGTGGCACTCGGGTTCCGCTGGGGCCTCGTCCGCTGACCTTCGGGCCACGGCCGTCCGCCGTCGGTCGCGGACCGCGCGGAGCGGTCCCGTCCGCCATCGGCGGGCGGGGCGGCACTCCCGGGACCACCGCTGGGGGTGCCCCCTGCTCGCGGGGTACCGCGTCCGGCCTGTCCGGCGGGCGCCTCCTCCGTCCTGCCGTACCCGGTGCGCGGCCGGGGGTTGGCGGGGCACAATCCGGGGGACGTGTCGCTTCGCGGGCGATGCCGCATCCTTGAGGGTGTGCCGCATCCTTGGAGGTGTGGAGTCCCCGGGGAATCCTCGGGGGCGATTCGGCCGAGCGGGAGGGGAGGGCGCAGACCATGAGTTCCGGCGCACCCGCTCATAACGCTTCGATGCACAACACGGGCCACGGTGCCACGGATGCAGCGGCGTCAAGGCACCATGGATCGATGCGCGACGACGAGGCCCTGGGGTCACCTGCGGCCACAGGCCCCACAGGCCCCACCGGCGCCGCCAAAGGCGGCAGCCGTGGCGGCAGTGGTGGCAGCGGTGGTCCCGGCGCCGGGCCCGTCAGCGCGCTCGTACGCCGCGCGGTGGAGGGTGACGAGCAGGCCACGCACGACCTGCTCGCCTTCGTGCACCCGCTGGCCATCCGCTACTGCCGCACCCGGCTCTCGCGGCTTCCCGGTGACGCTCGTCACTTCGTGGAGGACCTGGCGCAGGAGGTCTGCGTCGCCGTCCTGATGGCCTTGCCGCGCTACCGGGACACCGGGCGCCCCTTCGAGGCCTTCGTCTTCGCCATCGCCGCGCACAAGGTCGCGGACCTGCAGCGGGCCGCCATGAGGCATCCGGGCAGCACGGCGGTGCCGTCCGACGAGATGCCGGAGCGGCCCGACGACTCGCTGGGCCCGGAAGAGCGGGCGCTGCTCAGCAGCGACGCCGCCTGGGCCAAGAAGCTGCTGGCCAACCTGCCGGAGAACCAGCGCGAGCTCCTCGTCCTGCGGGTGGCGGTCGGGCTGACGGCGGAGGAGACCGGTCAGATGCTCGGAATGTCCCCCGGTGCGGTGCGGGTGGCCCAGCACCGGGCGCTCAGCCGGCTGCGGGCGCTCGCCGAGCAGTAGGGGCGCGGTGGCGGCGCCGTTAGGAGGCCGCGGTAGCAGGGTGTCGTCGTAGGAAGCGACGAAACTTTTCCCTGTCCTTAGTGGTGGAATGAGACGCTGCGGGATCCCGTTAGCATGGACATCCGCGCTGAGCAAGACCATTTGGGAAGGTGTCATGACTGACAGCGGTTCGACTGGAGTGCCCGACAAATTCGCCACGCTCGGACTGACCTACGACGACGTGCTGCTGCTGCCGGGCGCGTCGGACATGTCGCCGAATGCGATCGACACCTCCTCCCTCATCTCGCGGAACATCCGTGTGAACGTTCCGCTGCTGTCCGCCGCCATGGACAAGGTCACCGAGGCCCGCATGGCCATCGCGATGGCCCGTCAGGGCGGCGTCGGCGTGCTGCACCGCAATCTCTCCATCGCGGACCAGGCCAACCAGGTCGACCTGGTCAAGCGCTCCGAGTCCGGCATGGTCACCGACCCGATCACGGTGCACCCGGACGCGACGCTGGGCGAGGCGGACCAGCTGTGCGCGAAGTTCCGCATCTCCGGCGTTCCGGTCACCGACGCGGCGGGCAAGCTGCTCGGCATCGTCACCAACCGCGACATGGCCTTCGAGTCGGACCGCAGCCGCCAGGTGCGCGAGGTCATGACGCCGATGCCGCTGGTCACGGGCAAGGTCGGCATCTCCGGTGTGGACGCGATGGAGCTGCTGCGCCGCCACAAGATCGAGAAGCTTCCGCTGGTCGACGACGCGGGCATCCTCAAGGGCCTCATCACGGTCAAGGACTTCGTCAAGGCCGAGCAGTACCCGAACGCCGCCAAGGACAGGGAGGGCCGGCTGCTGGTCGGCGCCGCCGTCGGCGTCGCCGGTGACGCGTACGACCGCGCCCAGGCCCTGATCGAGGCGGGCGCCGACTTCATCGTCGTCGACACCGCCCACGGACACTCCCGGCTGGTCGGCGACATGGTCGCCAAGATCAAGTCGAACTCCACCGTCGACGTCATCGGCGGCAACGTCGCCACCCGCGACGGCGCCCAGGCGCTCATCGACGCCGGCTGCGACGGCATCAAGGTCGGCGTCGGGCCCGGCTCCATCTGCACCACCCGCGTGGTCGCCGGCATCGGCGTCCCGCAGGTCACCGCGATCTACGAGGCCGCACTCGCCGCGAAGGCCGCGGGCGTCCCGGTCATCGGCGACGGCGGCCTCCAGTACTCGGGCGACATCGCCAAGGCCCTGGTCGCGGGCGCCGACACGGTGATGCTCGGCTCGCTGCTCGCGGGCTGCGAGGAGTCTCCCGGCGAGCTGCTCTTCATCAACGGCAAGCAGTTCAAGTCGTACCGCGGCATGGGCTCGCTCGGCGCGATGCAGTCCCGTGGCGAGCAGCGCTCCTTCTCCAAGGACCGCTACTTCCAGGAGGGCGTGGGCGGCGACGACAAGCTCATCCCCGAGGGCATCGAGGGCCAGGTGCCCTACCGCGGTCCGCTCTCCGCGGTCGTGCACCAGCTCGTCGGCGGCCTGCGCCAGTCGATGTTCTACGTCGGCGGCCGCACGGTTCCCGAGCTGCAGGACCGGGGCCGCTTCGTCCGGATCACCTCGGCGGGCCTCAAGGAGAGCCACCCGCACGACATCCAGATGACGGTCGAGGCGCCGAATTACTCCCGCAAGGGCTGAGCGGACGGCGTAGCGCGGCGGTGAAGGGCGGGCCCGGACGAACCGGGCCCGCCCTTCCGCCGTACGGGTCCGCCCGTCCGCCGTCCGGGTGTGTTCCCGGTGCCCGCGACGGCCGCGCCGCGCGCGAGCGGCGTCCGTACAGCGGTCACCGGAACGCGGCCCCCCGGGGTTCGGGGATACTGGACGGGCAGACCCAGAGGAAAGGCCACCACACGTGACTGAGATCGAGATCGGGCGCGGCAAGCGCGGCCGCAGGGCGTACGCGTTCGACGACATCGCCATCGTCCCGAGCCGGCGGACCCGGGACCCGAAGGAGGTCTCGATCGCCTGGCAGATCGACGCGTACCGCTTCGAGCTCCCGTTCCTGGCCGCCCCCATGGACTCGGTCGTCTCCCCGCAGACCGCGATCCGCATCGGCGAGCTCGGCGGCCTCGGCGTGCTGAACCTCGAAGGCCTGTGGACCCGGTACGAGGACCCGCAGCCGCTGCTCGACGAGATCGCGGAGCTGGACGAGGAGTCCGCCACCCGCCGTCTCCAGGAGATCTACTCCGCGCCGATCCAGGCGGACCTGATCCGCCGGCGCATCAAGGAGGTGCGCGACTCGGGCGTCGTGACCGCCGCCGCGCTCTCGCCGCAGCGCACCGCCGAGTTCTCCAAGGCCGTCGTGGACGCGGGCGTGGACATCTTCGTGATCCGCGGCACCACCGTGTCGGCCGAGCACGTCTCGGGCGCCGCGGAGCCGCTGAACCTCAAGCAGTTCATCTACGAGCTCGACGTCCCGGTGATCGTCGGCGGCTGCGCCACCTACACCGCGGCCCTGCACCTGATGCGCACCGGCGCCGCGGGCGTCCTGGTCGGCTTCGGCGGCGGCGCCGCGCACACCACGCGCAACGTGCTCGGCATCCAGGTCCCGATGGCGACCGCCGTCGCGGACGTGGCCGCGGCCCGCCGCGACTACATGGACGAGTCCGGCGGCCGCTACGTGCACGTCATCGCGGACGGCGGCGTGGGCTGGTCGGGCGACATCCCCAAGGCCGTCGCCTGCGGCGCGGACGCCGTGATGATCGGGTCCCCGCTGGCCCGTGCCACCGACGCGCCCGGCAAGGGCAACCACTGGGGCATGGAGGCCGTCCACGAGGACGTGCCGCGCGGCAAGAAGGTCGACCTCGGGACCGTCGGCACCACCGAGGAGATCCTCACCGGTCCGTCGCACAGCCCCGACGGCTCGATGAACATCTTCGGCGCGCTGCGCCGCTCGATGGCCACCACCGGCTACAGCGAGCTCAAGGAGTTCCAGCGGGTCGAGGTCACGATCGCGGACTCGCAGCACAGCCGCTGATCCGCTTCGGCCTCCCGTACGTACGCTGGAGGGCCGGCACCCCGAGCGGGGTGCCGGCCCTCCGGCACGTCCTGGGGCCGGGCGGCCGTGTCAGTCGCCGACGCCGACCGCGGCGTAGAGGGGGATTCTCCGGCCGTCAGAGCCGGTGCGCCGCGCCCGCGGGGCTGGCGCCGCGGGTGTCCAGGAGCAGTTGGGCCTTCACCGCGAGGCCTTGCATGTCGTAGGTGCGGTGGTGCTGGAGCAGGATCGTGAGGTCGGCGTTCGCGGCGGCCTCGTACAGCGACTCGGCGCGGGGGATCGGCTGGTCCCTGACCCGCCAGCCCGCGATGTAGGGGTCGTGGTAGCTGACCAGCGCACCCAGGTCGATCAGGCGGCTGGCGATCTCGCAGGCCGGGGAGCCCTCCTGGTCGGCGAGGTCGGGCTTGTACGTGACCCCGAGCAGCAGGACCCGGGCCCCGCGGGCGGATTTGCCGTGCTCGTTCAGCAGGGTGGCGGAGCGCTGGATGACGTACTGGGGCATCCGGGTGTTGATCTCCTGCGCCAGGCCGACCATGCGCAGGGGGTGGCCGGGGGTGCGTGTGGTGTGCGGGAGGTAGTTGGGGTCGAGGGGGACGCCGTGGCCGCCGACCCCGGGGCCGGGGCGGAAGGCCTGGAAACCGTACGGCTTGGTCTCGGCGCAGCGGATGACGTCCCACAGGTCCACGCCGAGGTCGTGGCAGAGCACCGCCATCTCGTTCATGAGGGCGATGTTGACGTGCCGGTAGTTGGTCTCCAGGAGCTGTACGGTCTCGGCCTCGCGCAGGCCGCGGGCGCGGACCACCTTCTCGGTGAGGCGGGCGTAGAAGGCGTGCGCGGACTCCGTGCAGGCCGGGGTGAGGCCGCCGATCACCTTGGGGGTGTTGGAGATGCCGTGCGTGCGGTTGCCCGGGTCGAGGCGGCTGGGGGAGTAGGCCAGGTGGAAGTCCCGGCCGGCCCGCAGGCCGGAGCCCTCTTCGAGGATCGGGCGCAGGTAGTCCTCGGTGACACCCGGATGGGCGGCGGATTCGAGGATCACGGTGGTGTGTGCGCGCAGCCGGGCGGCGAGTGCGCGGCCGGCCTCGCCGACGGCGGAGAGGTCCAGTGCGCGATCGGCGCCGAGCTGGGTGGGGGCGCAGATGACGGCGGTGCGGACCCGCCCGAGTTCGGCGGGGTTGGTGGTGACCCGGAAGCCGGCCGCCGACATGCGGCGGATCTCGGCGGCGGTGAGGGTGGAGTCCGTGACCGGACCGCTGTCGTAGCCGACCGTCTCGATTCCGGCGGCCACGGCCGCCTGGGCGAGCGGGAGGCCGAGATGGCCGAGTCCGATGACGGCGAGATCTGCGGGCATGGGGGTGCCGTCCCTTCCCTGACATGAGGGGGCTGCCGCGCAAGTCCTCCGGGGTTCCTCCGGCCGAAGTGTGGGGGAACAGGGGAGCTGGCGCAATGTCAGACTAGGCGTATATATGACAGATATGTCGCATTCTGAGGTGGCGGCCGCCGTTGTGTTGTCCACAGGCGGTGGCTGATGTGGGTGCGGGCGGTCAGAATCATGAACGGGGAATGTGAGCGGGATCACCCGCGCGACGCTGGGATTCCCCGCACCAACGGGAGGCAGCCGTGAGGACAGCGACACTGGGACCGGCGCAGCGCGCCGAGGCCCTCGCCCGGATGGCCGAGCGGGAGCTGGATGTACTGGTCGTGGGCGCGGGAGTGGTCGGTGCCGGCACCGCACTCGACGCGGTGACCAGAGGCCTCGCCACCGGGCTGGTGGAGGCGCGCGACTGGGCGTCGGGCACGTCCAGCCGGTCGAGCAAGCTGATCCACGGCGGCCTCAGATACCTGGAGATGCTCGACTTCGCCCTCGTGAGGGAGGCGCTGAAGGAGCGCGGGCTGCTCCTGGAGCGGCTGGCGCCGCACCTGGTGAAGCCGGTGCCGTTCCTGTACCCCTTGCAGCACAAGGGCTGGGAGCGGCTCTATGCCGGCTCGGGCGTCGCGCTGTACGACGCGATGTCGGTGTCCAGCGGGCACGGGCGGGGACTTCCCGTCCACCGGCACCTGTCGCGCAAGCGCGCGCTGCGGGTCGCGCCGGCGCTGCGCAAGGACGCGCTGGTGGGGGCCCTTCAGTACTACGACGCCCAGATGGACGACGCCCGGTACGTCGCCACGCTGGTCCGCACGGCCGCGGCGTACGGGGCGCACTGCGCCAACCGGGCGAGGGTGATCGGCTTCCTGCGTGAGGGCGAACGGGTGGTCGGCGCGCGCGTAGAGGACGTGGAAGGCGGCGGCGAGTACGAGATCCGCGCCAAGCAGATCGTGAACGCGACGGGGGTGTGGACGGACGACACCCAGGCGCTGATCGGGGAGCGGGGGCAGTTCCACGTACGGGCGTCGAAGGGCATCCACCTCGTCGTCCCGAAGGACCGGATCCATTCGAGCACCGGGCTGATCCTGCGGACCGAGAAGTCCGTACTGTTCGTCATCCCGTGGGGGCGGCACTGGATCGTGGGCACCACCGATACCGACTGGGACCTGGACAAGGCGCACCCGGCGGCGTCGAGCGCGGACATCGACTACCTGCTGGAGCACGTGAACTCGGTGCTGGCCGTGCCGCTGACGCGCGACGACGTCCAGGGGGTCTACGCGGGCCTGCGGCCGCTCCTGGCCGGGGAATCGGACGCGACGAGCAAGCTCTCGCGCGAGCACACGGTGGCGCACCCGGTGCCGGGGCTGGTGGTGGTGGCGGGCGGCAAGTACACGACGTACCGGGTCATGGCGAAGGACGCGGTCGACGAGGCGGTGCACGGGCTGGACCAGCGGGTGGCGGAGTGCGTGACGGAGGACGTGCCGCTGGTGGGCGCGGAGGGGTACCGGGCGCTGTGGAACGCGCGGGCGAGGATCGCGGCCCGGACGGGGCTTCATGTGGTGCGGGTGGAACACCTGTTGAACCGGTACGGGGCGCTGACGGAGGAACTGCTGGACCTGATCGCCGCCGATTCCGGGCTGGGCGAGCCGGTGTCAGGGGCGGACGACTACCTCCGGGCGGAGATCGTGTACGCGGCCTCGCACGAGGGCGCGCGGCACCTGGACGACGTGCTGACGCGGCGGACGCGGATCTCGATCGAGACCTTCGACCGGGGGACGCGGTCGGCGCGGGAGTGCGCGGAGTTGATGGCGCCGGTGCTGGGCTGGGACAAACAGCAGATCGAGAAGGAGGTGGAGCACTACGAGAAGCGGGTACAGGCGGAACGGGAATCCCAGCGCCAACCGGACGACCAGACGGCGGACGCGGCCCGGCTCGGGGCGCCCGACATCGTTCCGTTGTAACTCCGGGATGTGGAAGGGGGAACCACGGACCCGGGGGGTCCGTCCGTTGCGGAGTGAGGAACAATGAGGGTTCTGCCGGGGAGGGTTACCGCGCACCCCGGCCGCTGCCGGGGCAGCCGGAACGGGCGGCACGATCGCAGAGGGGACGCATGTCGAAGCCGGAGCACATCGAGCCGCCTGTGGCGAAGCCTGAGGCCGGATCGCCTGCCGGGTCGCCTGCCGGGTCGCCTGCCGCGAAGCCTGTGGTGGAGGGTGCCGCGCGTGCGGGGTCGCCTGCGGCGAAGCCTGGGGGTGTTGGCCCGGCTGAGGCCGCTGCGGTGGGGCGCGAGGATGTGAAGCGGGCTGTGGCGGAGCCGGGGTTGGAGGATGCGGAGCCTGAGGATGCCGAGCCTGAGGATGCGAAGCCTGAGGCCGGGTCGCCTGCCGGGTCGCCTGCGGCGAAGCCTGTGGTGGAGGGTGCCACGCGTGCCGGGTCGCCTGCGGCGAAGCCTGGGGGTGTTGGCCCGGCTGGGGCCGCTGCGGTGGAGCCTGAGGATGCGAAGCCTGACGTGGCGAAGGCGGGGTTGAAGAAGGCCCAGTCGGCTGAGGTCGTGGTGGAGTCCGGGGACGCGAAGTCCCGTGCGGGCGCGGTGAAGGACGAAGGGCGGTTGTTGGCCGGGCGGTACCGGTTGGGGGATGTGCTCGGCAAGGGCGGGATGGGCACGGTGTGGCGGGCCCAGGACGAGACCCTGGGGCGGACCGTCGCCGTCAAGGAGCTCCGCTTCAGCACCGGGGTCGACGAGGACGAGAAGCGTCGGCTCATCACCCGTACCCTCCGCGAGGCCAAGGCCATTGCCCGGATCCGCAGCGGCGGCGCGGTCACGGTCTACGACGTCGTGGACGAAGACGGCCGGCCGTGGATCGTGATGGAGCTCATCGAGGGCCCCTCGCTCGCCGAGTTCGTACGGGAGAACGGCCCCCTGACCCCGCACCGCGCCGCCGAGGTCGGCCTCGCGGTGCTCGACGTACTCCGTGCCGCGCACCGCCAGGGCATCCTGCACCGGGACGTCAAGCCGTCCAACGTGCTCATAGCCGGCAGCGGCCGCGTCGTCCTCACCGACTTCGGCATCGCGCAGGTCGAGGGCGACCCCTCCGTCACCTCCACCGGCATGCTCGTCGGCGCCCCCTCCTACATCTCGCCCGAACGGGCCCGTGGCTACAAGCCCGGTCCGCCGGCCGACATGTGGTCGCTCGGCGGTCTGCTCTACGCCGCCGTCGAGGGCGTGCCCCCGTACGACAAGGGGTCCGCGCTCGCCACCCTCACCGCCGTGATGACCGAGCCGGTGGACCCGCCCAAGAACGCCGGTCCACTGACCGAGGTCATCTACGGGCTGCTCGCCAAGGACCCTGCCCAGCGCCTCGACGACGAGACGGCGCGGGCGATGCTCACGGCCGTGCTCAACGCGCCCGAGCCCGTCACGGCCCCCGTACTGGCGGCGACCGCCGAAGAGACCCGGCAGGTCTCGCTGGCGGATGCCAAGGAAGCCGCCGAGAAGGCCGCGGCGGACAAGGCCGCCGAGAAGGCCGAGAAGGCGGAGAAGAAGGAACGCGAGCGGCGGGAGCGCGAGCAGCGCGAGCGGGCCCGCGCCGCGCTGAAGTCGGCCCGCAAGGCGGCGGTCACCGCTGCCACGGCCGCCACTGCGGCCGCCTCCGCCGCGGAGGCACCTCCGTCCAAGCGGGCGCCGGTGGTGGCCTCGCTCACCGACGTCGTGCCGCGCCGGACCATCGCGCTGGCGATAGCCGGCGTCGTCGTGGCGCTGGCGGTGATCGGCTCGCTGATCGCCTACGCCTTCAGCGGCGACGACAAGGGCGGCCGGAAGAACGAGGGCAAGGGCAGTCAGGGCACCCCGTCCGTGTCCGGCAGTGCGTCGCCGGGTTCCTCGGCCGGAACACCGCAGTCCTCTCCGGCGCCCGCCGCGCCGGGCGGCAACGCCGGTGAGCCCGGCCAGGGCCAGCAGACGCCGGGCGCCGACCAGGGACAGGGTCAGAGTCAGGGGCAGGGCGCCCCTCCCGGCGCTCCGGTCGCCGGACTCCCGGCCGGATACGCCATGGTGACGGACCCTGGGTTCCACTTTTCGATGGCGATGCCCGATGGCTTCAAGCGGACGGGCACAGCGGGCAAGAACTCCGGCGGCATATACAGCAAGGACGGCGGCTTCCCGCGGATCCAGGTCGACTACACCGACAAGCCGGGCGATGACGCCCGCGCCGCCTGGCTCGCCCTGGCCCCGGCCGTGGAGTCCAGCAGCAAGGCATACCGGCTGATCTCGATCGAGCCGAGGGACTACCGGGGCTACCCGACCGTCGCGGACTGGGAGTTCGAGCGCGAGCACGACGGCATGAAGGTCCGTGTGCTCAACCGCGGCTTCAAAATGGACGCGACGCACGGCTACGCCATCATGATCAGCTGCGCCGCCGACCAGTGGGACGGCGCCGAGTGCACGCAGATGCGCACCACGGCATTCGAGACCTTCCGGCCTCTGGGCTGACCCCGGGACGCGGGCGGCCCCGGAGACGTATCGTGTCAGCGGGGCCATGGGGGGCCCACCGCACTCGGGGGAGGCGATGTGGAGGACTACGCGGGCCGGATCCTGGCCCACCGCTACCGTCTGCCGCTGCCGCCCTCGGACGAGGTCGAACTGGTCGAGACCCGGGCCTTCGACACGCGCAGCGGGCAGGAAGTCCTGGTACGGCAGGTGCCGTTGCCGGAGGTCGTGGACGCCGAGCTGCTGGACGGACACCGGGCCCCGGCGGCGGGGGGTCGCTCGGCGGCGGACCTGCCGGCCGTGCGCCGTGCGATCGAGGCGGCGCAGGCGGCGGCCTCGATTCCCGACCATCCCCGGCTGGACCAGGTCTTCGACGTGTTCGCCGAGGGCGGGTCGCTGTGGATAGTGAGCGAACTCGTCCCGGCCAGGCCGCTCGCCGCGCTGATCGCCGATGAGCTGCTGACCCCGTACCGGGCGGCGGAGGTGGCGTCGGACGTGCTGACCGCGCTGCGCGTGCTGCACGCGCACGGCTGGACGCACCGGAACATCACCATCAGGACCGTCCTGATCTGCGATGACGGGCGGGTCGTGCTGACGGGCCTGGCGGCGGGAGCCGCGGAGGAGGCCCTGTGCGGGTACGACCCGCTCCCGCCGAGCGCGTCCGGTGGTGAAGCGGAGGCGGGCTGGGGCGTCCCGGCCCCGGCGCCTGCGCCTGCGCCTGCGCCCGCGGGACGGGAAACCTGGTCCGGCGCGGCCGGGCCGGGCCCCGCCCTCGGCCTGGAGCCGGGCGGCGGTCTCGGGCCCGAGGGGAATGCCACGTCGGGCGGTAGGAGCAGTTCCGGTTCCGGTGCCGGGACGGCCGTACGGGAGCCCGCGCGATCCGGAGATCCCGGCCGGGACGGCGGCGGCTCCGGCCCGACCGGGCCGCAGGGCCGCGCCGGAGCGGGAGAGTCCGGGTACGCGCCGCTCGTGGCTCCGGGGTACGACACCGGGCCCCGGTACAACGACCACATCACCCCCGGGCGGCCCGAGGAGCGGCCCGACATCAAGGCCGCGGCGCGCGCCGGGGCCATCGCGGCCTACCGGGCCGGGGCGCAGGCCGCCGCCGCGCGGGTCACCGAGCAGCGCAGGGCCGGCGCCGGTCCCGCGCCGGAGCCGCGGCCCGAGGGGTCGAGCCTCCCGCAGGGGTACTCGTACCCGTACGGCGGTCCCGAGACCGGCGGCGGCGCGCCCTGGCACGGTACGACCCCGCGCCGCCAGGCCGCCCTTCCGCCGGCCGAGCAGCAGCCGGAACACCGTCCGCAGCATCAGCTGGAACCCGGGCACCAGCACCCGCCGGAGCCCCGTCCGCAGCATCACCCGGTACCCGGGCACCCGCACCTGACGGCACCGCAGCCTCAGGCCGAACCGGTGAGCCCGCCCGCCCCGCCCGCCCACCCCCCGCTGCCCGCGCAGCTCGCCCTGCCCCAGGGCTACCGCCAGGCCGACGCCCCGGGCGGCCCGGCTCCGGCTCCGGCCCCCGCCACCGGCGGCTGGGCCGGCGGCCCCCGTACCGGCCTCGACGCCGAGCGGGCGCGGCAGACGCGCATGGCCGTCGTCGGGGCGGTCACCGAGCGGTGGGCCCCCGAGCAGGCCGGCCCGGTGCGGGGCCACTGGCAGCTGGCGCCCCCGGTGGGGCCCGCCACCGACCTCTGGGCGCTCGGCGCGCTGCTGTACCGCGCCGTACAGGGACATGCCCCGTATCCGGAGGACAGCGTCGCCGAGCTCGTCGAGATGGTCTGCGCAGAGCCCCCCGCCTTCGCGGAGGAGTGCGGCGCGCTGCGCCCGGTCGTGGAGTCGCTGCTGCGCCAGGACCCCACCGAGCGCCCGGACTTCGAGGAGCTCCGCGGCTGGCTGCGCTCGCTCGTACGGTCCGCCCCCGAGCCGGAGGGGGCCGGCTTCGTCATGCTCCCGATGGCGGACCCGGATCCGGCGCGGCTGCCCGTCATCCGCAGGCGCGGCGATCTGCACGGGCGCCACCGCAATCCGACGGCCCCCCGCAAGCCCCGCGCCCTGGGCCTCACCCTGCTCCTCGGCATCCTGGTCCTGCTCGCCGGGGCCGTGGCGTACGCGGTGCTGTTCATGCCCCGCTCCGCGCCCGAGGAGCCGGGCGGATCCGCCGGGACGCCGCCGCGGCAGAGCCCGGCCGGCAGCCCGAGCGCCTCGGTCAACACCCCCACCGGAACCCCGGAGTCCAGGCCGGCGCCGCAGACGGCCCCACCCGCCTCCTCGCCCGCCGCCCCGGCTCCGCCGGGCTACACCGCCCAGCAGGATCCGGAGCACTTCGAGATCGCCGTCCCCAACGGGTGGGAGCGCCGAGGCATCAACGAATCGGGTCAGGTGCGGTACACCGACGGCCAGTTCGTCCTGACCGTCGTGCCCGGCCGGGACAAGGTCGAGGGGAATCCGGATCCGGCGGCCTACCAGAAGGACAAGGAGCAGGAGCTGACCCCGTACCGGACCTCGACCTGGTCCACCGTCAGCGAGGTCAAGAGCACCAGGGTCGGCCAGCAGCTGCGGGCCACCGGCAAGTACACGTGGATCGACGGCAACGGCCGCAACGTCGTGGCCCGCAACTACGTGGTCGCGCTCGGCGGCGCCTATCACGTCGTCATCGTCACGGGCCCGCAGGACGAAGAGGGCAAGGTGACCGAGGTCTTCGAGAAGGCCACGGCCAGTTACCGCGCGGGCGGTTGAGACCCGGCTGACGGGGACTCAGTACGGCAATTGCGTCACAGTGCTGTCTCACCGCGCCCGCGTGGTTCCGGCAGTACCCGAGGGCTCCGTAATCTGGCCCGAAGTGCACAGAGCGGCGGGGTTTCGTGGAACAGCAGACAGGTGCGGGCGCCGTGCTCGCGAGCCGGTACCGGCTCGTCGAGCCCATCGGCAGAGGCGGCATGGGCAGGGTGTGGCGCGCGCATGACGAGCTGCTGCACAGGACGGTCGCCGTCAAGGAACTGACGGCGGGTCTGTACGTCGCCCAGGCCGACCGGGACGTCATGCACGCCCGGACGCAGAAGGAGGCCCGGGCCGCGGCGCGGATCCAGCATCCCGCGGTCGTCACCGTCCACGACGTGCTGGAGCACGACGACCGGCCGTGGATCGTCATGGAGTACATCGACGGCCCGTCGCTGGCGGAGGCGGCCAAGGCGGCCGGGCGGATAGAGCCGCGGGAGGCGGCCCGGATCGGGCTCCACGTGCTGGGCGCGCTGCGCGCCGCGCACGCGGTCGGTGTCCTGCACCGGGACGTGAAGCCGGGCAATGTGCTGCTGGCCAAGGACGGCCGGGTGCTGCTCACGGATTTCGGGATCGCCGCGATCGAAGGCGACTCGTCCATCACGCGCACCGGCGAACTGGTCGGCTCCATCGACTACCTGGCTCCCGAGCGGGTCACCGGCGGGGCTCCCGACCCGGCCTCCGACCTGTGGTCGCTGGGCGCCACCCTGTACACGGCCGTGGAGGCCCGCTCGCCGTTCCGCCGCACCTCGCCCATCTCCAGCCTGCAGGCCGTGGTGAACGAGGAGCTGCCGCCCCTGCGCCAGGCCGAGGCCCTGGGCCCGGTCATCACGGCCCTGCTGCGCAAGGATCCCGCCCATCGGCCCTCGGCCGTGGAGGCCGAGCGGATGCTGCTGGAGGCGATGGAGGGCCGGGAGCCGAAGGCGGCGCACGCGTACGTACCGACGCGTGCGCTGACCTCGCAGGAGCTCTCCCCGGCGCAGGGGCAGAGCGCCCCGCCCGCCCCGGCCGCGGACCAGGCGCCTCCGGCGGCGAGCGCCCCGCTCCGGGAGTCGCCGGCTCCCGCGCCCGCGCCCTCGCCCTCGCCCGCTTCGGCGGACGACGCCCGGGGCCGGATCCGGCGCGCCGCCGCCGTGGCTCTGGTGGCGGCGCTGCTCGGCGGCGGCGGTGTCTTCGGGGTGCTGAAGTACACCGGCGAGGCGGGCGATGGCGGCGACAGCGGAGCCGGTACCAAGGGCTCCGGCACGAGCGTGAGCGCGCCCGACGAGCAGCAGCCGGTCGGCGATGCCGAGCAGCAGCAGGGCGACGGGGCCACGGTGCGGCCGGCGGCCGCCGCCCCGGCGGGCTGGCGGAAGGTCACCGACCCCATCGGCGGCTTCACCCTGTTCGTCCCGGAAGGCTGGAAGCGCCAGGCGAATGGCGACCAGATCGACTACACCCCGGACGACGGGAAGCACTTCATCCGGATCGCCGTCGACCCCAGCCCGGACTACAAGGACCCGTACGCGCACCTGCTGGACTTGGAGAGGCAGGTGGCGAAGCGGACCGACTACAAGAAGCACCAGCTGAACCAGAACACCTTCCGGGACAGCACCCGGGCCGCGCTCTGGGACTTCAGCTGGACAGAGAAGGTGAACCACCCCGGTCCGCGCAGGGCCAGGGAGCAGATGTACATCGCCCCGGACGAGACCGAGTACGCGATCTACATGTCGAGCCCCGTCGCCGACTGGGATACGACCCGCCAGCAGTTCGACATCGTGCTCAGCGGCTGGGAGCCGCCCGCGGAAGCCCGCTGATCCCGCCGATCCCCTGATCCCCGGATTCCCCTGGTTCCTCTGGGTCCCGGCCATCCTGCCAGCGATCACTGGCGGATATGGGAAAATCCGGTTACCCACGGGTACCCAAAGGCTCTCCGGCGCAATACGCTCACCGCCATGACGGACTCGCAGGCCCCCGCCGCCCCCCTCCGCGCCACACCGCAGCCCACCAACCCGGTCGCCCCGGCCCCCGCCGGTGCCCGCACCGCCGCGGACGTGGTGACCCCCGACCTCGTCGCCCGGCTGACCCGCGGAGTGATCGGCTCCGGCCGCACCGCCAATCACACGCCCTTCACCGGGGACCGGCTGGCGGAGCT
The DNA here is from genome assembly GCF_040611115.1 of Streptomyces sp. NPDC003038. NCBI lineage: Bacteria > Bacillati > Actinomycetota > Actinomycetes > Kitasatosporales > Streptomycetaceae > Streptomyces > Streptomyces sp. NPDC003038. Next base: position 187,760 of record NZ_JBEXNN010000008.1, read on the forward strand.
CCCCGAGGCCACCCCCGAGGACGTCGCCGAGGCCTTCGAACGGGCTCGCGCCGCCCAGGCGGCCTGGGCCGCCGTCCCCGTACGCAAGCGGGCGGCGGTCCTGCTCCGCTTCCACGACCTGGTCCTGGCCCGGCAGGGCGAGGTCCTCGACCTCATCCAGCTGGAGACCGGCAAGGCGCGCCTGCATGCCCACGAAGAGGTCCAGGCGGTCGCCGTCGCCGCCCGCCACTACGGCCGCAAGGCCCCCTCGTACCTGCGCCCCAAGGGCCACACGGGCGCCATGCCCACCCTCACCAAGGTCACCGAGCTGCGCCAGCCGCGCGGCGTCGTCGGCCAGATAGCCCCCTGGAACTACCCGCTGGAGCTGTCGGTCGGCGACGCCCTGCCCGCCTTCGTCTCCGGCAACGCGGTCGTCATGAAGCCCGACACCGAGACCGCGCTGACCGCCCTGTGGGCCCGCGACCTGCTGATCGAGGCCGGACTGCCCGCCGAGGTCTTCCAGATCGTCCTCGGCGAGGGTCCGGTCGTCGGCCCCGAGGTCGTCCGCCACGCCGACTACGTCTCCTTCACCGGCTCCACGCGCACCGGCCGCGAGGTCGCCCAGGGCGCGGCCGCCCGCCTCGTCGGGGTCTCCCTCGAACTCGGCGGCAAGAACGCCATGCTCGTCCTGCACGACGCCGACGTGGAGAAGGCCGCCGCGGGCGCCGTCCGCGCCTGCTTCTCCTCCGCCGGCCAGCTGTGCATCTCCATCGAGCGGCTGTACGTCCACACCTCGATCGCCGACGCGTTCGTGGAGCGGTTCGCCGCCCGGACCAAGGCCATGCGCCTGGGCAGCTCCCTCGCCTACGGCGCGGACATGGGCTCGCTGGTCGGCGAGCGCCAGCTGGAGACCGTACAGCGGCACGTGGACGAAGCCGTCGCCAAGGGCGCCACCCTCGTCGCGGGCGGGACCGCGCGCCCCGACATCGGCCCGCTCTTCTACGAGCCCACCATCCTCGACGGCGTCGAGGCGCCGATGGCGGTGTGCGGGGAGGAGACCTTCGGCCCCGTCGTCTCCATCTACCGCTTCACCGACGAGGACCAGGCGATCGCGGACGCCAACGCCACCGCCTACGGCCTGAACTCCAGCGTGTGGACCAAGGACTCCCGCCGCGGCCACGCCGTCGCCGCCCGCCTGCGCACCGGCACCGTCAACATCAACGAGGGCTACGCCCCCGCCTACGGCAGCGCCCAGGCACCCATGGGCGGCATGAAGGACTCCGGCCTCGGCCGCCGCCACGGCTCCGAGGGCATCCTCAAGTACACCGAGGCCCAGACCGTCGCCCACCAGCGGCTGCTGCCGATGGCGCCCTCGCTGGGCATGGACGACGAGAAGTACGCCGCGTTCATGACCCGCAGCCTCCAGGTCATGAAGGCCCTCCGACTGCGCTAAGGGGTACCCGTGCCGCACGACGACGCACACGACGCACACGACGTCACGCACGACCGGGCGTACGACGACACGTACGACGACACGCACGACCAGGCATACGACTACGACGTGATCGTCGTCGGGTCGGGCTTCGGAGGGTCGGTCTCGGCGCTGCGCCTCACGGAGAAGGGCTACCGGGTCGGCGTCCTGGAGGCAGGACGCCGCTTCACCCGCGAGAGCCTGCCGAAGAACAGCTGGGACCTGCGCAACTACCTGTGGGCCCCGGCCCTCGGGCTCTACGGGATCCAGCGGATCCACCTGCTCGGCCATGTGATGGTGCTCGCGGGCGCCGGTGTGGGCGGCGGCTCGCTCAACTACGCCAACACCCTGTACGTGCCGCCCGCCGCCTTCTTCGAGGACCGGCAGTGGGCGTCGATCACCGACTGGCGCGAGGAACTCGCCCCGTACTACGACCAGGCCAAGCGGATGCTCGGCGTACGGCTCAACCCGACGACGACCCCCTCCGACGTCCACCTGAAGGCGGTCGCCGAGAAGATGGGCGTGGCGGACTCCTTCCACATGGCCCCGGTCGGCGTCTTCTTCGGCGACGGCGAGGACGCCGGGGGAGCGCCCCGGGTCCGGCCCGGCGAGGAGGCCGCCGACCCGTACTTCGGCGGCGCCGGCCCCGCCCGCAAGGCCTGCACCGAGTGCGGCGAGTGCATGACCGGCTGCCGCCACGGCGCGAAGAACACCCTGGGCGAGAACTACCTGCACCTCGCCGAGCGGGCCGGGGCCGTCATCCACCCGATGACCACGGTCACCGCGCTCTCCGAGCATCCCGAGGGCGGCTACCGGGTCCGTACGGTCCCCACCGACGGCCGCCGCAGGGGCATCGCCAAGGTGCTGCGCGCCCGGTACGTGGTCGTCGCGGCGGGCACGTACGGCACGCAGACCCTGCTGCACACGATGAAGGACCGCGGCGAGCTGCCGCGGCTGTCGGACCGGCTCGGCGATCTGACCCGGACCAACTCGGAGGGCCTGGTCGGCGCGCAGACCAACGACCGGCGCTACCGCAAGCGCCACGGCAAGGTCCCCCAGCCATCGCTGGGAGGCGCCCCCGGGCGGGCCGACTTCACGCGGGGCGTGGCGATCACCTCCTCCGTGCACCCCAACGCCGACACCCACATCGAGCCCGTCCGCTACGGCAAGGGCTCCAACGCCATGGGGTTCATGACCGTCCTCCAGGTCCCCTACGCCAAGCACCGGGTCCGCGCCTGGCTGGCCAGGGCCGTGACGCACCCGGTGCAGCTGGCCCGGTCGCTGTCCAACCGGCGCTGGTCGGAGCGGACCATCATCGGCCTGGTCATGCAGTCGCTGGACAACTCCCTGACGACGTACCGCAAGCCCCGCGGCATCGGGAAGGGCCTGCTCACCGCCCGCCAGGGCCACGGGGCCCCCAACCCGGTCCAGATCCCGGAGGCCACGCTGGCCGCGACCCTGCTGGCCGAGGAGATCAACGGCTTTGCGGGCAGTAACGTCGGTGAGCTGATGGGGACCCCGCTGACCGCGCACTTCCTCGGCGGCTGCCCGATCGGGGCCTCGGCGCGGGAGGGTGTGGTGGATCCGTACCACCGGCTCTACGGGTACCCGGGCATCTCGGTGGTGGACGGCTCGGCGATCTCCGCGAACCTCGGTGTCAACCCGTCGCTGACGATCACGGCGCAGGCCGAGCGGGCGATGTCGTACTGGCCGAACAAGGGCGAGCGGGACCCGAGGCCTGATCAGGGCGGTGCCTACGTCCGCCTGGCCGCGGTCGAACCGGCCCGTCCGGCGGTTCCGAAGGACGCCTTCGGCGCGCTGCGGCTGCCGTTCCTGGCGATTCCGGAGATCCCGCGGCGCAGTCCGGAACCGGCGGAATGACGGCGGCGGGTTCTGCGCTCCCCCTCCGAGCGCAGAACCCGCCGCGGTACATACGTGACAGATGTTCAACCACGATGGTTGTACCGGAATCCCGTCTGCCGGTCTGTGGTGTCGATCACGTACCGAAAGGTGCAACGGCGGCAGACGTTCGAGGACGCGGCAGCGGAGCACGGGGGAACGGAGCGCGGGGCGCGGGCGCGGGACCGACAACGAGAACGAGAACGAGAACGGCCGGCCCGGGGCGTCCCCCGGGCCGGCCGTCTCTTTCACGGGGTGACCGGGCTGCTGTCCCCTGCCGTCCGGTCACGCGAGGGAGCGAGGTCCCACGACGTACGCTCCGAAGGGGGTGCACGTCTCATCGCTCCGGCGGAGCCACGCGTGGTGCTGCGGTCCCGCACCTGGCTGGCGCGGACATCCTCACCAACGAAGGGTCCCGGAGCCGGTCACGGTCCGGACGGGTGACGAACGGCCGATCGCAAGCCGACCGCCGAGCCGACCGCCGAGCCGACGGCCGCCGAGCCGATGGCCGAGCGGTGCGCGGGGCGGCTCACACGCGGCCGCGGCACAGCTCCAGCAGGGTCATGGCGAGGGTGGTTCCGGGCTTCCCGAGAGCGTCGCTCCAGTGCGAGAGCACCTCCATCTCGCGGGACAGGTGCACCCGGCGCCCGCCGGAGGCGATCCTGGCGTCCTGGATGACAGCCGAGACGGCCATCCGCTCCTGGATCAGGCCGATGATCCGGTCGTCGAGGGCGTCGATGCGCTCGCGGGAGTCGGCGATCAGCTGCTCGGGGGCGGTGGTGATCGTGGTCATGGTCGGTCGGTCTCCTGTCGGGTGTGGGCCCGCAGGTCCGGAGAACGCCAGAGCGCCCCGGTCCTGTCGGACCGGGGCGCTCTGGGAAGTCAGCGGCTCAAGCGAGCATCACGAGGACCCATGGCGACCGGACCGGCCGGTGCCATAGGTAAAGAGGAAGCTCAGCTGCTTGCGCATGGAAGGGATTATGGCCTTCTGTCCCTGGCCCGGCCAAGCACGTTCGGATGGTGAGACGAAGAGACCCTTACGTCCCCCGTTAGAATCGACAAAACAGCCACCTCTTCCGCCGGAAGGCCGTCCCGTGCCAGAAGCACCCTCCGCCGCCCACGACAGCGCCCCGGACACGGTCCTCGTCGTCGACTTCGGCGCCCAGTACGCCCAGCTCATCGCCCGCCGCGTCCGCGAGGCACGGGTCTACAGCGAGATCGTCCCCAGCACGATGCCGGTGGCCGAGATGCTGGCCAAGAACCCCAAGGGGATCATCCTCTCCGGCGGCCCCTCCTCCGTGTACGAGGAAGGCGCGCCGACCATAGACCGCGCCCTGTTCGAGGCCGGTGTCCCCGTCTTCGGCATGTGTTACGGCTTCCAGCTGATGGCGGTCACCCTCGGCGGGCAGGTCGACAACACCGGTGCCCGCGAGTACGGCCGCACCCCGCTGGCCGTCTCGAAGTCGGGCTCCACCCTCTTCGAGGGCACCCCCGACCACCAGTCGGTGTGGATGTCCCACGGAGACGCCTGCTCCGCCGCCCCCGAGGGCTTCAGCGTCACCGCCTCGACCAACGTCGTCCCGGTCGCCGCCTTCGAGAACGACGAGAAGAAGCTGTACGGCGTGCAGTACCACCCCGAGGTGATGCACTCCACGCACGGCCAGCAGATCCTGGAGCACTTCCTCTACCGCGGCGCCGGCCTGGCCCCCAGCTGGACCACCGGCAACATCGTCGAGGAGCAGATCGCGGCCATCCGCGAGCAGGTCGGCGACAAGCGCGCCATCTGCGGCCTCTCCGGCGGCGTGGACTCCGCGGTCGCCGCGGCGCTCGTGCAGAAGGCCATCGGCTCCCAGCTGACCTGCGTGTACGTCGACCACGGTCTGATGCGCAAGGGCGAGACCGAGCAGGTCGAGAAGGACTTCGTCGCCGCCACCGGCGTGCAGCTGAAGGTCGTCGACGCGCAGGAGCGCTTCCTGAACGCGCTGGCCGGGGTCTCCGACCCGGAGACCAAGCGGAAGATCATCGGCCGCGAGTTCATCCGCGTCTTCGAGCAGGCCCAGGCCGAGATCATCGCCGAGGGCGGGCCCGACGTCGCCTTCCTGGTGCAGGGCACCCTGTACCCGGACGTGGTCGAGTCCGGCGGCGGCACCGGCACCGCGAACATCAAGTCCCACCACAACGTCGGCGGGCTCCCCGACGACATCGAGTTCGAGCTCGTCGAGCCGCTGCGCCAGCTGTTCAAGGACGAGGTCCGCATGGTCGGACAGGAGCTGGGCCTGCCGGACGAGATCGTCCAGCGCCAGCCCTTCCCGGGCCCGGGCCTCGGCATCCGCATCGTCGGCGAGGTCACCAAGGAGCGCCTGGACCTGCTGCGCGAGGCCGACGCCATCGCGCGCCACGAGCTCACCGCGGCCGGCCTGGACCGCGAGATCTGGCAGTGCCCGGTCGTCCTGCTGGCGGACGTCCGCAGCGTCGGCGTCCAGGGCGACGGCCGGACCTACGGCCACCCGATCGTGCTGCGCCCCGTCTCCTCCGAGGACGCGATGACCGCGGACTGGACGCGCATGCCGTACGAGGTGCTCGCGCGGATCTCGACCCGCATCACCAACGAGGTGCCGGGCGTGAACCGCGTGGTCCTGGACTGCACGAGCAAGCCCCCGGGCACCATCGAGTGGGAGTAGTCCCCACCCGTACGTGACGAAGCCGCCGCCCGGCCTCCACCACCGGGCGGCGGCTTCGCCGTTTCTCTGGCCACTTCCGCGGGCCGCCGGTACCTTGCGCCGCGAGCCGAGCCGAGCCGAGCCGAGCCGAGCCGAGCCGTCGAAGGAGCAGCCATGGCCGAGCAGCCCGCGCCGATTCCCGTGGACCGGTTGCGGTTCGAGATGCCCCCCGTGCACGACTCCGTCGAGGAAGCGCGCGCCTACCGCAAGGAGCGGCTCGCCGAGGCGCTGCGGCTGCTGGGGCGGCTCGGGTACGAGGACGGGGTGGCCGGGCACGTCACCGCGCGGGATCCCGAGTTCGAGGACTGCTACTGGGTGAACCCCTTCGGGCGGGCCTTCGGCGGACTGACCCCCGACGACCTGCTGCTGGTCGACGGGGACGGGCGCGTGCTCCGGGGCGGTCACCGGGCCAACGAGCTGGCCTTCGCGGTGCACGCGGCCGTCCACAGGGAGCGCCCCGAGGTGATGGCCGTGGTCCGCACGCAGGGCCCGTACGGCCGCGCCCTCGCGTCCCTCGGCGAGCTGCTGGCCCCGATCACGCAGGAGGCCTGCGCCTTCTACGAGGACCACGCGCTGCTGGACGCGTTCACCGGTCCCGAGGACGCGGGCCGGATCGGGATCGCGCTGGGCCCGTACAAGGCGCTGATCCTGCGCCACCACGGGGTGCTGACGGTCGGGGACTCGGTGGAGGCGGCGGCCTGGTGGTTCATCGCGGCCGAGCGGGCGGCGCAGGTGCAGCTGATCGCGCGGGCGGCCGGGAAGCCGGTGCGCATCGACCACCGCAGCGCGGTCCTGACGCGCGAGCGGTTCGGGTCCGATCTGGCCGCCTGGGTGAACTACCAGCCCCTGCGCCGGCAGGTGTCAGCGCAGGAGCCGCCCCGGGCGCCGCAGCAGGCATCGCAGCACGCGCCGCAGCAGGCACCACAACAGGCGCCACAGCAGGTGGCGTCAACATCATGAACCGTTAATCACCTGCTCTGACATCGTGCGCAATCCGGAGCACTGCCGCAGTGGTGCACAATTCGCTGGCATCGCACCGAAGTTCAGAGAGGCGGCACGCACGTGGCTGTCCAAGAGGTCTCCCGAAGTACCCACGGCGGTGGCTGCACCTGCGAGGACTGCCCGCACGGAGCACAGGAGGGGCACCGGCGCGCCGTCGCCGCGTTCCTCGAGAAGCGGGACGAGTTCGCCGCGGGGCAGGGGCTGCCGGCCGCCGTGGCCCGGTCCGCCGGGGCGTCCCGGCAGTGGGTTTCCGACGAGCTGACCCTGTCGGCCCGTACCGTCGCCGACCGGGGGCGGGACGCCGGGAACTCCTGGCTGTACCTGTTCTCGCGGCGGGCCGTGCTCGCCGTGTGGATCGCGGCCGGGCTACTGCTGCTGGTCCAGGTCGGCACCGCGCTCGGCACCGGCTGGTCCACCGCACGCACCGCCGGGTTGCTCGCGGCCCTGGTGCTGGCCGGGCTGCTCACCGTCGCGGCCCGGGCCCAGTCGCTGCGCGGCGGGCTGCTGGCCCCGCTGGTCGGCGAGGACAACCGGCTCTCCACATCGAAGGCGGTGCCGAGCGCCTGGGTGGTGCTGACCGCGTTCGCCGCGCTGCTGCCCGCGCTGCGGCTGGCGGCCTCGGCGCCCGGCCCGGACCGGCAGGCGCTGTACGCGGGCCTCGCGCTCGGCCGGGCGCTGCCGCTGCTGGCGGTGGTCGCGCTGACCTCGGCCGTGGCGGTGCTGGTGCGCCGCGTGGTCTCCGTACGGATCATGGGCCAGCGGCTGCAGAAGCTGCCGGCGGACCGGCCGCGCGGGGTCGACCTGCTGACGGACGACGCGGGGCGCGGGAGTTTCCCGGACGCGCAGTACGTGCTCGTCTCGACGGTGGTGCTGGGCTACGCGGCGGTGTCGCTGGCCCGGTTCCCGGACCGGCTGCCGCAGCTGCCGTGGGCGCTCGCCATGCTGGTGGCGCTGTCGGCCGCGGTGTACCTGGCCGCGAAGTACGCGGAGGGCACGCGCCCGCTGGTGCTGTCCGTGGTGCGCAGACGGGAGCCCGGGGACCTGGACGCGGCCGTCCGCCCCGGGGACGACATCGAGATCCGGGGCGTGGGCTTCGTGCCGCCCGGGGCGCAGACGCCGGAGATGATGGCCCGGCTGGTGGTGCGGATCGGCACGCTGCACGTGCACGTGCCGCTGGTTCCGGTGGCGGGCGGGTTCGCCAACCCCTCGGACGCGGTCCTGACCGTCCCCGTACCGGCGGAAGTGGAACCGGGCCGCATCGAGATCCAGGTGGTGACCGCCGCCGGAGTGGAATCCAACCGATGCACCATCGACGTGGCCGAGTGATGGGGGTACACATGGGGCGTGACCCGAACTGACGCCCCTTCACCCGGCACCCCCGAGGCCGCCGCCCCTCACACCGCGGCCGGCGGTCTGAGGGAACAGGCCACGCGGTACGCGCTCCTCCCCCTGCGGATCTTCCTGGGCGTGACCTTCGTCTACGCGGGCCTGGACAAGCTGACCGACTCCGCGTTCCTCTCCGCCACCGGCGAGGGTTCCATCGGAGACCTGATGCGCGGGGTACGGGACACCTCGGCCGTCCCCGCCCTGGTGGACCTGGCGCTGAAGTCCCCCGTCGGCTTCGCCGTGGTCCTGGCCATCGGGGAACTCCTCGTCGGCCTCGGCGTCCTGGCCGGACTGCTGACCCGGCTCGCGGCCGTCGGCGGAGCGCTGATCTCGCTCGGCCTGTGGCTCACGGTGTCCTGGGCGGTGACCCCGTACTACTACGGCAACGACCTCCCGTACATGTTTTGCTGGGTGCCTCTCGTGCTGGCCGGAGCACCCTACTGGTCACTGGATGCCCTGATCAGGCGCAGGCGGAGGCAGACCGCCTGAGGCCGGAGCTACCCGAGGTAGGGGGTCTCCCGGTCCTCCAGGAAGTGAGTCAGCCTCAGCCGTTGCGTGTGGTGCATGTCCAAGGTGCCGAGAGCTCCAGGGTCCACCCAGCGGAGTTCCAGGGACTCATCCGAGACGGCCAGGGTCCCGCCCACCATGCGGGCCCGGAAGCACACGTTGAACTGTCGGCGTACCTCTCCGTCGCTGTACGCGATGACGTGCCGGGGTCGGTGTACGTCCCGACAAGCCCAGTGATCTCTACGTCCAGGCCGGTTTCTTCCTTGACCTCTCGGACGGCCGTTCCGGGCAGGCTGTCGGTCATCTCCATGCCTCCGCCCGGCAAAGCCCACAGACCGCTGTCCGAGCGCTTCTGGAGCAGGATGCGGCCCTTGTCATCGGTCACCACGGCAGACGCCGCGACAACCATGCTGTTCGGCTCCGGGACGTCCGGATCATCGAAGTACTCGATACGTGCCACTAGCTGACCTCCCGGGCCGTCGACCAGACGGCCTCAAAGCTCTCGGCGTAGGTGTCGAACATGGATCCGCCCTCGATGCGTCGCAGGTGCCACACCGGCGCACCGTACGCGTTCACGCCCCACACGTGGGCATTGACCAGGGCCTGGTCGTCGGCTCTGTAGATCGAGTTGTAGAGCGTCGTCCCATGGGTCCTGATCTCCACGCCGGCGACGTCGACAAGTGACCGGTAATGAAGCTGCGCCAGTCGGCACCGTGACTCGATGCCGTGCTCCGCGACCCCTTGGTGGTCACTGTCGGCATGTCTCGGTAACCACGGTTTTTGAGACGCCCTTCGGCGGCCGCCAGGCGGGCCCCTGTTGGGTTCGATCTGCCTGGGGTAACGGTTGGCGAATACCTTCCTGCGGACCGCCGGGGCGCTTACGTTCATCCTGTACGGGTTTCCTGAGTCGTCTTGAACCGGCGTGAAGCCTTGGTGGTGTGATCTCGATCTCAGGTTCCCCGGGTTCTGTCCGAGACTCGCGCGCAGGACAGGTGCATCTATTTTGCGGGGTTCTCTATATCTACTAGCTACTAGTAGTGTGAGCCCCTTTCGGGGCCCAGCTATTTGTCAGTGGATCGTGAACGGCTGGCTCAGGTTGCCCAGATCTACCTCTGCGCCGAAGTCTGTGGTATTGGAGACTCCCTTGATGAGCGGGTTCAGGCGGACGCTGATTCCCGCCTTGAGTAGGTGGCGTGTTCTCTCGGCGTCGTTGCCTTCGTTCCGCTCCCACATATAGCGGAAGGTCTCCCCTGTGTCCCGGTATTCGTACCTGTCCGGCTTGTCTCCCTCGGCCGCGAGGGAATCGTGTTCCTCGTAGAGGGCTGCAATCTCTTCTTCAGTGGCCCTCTTGGCGAAGCCGGCCGAGTTCTTCCCTCCGGGGCGGATGGACCTCTGGAGTTCCGTCACGTACTCCTTGATCTCCTGGAGTCTCTGGGAATTGTTCGAACCCTTGACGTAGTGACGCTCATGCATGGGGAAGTCTCCGATGACTCCCAGTACCGTGGCCTCTACGACCTCCCTCACCTTCTCGGCTCGGAAGGCGTAGCCCTTGCCGCAGGACTCCCGGTTAGCCGACTTGTTGCAGCGGTAGACGGGCTTGCCCTGCTGTCTCTCCGGATTGAAGAGATACAAGTTGCCGCCGCAGCCGCCGCACAGGACCACGCCACGGTATGCAGTCGTGTTCTTTGTGGAGCGACGGGCGGCACTTGGGCGCCCATTCATTTCGTCCTGGAGCTTCGCCCATTCGTCATCTGTAAGAATCGGGTCTGCCATCCGGATCTTCCCTTCGGAAGTCAGGATCGGTTGGGAGGATCCGTACTTCTTTCCGGGAACCTTCACTTCCTCGCACTTCCAGCCGAGGATTGTTTCAGACCTCAGGATGGATGTGAGGGTGCGGCTCCGCCATATCGGCAGAGCTTCGCCGTTGTTCTTCCGGCGATTTGACATCCTCTCGCCGCCAGGGGAAAGAATTCCTCTGGCGTTGAAGTCGTCGCAGATGGACGAGTAGGGTTCGCCGGCCTCGACTACCCGCTTGTACATCTCCCGAATTACTTCCTTCTGATTCTCACGCACCCGGAGTCTCATGGCTCCGTCGGTGTCGCGGAAGGATTCGTAACCGTAGGGAGGGATCCCCTTAGCCCAGACATTGTTGGACTTGGCGTAGCTCTGGAACGACTTGACTCGCATGGAGATGTTCTGAGCTTCGGTCTCGGCGATGGCCGCGAAGAGGTCGATGATGACGTGCCGAAAGGGACCGACCATGTCGAGCACGGGTTCCTTGGCTGAAACCAGAAATTTGCCGCCGTGAGCGGTCGCCCATTTGATCATGTCCTGCATGTCGACGACTTTGCGGACGAACCTGTCCATCTTCCAGAACAGCAGCAGATCGAATTCGGGCGCCCGATTGTTCAGCCATTCCCCGAGTTGCGGTCTCTCGAACGGATGGGACTTGGTGGCGGAGATGTGGGCGTCCTTGGCTACACCTACCACTTGCCATCCGAGGTGTTGCCTCTCGGCTACGTAGGCCATGCAGTCCTGGAGCTGCCGTTCGAGCGAAGTGGACGCGTCGGTCTCGTTGCTGATCCTGAGGGCGATCAGCACACGCACAGGCTTCATGGGCGATCACCGTACAACAGCAGTACGTCAGTGACTGATCTACCTGATGGCCTGGATCCCGCTGGTCCTCGCCGGGGCGCCCTACCTCTCGCTGGACTCGCTGATCCGGTCGCGCCGGTCCCGCCGTACGGCGTAGGTGGCCATCCCCACCAGTGCGGCGAGAGCGAGCCCGCCCATCGTGATCGGGATGACCGCGAACCAGGGCACATCCGCCTCGCCGCTGCTGTCGAGCAGGTAGAGCACGCCCGCCAGCAGCACGAACAGTCCCGCGATCAGCCGTCCCGGCTGGAACTCATGACGCCGCACGGGCCACCTCCACCTGTCCCACACCCGCGGTCAGGTGCAGCTCGATCGTCCCGCCGGCCTCCGTGCCGGCGGCGGGCGGCAGCGTCGCCGCCCGGTTCTGGTCACGGACGCCCTCGATGCGGTCCGCGCGGTCGCCCGGCAGCCGCACGTCCCCCAGCCGGACCCGGACGTCGGCCTGCGCGGTGACCTCGCGGGGCACGACCACCTTGAGCCGGCCCGCGTCGATGGAGACGCGGACGGCCACGGTGGTGCCCTTGGGCACGTCGAGGCGGCTCAGGTCCAAGGTGGCCAGTCCGGTGTCCGCCTCGTACACGGGCCGTACCGCCGCGACCGCCGCGGGACGCCAGTCGACCCGCTTCCAGTCCGTGCCGATCTCCCGGGGCAGCACGGCCGCGCCCGCGAGCAGGCACGACGCCAGCACCACCAGCAGGATCGTGCCGAGGCCGGTACGGCCGAGCAGGGAGCTGACCGCGAGGCCCAGCCCGAAGACGAACAGCGCGGCGGCGAGCCCGGCCTGCAGGGCCTCGCCCAGGGGGCGGCCCTGCCAGTCGGCCGCCGCGCCGGCGATCCCGGCGAGCACGGCCAGGAGGAAGACCCGGCCGCCGATGCCACCGCGCGGACGGACCGGGGCAGCGGGCGGCACCACCACCGCGGCCGCGGCGCCATCCGGCGCGGCGTCCGCGGCGGCGTCCGCCGGGCCCCACAGGTATCCCGTCCCGCCGACCGGTCCGGTCGTGCCGTCCTTGACCAGCGGGTCCCGCCACCAGGACGGGCCGCCGGGGGCGGGCGGCGCCTTCGTCTCCGGCGGGGCGGGCGGGTGCGCGGTCCGCTGCGAGACGGGAGCCTGCGCCTCGGGAGCGTGCGCCTGCCGCCGCTGCCGCGACCAGTAGGAGGCGCCGGCCAGCGCCAGGATGACCAGGATGGAGAAGGCCCCCAGCCCGCCGTTGTCCAGCATCGACAGGAGCAGCGCGCAGCCGGCCAGGGCGGCGAACGCCGCGGCCAGGGTGGCGCCTTCGACCCGGCCGGTCAGCAGCTTCTTCGCCTCGCTGTCCTCCTCGCCCTCCTGCGGCAGCAGCAGCCACGCGAAGCCGTAGAAGATCAGGCCGACACCACCGGTCACCGCGAGCACGCCGAGGCCGATCCGGAAGATCACCGGGTCCAGGTCGAAGTACCGGCCCAGCCCCCCGCACACGCCCGCGAGGAGCTTGTCGCGCTTGCCGCGGCGCAGGGGTGGCCGGTCGCCGGCTGCCGGGGAAACCCCCGGGTCCGCCGGCGCGGCGTCGTGTACTTCCGTCATGCGTCCATGGTGACGGTGCGCGGCGGCCCGTGGCATCCGGCCCGACCCTGGCACAACCCTGATATCCCCCCGGGGAAACCGGGGGGATGCCCTGATGCCGCGCCGCCCCCGCGCGTGTGACCATCAGTGGCATGCCCGTAGCCGCCACCCAGCGCACCCCGCACGCAGCGGACCCCCCACCCGAGCCGACGCCGCAGCGCAAGCTCTACCGCAGCGCCGACGGCCGGATGCTCGGCGGTGTGGCGCGCGGACTCGCCGGGCACCTCGGGCTGCCCGTGATCTGGGTCCGGCTCGCCTTCCTCGGCCTGTTCCTCTTCGGGGACGGCCTCGGCGTGCTGCTGTACGCCGCGTTCTGGGTCTTCGTACCGCTCGGCGTCGGCGGCCGCACCGGCCACCGCCCCTTCTACGAGACCCTCGCCGACGGCGGCCGCCGCCTGCGCAAGCCCGACCGGGGGCAGATCATCGCGCTGATCGCCCTCTTCGCGGGCGCCGCGACCTTCATCTCCAAGGTCCAGGCCGGTGGCGAGTCGGGCCGGTACGTATGGCCGACGCTGCTGGTCGGAGCCGGGGTGGTCCTCGTATGGCGGCAGGCGGACAACGCCCGGCGCGCCCACTGGAGCGCCGCAGCCGGACGGAACGGGCGGCTGCTCCACGCCGCCCGGGCGCTCACGGGCGTCGCGCTCGTCGGCGTGGGCCTGACCCTCTTCATCGTCGTACGGGGTTCCGCCGCGCAGCTGGGCAACGTACTCACCGCCACCCTCGCCGTCCTCGTCGGGATCGCCCTGCTCGCCGGACCCTGGCTGATCCGGATGACCCAGGACCTGTCCGAGGAGCGCCTGATGCGCATCCGCGCCCAGGAGCGCGCCGAGGTCGCCGCCCACGTGCACGACTCGGTCCTGCACACCCTCACCCTGATCCAGCGCAACGCGGAGGACGTGGGAGAGGTACGCCGCCTCGCGCGGGCGCAGGAGCGGGAGCTGCGCAACTGGCTGTACAAACCCGAGGGCACCGGCAAGGACGAGGCGCAGGAGCCGGCCACCCTGGCGGAGGCCGTGAAGAAGACCGCCGCCGATGTCGAGGACCACCACGGGGTGCCCATCGAGGTCGTGGTCGTCGGCGACTGCCCGCTGGACGAGGGGCTGGCGGCGCAGATCCAGGCCGCGCGCGAGGCGATGGTCAACGCCGCCAAGTACGGTGGCGAGGGCGGGCCCGTGCAGGTGTACGCGGAGGTGGAGGGGCGGACCGTGTTCGTGTCCGTACGGGACCGGGGACCGGGCTTCGACCTCGACGCGGTACCGGACGACCGCATGGGCGTACGAGAATCGATCATCGGCCGGATGCAGCGCAACGGCGGGACCGCACGGCTGCGGTCCGCGCCCGACGGCGGCACGGAAGTCGAGCTGGAGATGGAGAGGGCGGCGAAAGCGGCATGACCGAGCAGAACGCAGGCGTGGAAGTGACCAGGCGGGTCCGGGTGGTGCTCGTCGACGACCACCGGATGTTCCGTACGGGCGTGCAGGCCGAGATCGGCGAGACCGACCGGACCGGCGTCGAGGTGGTCGGCGAGGCGGCCGACGTCGACCAGGCCGTCACCGTCATCACCGCCACCCGGCCCGAGGTGGTCCTGCTCGACGTGCACCTGCCCGGCGGCGGCGGGGTCGAGGTGCTGCGGCGCTGCGCCCCGCTCATGGCGGCGGGCGAGAATCCGGTGCGGTTCCTGGCCCTGTCGGTGTCGGACGCGGCCGAGGACGTCATCGGGGTCATCCGGGGCGGTGCGCGCGGGTACGTCACCAAGACCATCACCGGCGCCGACCTGGTGGACTCGGTCTTCCGGGTGCAGGACGGGGACGCGGTGTTCTCGCCGCGGCTGGCGGGCTTCGTCCTCGACGCCTTCGCCTCGACGGACGCGCCGCCCGTCGACGAGGACCTGGACCGGCTCACGCAGCGCGAGCGGGAGGTGCTGCGGCTGATCGCCCGCGGGTACGCGTACAAGGAGATCGCCAAGCAGCTCTTCATCTCGGTGAAGACGGTGGAGTCGCACGTCTCCGCGGTCCTGCGCAAGCTCCAGCTGTCGAACCGGCACGAACTGACCCGCTGGGCGACGGCCCGCCGGCTGGTCTGAGCGGGCGGGTGGGCCCGGTGTGATCCACGCCGCAGGCGGGCGGAGCAACCGGGCCGGGCCGCGCCGCCCTCTTGGGTGGCGTGATGAGCCTGACCGGGACCCCCCTCTTCGCGACGGCGGTCGCCCTGACCCTGACCGCCGTCGTCCTGCCCCTCGCCGTGTGGAGCAAGGTGCGCGGCCCCGCCGCCGTACGCGTCCTGTCGCGCGGTCTGATGATGGTCTTCGCCCAGGTCACCGCCATCGCGCTGGTCTTCATCGGGGTGAACAGGGAGCAGAACTTCTACGCCTCCTGGGGCGACCTCCTCGGCACCGGCACGTACGTCACCGCCGCCCCCGACCTCGGCCCCGACGGACTCGGCGGGAAGAAGCTGGAGGCGGCCCCGAAGGTGCGTCAGGAATTCCAGCCGGTCGAAGGACTCGACGGCCGGGTCCGGAAGACCGAGCTCGACGGCAAGATCTCCGGGGTCAAGGGCGATGTCATGGTGTGGCTGCCGCCGCAGTACGACGACCCCGCCTGGAAGGACAAGAAGTTCCCGGTGGTCGAGCTGATCCCGGGCATTCCGGGGACGGGCAAGTCCTGGTTCCAGGGACTCAAGGCGCACGAGATTCTGGAGCCGCTCATGAAGAGCGGCAAGGTGCAGCCGTTCATCCTGGTCTCGCCGCGCGCCATGCTGCTGGGGAACGCCGACACCGGCTGCGCCAACCTCCCGGGCAAGGTCAATGCGGACAGCTGGTTCAGCGTCGACGTCCGCAAGATGGTCGTCGACAACTTCCGGGCGTCCGACGAGGCCCGCAGCTGGGGTGTCGCCGGGTACTCGGCCGGCGCGTACTGCGCGGCCAAGCTGGCGATCTCCCACCCCGACCGCTACAGCGCCGCCGTCTCCCTGTCCGGCTACAACGACCCGGGCCAGGAACCCTCCTCGCTGGTCGCCCAGGACCCGGAGCTGCGCCGCACCCACAACCTGCTGAACGTGCTCAAGGCCGCGCCGGCGCCGCCGCCGGTCTCGCTGTGGATGTCGGGCGCCCAGCAGGACGGCTACCTGTCGGGCCTGGACCTCAAGGGCGCCTCGCAGAGCCCGACCGTGGTGCACGCGGAGAAGGTGGTCGGCGGCCACAACGTCGAATCGTGGTCGCGGCAGCTGCCGCAGACCTTCGGGTGGCTGAGCACGCAGGTCAAGGCGCCGTAACGCGCCGGACGGCTACGCCGGGCGGGCCGCGCCGGCCCAGGGCATCGAGTCGATCGGAGCCACCCGGACCGTCGATCCGGGACGGGGGGCGTGGATCATCTGGCCGTTGCCGATGTAGAGGCCGACGTGGGTGATTCCGGAGTAGAAGAACACCAGGTCGCCGGGGGCCAGTTGGTCGCGGGAGACGCGCCGTCCGGAATTGATCTGGGTGTAGGTGGTGCGGGGGAGGGCGACCCCGCCCGCACGCCAGGCCGCCTGGGTCAGGCCCGAGCAGTCGAAGGACCCCGGACCCGTCGCGCCCCACACGTACGGCTTCCCGACCGCCCCGTGCGCGAAGGCCACGGCGCGGGCCGCGCGGGAGCCGTCGGTGGGGGGCGGGGGCGTGCGCCGCTGGGTCGTGGCCTTGGGGCCGGCGGTGGCGGTGCCCGCGGCCGGGGCGCCGGCGGACCGGGCCTCGTACGCGGCGCGCTCCTCGGCGGTGAGCCGGGCCAGCAGGCGCTGGGCGGCGGTGAGCTTCTCCTCGATCTCGGCCTTGTGCCCGGCGAGTTCGTCCTGCCGGGAGCGGAGGTCGGCGAGGTGTCCGGCGGCCTTCGCCCGCAGCTGTCCGACCTCGTCGAGGCGGCGGCGCACGGCGGTGACCCCGGCGGCGTTGCGGTCCCCGGCGCGGGCCATGAAGGAGGCCTGGCTGAGGTACTTCTCCGGGTCCGCGGCGAGCGCGAGCCGTACGGCGGGGCCCAGGGAGCCGCTGCGGTACTGGCTCGCGGCCAGCGAACCGATGGCGCTGCGGGCGGTGTTGAGCTGCTCCGTCTTGCGGGCGGTCTCGTCGCGCAGACCCGTCAGCGCTCGCTGGGCCTCGTCCGCCTTCTCCTTCGCCCCGTTGTACCGCTCGGTCGCCGCCCCGGCCTCCTCGTACAGCCGGTCCACCTGCGACTTCACCTGGGAGGGGCTGAGCCGGGGGTCGGCCTGCGAGGTGCCTTCGAAGGCGGTGGCGGTGGCAGCGCCCGCGAGGGCGATGGTGGCGGCGGTCCGTACGGAGCCGCCGGAGAGCGCGCGCTGCCTGGGCTTTCGATGACTGGCCACGAGGGCCTCACGTCCTTCCTCTGTCGGTGCTTGGAGGAGGACGCTAGACCCGAAGGTAACGGGCAGATGACGGGATGATCGTAAGTGGCTTGATGTGACTGGAGATGGCTGCTGGGGACCGGTATGGATCAGCGCCAGAGGACGGCGATAAAGATATTGATCACGGTCAGGCCGCCGACCGCCCCGAACAGCGCCTTGTCCACCCGCTCCTCGTCGCGCTTGACGTAGACGAGGGCGAGGATCACGAAGAGGAGCGCGAGCTTCACGCCGATCTTGACGTTGTTGACCGGATCGCCGTCCATCTGACGGAATCCGACGAGGAGTACGCCGGTCACGAGCATGGTGAGCGCGCCGTGCAGCATGGCGGGCACGAAGCGGGCGGTGCCGGCGCTCATCGCCTTCATCTGGGTCAGGAAGCCGCCGAGGAGCGAGGCGATCCCGATGATGTGCAGGCCGACGAAGACATTGATGAGTACGTCCATGGCTTCGAGCGTACGGGGTGGCCACCGGCGGATTCCGGGCAGGCGGGCCGACGGGGCGGGCGGGCCGGTGCGGGTGGGCGAGGCGGCGTGGGGCGGCGTGGGGCGGCGAGGCGGCGGGGGCATAGGCCGCCCTCCCACCCGTTGTCCTTACGGGTTTTGCGTACAGTGGGCCCATGGCCGCCGAAGAGCTGCACCACCCCGACGCCGCGCGGATCCAACTGGTCCAGGTCCTGGCCGCCCTCGGCCATCCCGTACGGCTGGACATCGTCCGCGCCCTGGCCTCCGGCGAACACACCTGCTGCGGCGCGGTGGTTCCCGATCTGCCCCGCTCCAGCGTGACCCACCACTTCCGCGCGCTGCGCGAGGCCGGCGTCATCCGCCAGCGCCGCGAGGGTCGCAAGCTCTTCCTGACGCTCCGCCGCGAGGACCTGGACCTGCGTTTCCCGGGCCTGCTGGCGATGGTCGTGGACCAGGCCTGACCCGCGCGTCTCCGAGGGGTGCTGACCGGATGGGGACATGGCCGGTTCGGTCCTGTTGACAGCTCTTCCGCGCGGTGCGAACGGCGGCGAAGCTTATGCATGTCGCCGGGGGAAACCCCGGTGACACCCCTCGAAGCCCTGAGCGACGTCACCGCGGGACGTGCGTAAGGCGGCGAGGCCCGTCCCTCGCCCCACGTCCCACCGGAAGGAACCCCCTCACCATGCGCACCGGACTCGCACGAGCCGCCGTGGTCGACGCTCTCACCCTCGGCATCACCGCCACCGCTCCCATGGCCTGCGCGGTTCCCGCCGCCAGGACGGTGGACGCCGGCCGGTAGGCCGGGCACCGCGGCCCCGCTCATCGCGGCCGCCTCCCTCTCACACCGCCCGGCGGTGAATCCGCCGCGATTCCCTCGCCGGTGTCCGGGCCGCTGCCCGGTGTTCCGCCGGTGTCTCCCCGGCGACGGCCGGCCGCGTGCTGCCGCCGTCGCCACGGACCGCCGTACCCGCAGGACCGCTGTCCTGCGATCGAGACCTTTCCCGTGTGACCGCCGGTCGAGCCCGCGTGGCCCCCGGCCCCTCCAGACCTCACTGACCATGAACCGGAGTTCCGTCATGCCTCGTTCCACCCGCAGGACCCGCACCACCGCCGTCGCCGCCCTGATCACCGCCGCCGTCGCCACCGGCGCGGTGATGACGGTCGACTCGGCAGCCTTGGCCGCCCAGGCCGCCGCACCCGCCACGGCCCTGACGGCCGACCCCATACCGAGCCCGAACCCGGACTACGGCAGTACCGGACAGGGCGAGGAGGTCCCGGTCACGGGTGAACTCAGAGGCTCCGCCTACTCGTCCACGACGACGAAGATCAGCCGCAGCCAGGTCATCGCCCGGGCCAAGAGCTGGGTCGGTATCGGCCTCGACTACAACGGGGGCGGCAAGCACGGCGGTTACCGTACGGACTGCTCCGGCTTCGTCTCGATGGCCTGGGACCTGGACTCCTCGCTGACCACCGACACCTTCGCTCCCCGCGGCGTGGTCACCTCGATCGGCAAGGCGGACCTCAAGGCGGGTGACGCCCTGCTGGACGATGACGGCGGCGCCGGTGGCCACGTCGTCCTCTTCGAGAAGTGGGCGAACAGCGACAAGACCCAGTACTGGGGCTTCGACTTCACACCGAGCGGCGTGCACCACCGCGTGTACGACTACCCGTACTACCCGGGCTACGGCCCCTACGCCCCGGTCCGCTACAAGAACATCGTCGACGACGCGACGACCACTCCGCCGGCGACCCCGACCGGCATGACCGACCTGATCGCCGCCAACCTCAACGGCGACGCGGTCGACGACGTCATCGGGGTGCAGGCCTCCACCGGCAAGCTCTTCCTCTACCCGGGCACGGGCAGCGGCCTGGCGGCCCGCAAGGAGATCGGCGCGAGCGGCTGGAACGGCATGTCCAACCTCGCGGCCGGCGACTTCACCGGTGACGGCAAGGACGACGTCGTCGCCACCGAGGAAGCCTCCGGCAAGCTCTTCCTCTACCCCGGCAACGGAACCGGCCTGAACGTCCGCAAGGAGATCGGGTCGGGCGGCTGGAACGGCATGCACGACGTGGTGGGCGGTGACTTCACCGGTGACGGGAAGGCCGACATCGCCGGGGTCGAGGCCTCGACCGGCAAGCTCTGGCTCTACAAGGGCAACGGCGTCGGCGCGATCAGCGGTGGCAGCGCCCGCGTCCTGATCGGCGCGAGCGGCTGGAACGGCATGCACGACCTGGTCGGCATGGACGTCGACAACGACGGCAAGAGCGACGTCGTGGGGGCGGAGACCTCCACCGGCAAACTCTTCTTCTACAAGAGCAACGGCAGCGGCCTGGATGCCCGCAAGGAGATCGGCACCGGCGGCTGGAACGGCATGAACGACCTGATCGGCGGTGACTTCACCGCGAACGCGTACGACGACCTCATCGCCGTAGAGAAGTCGACCGGCAAGCTCTTCCTCTACCCGGGCACGGGCAGTGGCCTGGGCGCCCGCAAGGAGATCGGCACGAGCGGCTGGTAGCCGTTCACCGGGCCGGGCCGGCAGGCAATCCGTCCGCCCGCCCGCCGGTGCGGCGCTGCGGCGGTCGGTACTCCGCCCGACCGGGGCAGGTGGCGGTTCGCCGCCCGAACCGGCCGATCCCGGGCCTGTGGCCATAAAGCGCCGCCTCCCGTCTCGCCTGCCCGGGGCGGCAGGTAGTCCGCCAGGGCGGGTGCCGCCCGCCCGTCCGAGCCAGCCGACCCCGGGCCTGTGGGCATGAAGCGCCGCCTCCCGTCTCGCCTGCCCGGGGCGGCAGGTAGTCCGCCGGGCCGACTCGGGTGGCCGTTCGCCCGTCTGAGCCGGCCGACCCCGGGGCCGCGGGGGCCTGATGGCTCCCGCTCCCCGCCCCGCCCGCGCCCACGGTTCCCCGTGCCCGCGCCACCCGTGCCCGCGCCTGACTCCGCGCCGCACACCTGGGCCCGCGGCTCCGGCGGTCCCGCGGCTCGCCGCACTCCCGCTCCACCTCGACTCTTCCAGCTTCCCCTCTCCCTTGGCACCCGTGTGCCGGTTTGGACCTCCCCGTGTTCTCTTCGCCCTCCCCGACCTCCCCGCGCCGCATGTCGAAGCGGCTCCGCATCGCCACCGGACTGATCTGCGCCACCCTCGCGGCCACCGCCCTCTCCATCAGCGGCGCCCAGGCCGAGGGCGAGGACCACCACGAGGTGCTGCCCGTACTGACCGCCGCGGAGATGGGCCTGCCCGACTCCTACGACGCGCCGCCGATGGCGATGTACGCCACCAGCGATACCCGCCCCAAGTTCCAGATGCCGTTCACGTGCGGTGAGACCTGGTTCGGCGACTCCCGCCCCGCGCACAGCCCCTCCGCGAACGCCGTCGACTGGACGCACGGCAGCACGACCACGAACAAGCCCGTGCTGGCCAGCGCCGGCGGCACGGTCCACCTGCGGGACAAGGGCAGCACCAGCTACGGAAAGTTCATCACCATCGACCACGGCGGCGGCTGGAGCACGCTGTACGCCCACCTCAACGCCTTCAAGGTGCAGGAGGGCCAGCGGGTCGCGGCCGGCGAGCTGATCGGCCTCGTGGGCAGCACCGGCGGCTCCACCGGCCCCCACCTGCACTTCGAGCAGCGCCTGAACAGCAGCTACCAGCGCACCGTGTTCAACGGCACCGCCTTCTACCCCGATGCGTCGCTGACCAGCAAGAACTGCGTGGCCCCGCCGGCTGACCCCAAGCCCGAGGGACCGGGCGGCACCACCACCGGCGACACCGGCATG
This sequence comes from Streptomyces sp. NPDC003038, assembly GCF_040611115.1. Taxonomy (NCBI): domain Bacteria; kingdom Bacillati; phylum Actinomycetota; class Actinomycetes; order Kitasatosporales; family Streptomycetaceae; genus Streptomyces; species Streptomyces sp. NPDC003038. The sequence continues at coordinate 209,607 of NZ_JBEXNN010000008.1, forward strand.
ATCGATCTGGCGTCGCCCGACCTGACCGGCGACGGCGTGCTCGACGTGGTGGCCGTCGAGAAGTCCACCGGCAAGCTGTGGATGTACCAGGGCAGCGCCACCGGGACCATCGCAGCCGGCAGCAGCCGCGTCCTGATCGGTACGAGCGGCTGGCTCGGGATGTCCAATCTGACCGGCGGCGACTTCACCGGCGACGGCAAGGACGACATCGTCGCGGTGAAGGAGTCCACGGGCGAGCTCTGGCTCTACAAGGGCGCGGACAACTCGACCATAGGCGCCGGCGGCCGGATCCTGATCGGTACGGGCGGCTGGAACGGCATGTCCGACCTGACCGCGCTCAACCTCAACGGCGACGTCGTCTCCGACATCGCGGCGGTGGAGAAGTCCACCGGCAAGCTCTTCCTCTACCCCGGCTCGGTCGGCGGCCAGCTCGGTGCCCGCAAGGAGATCGGTACGGGCGGCTGGAACGGCATGTCGAACCTGACCGGCATGGACGTCAACAACAGCGGCAAGCAGGACCTGGTGGCGGTCGAGGAGTCCTCCGGCAAGCTCTTCCTCTACCCCGGTGACAAGGGCTACCTGAGCCCGCGCGTCGAGATCGGGTCGAGCGGCTGGAACGGCATGTCCGACCTGATCGGCGGAGACCTCCAGGGCGCCACGGGCGCCGACGACCTGGTCGCGGTACAGAACTCGACCGGCAAGCTCTTCCTCTACCCGGGTACGGGCAGTGGCCTGGGTGCCCGCAAGGAGATCGGCAGCAGCGGCTGGTAGTCCGGCCCGGCCCGGCCTGCCGGTCGGGCCCCGGTCGGCCCCCGTTCCGGCCCCCTGTCAGGCCCGGAACCCGGCCCGGCATGTGACGCAGGAGGTGGCCTGTCCCCCCGGGGGCAGGCCACCTCGCGGCATGCCCGCCCCGGCTTCACATCCCCGATTTTCCCGGGCCCGGGACCGACTGTCGGTCCGGCCCCCTAGACTCGGAGGGCGATGAGCAGCCTCTTTGACGACAGCTTCCTGGCGGACCTCACCCCCTCCGACGAGGTCCCGCCGCCGCCCGAGGATCACGCCGCCCCCGAAGCGGGCGCGGACGATCTCTTCGGGGGCCGGTTCGACGTACCCATGAGCGGGGACGCGTACTACCGGGACGGGGCCCGCAAGCCCGTCATCGACCCGGCGACGCTCCTGGAAGGGCTCAATGAGCAGCAGCGCGCGGCCGTGGTGCACGCGGGCTCGCCGCTGCTCATCGTGGCCGGCGCCGGCTCCGGAAAGACCCGGGTGCTGACCCACCGCATCGGGCACCTGCTGTCCGCGCGGCACGTCCACCCCGGTCAGATCCTGGCGATCACCTTCACCAACAAGGCCGCCGGTGAGATGAAGGAACGCGTCGAGAGCCTGGTCGGCCCGCGCGCCCACGCCATGTGGGTGTCCACCTTCCACAGCGCTTGCGTCCGTATCCTGCGCCGCGAGTCGAAGAGGCTCGGTTTCACGTCCTCGTTCTCGATCTACGACGCGGCCGACTCGAAGCGTCTGATGGCGCTCGTCTGCCGCGACCTGGACCTGGACCCGAAGAAGTTCCCGCCGAAGGCCTTCAGCGCCAAGATCTCCAACCTGAAGAACGAGCTGATCGACGAGGAAGCCTTCGCCGACCAGGCAGTCGATGGTTTCGAGAAGACGCTGGCCCAGGCGTACGCGATGTACCAGGGGCGGCTGCGCGAGGCCAACGCGCTCGACTTCGACGACATCATCATGACCACGGTCCACCTGCTCCAGGCGTTCCCGGATGTCGCCGAGCACTACCGGCGCCGCTTCCGGCACGTCCTCGTGGACGAGTACCAGGACACCAACCACGCTCAGTACACGCTCGTGCGCGAGCTGGTCGGCACCGGCTATCAGGACCTGCCGCCGGCCGAGCTGTGCGTGGTGGGTGACGCCGACCAGTCGATCTACGCCTTCCGTGGCGCGACGATCCGCAACATCCTCCAGTTCGAGGAGGACTACCCGAACGCGACGACGATCCTGCTGGAGCAGAACTACCGCTCCACGCAGACGATCCTGTCCGCCGCCAACGCGGTCATCGAGCGCAACGAGAACCGCCGCGCGAAGAACCTTTGGACCGAGGCCGGCAGCGGGGCGGTGATCACGGGGTACGTCGCCGACACCGAGCACGACGAGGCGCAGTTCATCGCCGACGAGATCGACCGGCTGACGGACGCCGGCGAGGCCAAGGCGGGCGATGTCGCGATCTTCTACCGGACCAATGCTCAGTCCCGCGTGTTCGAGGAGATCTTCATCCGGGTCGGCCTGCCCTACAAGGTCGTCGGCGGCGTCCGCTTCTACGAGCGCAAGGAGGTCCGGGACGTCCTCGCGTACCTGCGCGTCCTCGCGAACCCCGAGGACAACGTCCCGCTGCGCCGCATTCTCAACGTACCCAAGCGCGGCATCGGCGAGCGCGCGGAGGCGATGATCGACGCGCTCGCGATGCGCGAGAAGATCACCTTCCCGCAGGCGCTGCGGCGCGTGGACGAGGCCTTCGGCATGGCCGCCCGCTCGACCAACGCGGTGAAGCGGTTCAACGTACTGATGGAGGAGCTCCGCACGATCGTCGACTCGGGCGCGGGCCCGGCGGTGGTGCTGGAGGCGGTGCTGGAGCGTACGGGCTACCTCGCGGAGCTCCAGGCGTCGACCGACCCGCAGGACGAGACGCGGATCGAGAACCTCCAGGAACTGGCGGCGGTGGCGCTGGAGTTCGAGCAGGCGCGGGAGGCCGCCGCGGCCGAGGGCGCGGGTGCGGGCGCTGGTGCTGACGCGGAAGCGGCCGGTGCGGACGCGGCCGCCGGTCCGGGGCCCGGCACGCTCGCCGAGTTCCTGGAGCAGGTCGCGCTCGTCGCCGACTCCGACCAGATCCCGGACGAGGAGACGGAGGGCACGGGCGTCATCACGCTCATGACCCTGCACACCGCCAAGGGCCTCGAGTTCCCGGTGGTCTTCCTGACCGGCATGGAGGACGGCGTCTTCCCGCACATGCGGGCGCTGGGCCAGACCAAGGAGCTGGAGGAGGAGCGGCGCCTGGCGTACGTCGGCATCACGCGGGCGCGCGAGCGGCTGTACCTGACCCGCTCCTCCATGCGCAGCGCGTGGGGGACGCCCTCCTACAACCCGCCGTCGCGGTTCCTGGAGGAGATCCCGGAGCAGTACCTGCAGTGGAAGCGCACGGGCGCGGCCCAGAAGCCGGCGGGCCCGATGCGGAGCTCGGGCTACGGATCCGGCTCGGGTTCCGGTTTCGGTTCCGGTTCCGGGAAGGCCACGTTCGGCACCTCGCCGGAGTCGTTCCTGTCCTCGTCGCGTACGAAGGCGGGCCCGTCAGGATTCGCGACGCGCCGGGCCACCGACAAGCCGGTCGTCGCGCTGGTGGTCGGGGACCGGGTGACGCACGACCAGTTCGGGCTCGGCACCGTCATGGAGGTCAAGGGAGCGGGCGCGGACGCGCAGGCCACCATCGACTTCGGGGACGACAAGCCGAAGCGGCTGCTGCTGCGCTACGCGCCGGTGCAGAAGCTGTAGCGCAGCAGCAGCCGCAGCGCTGCTCCCGCTACGTGGGATCCAGCCCGTGGCTGCGCAGCCACGGCAGGGGGTCCACCGCGGCCCCGCCGCCGGGCCGTACCTCGAAGTGGAGGTGCGGGCCGGTGGAGTTGCCGGAGTTGCCCGAGTAGGCGATGACCTCGCCGGCCTTGACCTTGCCGCCGCGGATCTTGGTGCTGCTGAGGTGGCAGTACCAGGTCTCGGTGCCGTCGGGCGAGGTCACTATGGCCATGTTCCCGTAGGCGCTGTTGTACTGGGTGCGCACGGTGCCGTCGGTGGCGGCCATGACGGGGGTTCCGTAGGAGACCGGGAAGTCGATACCGGTGTGCACGGACATCCACATGCCGCCGGACTGGCCGTAACTGGCGCTGAGGCCCTGACGCTCCACGGGGATCGCGAACTTGGGGCGGGCCGCCTCCTTGGCCGCGGCCTCCTCCGCCTTCTTCTTCTTCTCCTCCTCCTGACGCTGACGCAGGTCGATGCGCTCCTGCGTGCGGCTCGCGCGGTCCGCGAAGTCGCCCGCGTCGGCGCTGAGCGCGGCCAGTTGGGTGTCGAGCTTGGTGTTCGCCGCGACCGGCTTCACCGAGGCCGGGTCGGGCGCGGCCATCGTGGTGGTGTCCTCGGCAGGCTTCTCCGTGCCGGTGAGCCCGCCGACGGAGGCGGCCGCGACGCCGGCGACGCCCATCACGCAGACGGAAGGCATCGCCACGGTCAGCAGGGCGGAACGCTTCGCCGGGGTGCGGCGACGGCTGCTGCCGCCCGCCTTGCCCGTCGCGGCCTTGGCGTTCGCCTTGCCGTTGCCCTTTGCGTTCCCCTTGGCGGCGGTCCGGCGCGCGGCGCGCGGCTCGTGGGCCGTCGACGGCGAGGCCGCGCTCACGGGCATGGTCTGGGTGGGCAGGTCGTGGGCCTCGGCGGTGGGCCGGAAGTCGGCCTCTTCGTCGGGGACCGCCTCGAAGACGGTGGTTTCGCTGTAGGTGTCGGGCTCGGCGGCGGCCGGAGCCTCGTAGGCGTAACCGGTGGAGGCGGCCGAGGTGTCGTACGCGTACTGCTGCTGCTCGTACGACTCCTGCTCGTACGGCTGCTGTTGCTCGTACGGCTGCTCGTACTGCTGTGCGGGCTGGTACTCGTACGCGTAGGCGGCTTCGGCCTGCGCCTCGGGCTGGGGCTGCATTTGGGCCTGGGCCTGGGCCTGAGGGTCGGTGCCGGTGCCGGTGCCGGGGACGGTGTTCCAGGCGGTGGCGTCGTAGGCGCCGGTCTCGGTGCCGGTGGTGCCGTAGCCCGGCATCGCCCAGTGTCCGGTCTGCTCCGCGGAGGCGTCGTAGCCGAAGGAGGCGGGCTGTGGGTCCGGGTAGCCCTGATACTGCGCGCCCGGCGTGTTCCAGGCGCTCGCGTCGTACTGCCCGGTGGTGTCCTCGGGCGTCCCCTGGTGGGGGATCGTGGACAGGTAATTGTCTTGGGAGGCCCACGCGGTGGTGTCGTACGCGCCTGTCTCGTAGGAGCCGTAGGCGGCGTAATTGACCCCTTGGCCCTGCGTTTCATAGGAAACGTAGGTCGAGTCACCAGCGAAAGTGGTGGTGGAAAGGCCGTCATACCCGTTATCGGGGTACGGGCCCGACGAGGGGCGGTCGTTCACCAACTTCTCTTTCGCCTCGGCAGTGGGGGCCTGGGTGGCCGGGAACTCGAAGTTCACCGGAGGAGAGCAGTGGCGTGACTGTACCCGGCGGTTACTCGCAACGACAATCTTCCCCGGGTCCCCGGATCCCCGGAACCGGGCATTCGGCCGCCTTTCGGTCGCCGAAAGACGTAGCCTTGGCCTTGAGTTCGATATTCGTTCGAGTGGCGGCCGTTTGGCGGCTACGCCACGGAAGCGGCGCCCGTTCCCCCGGCCACCGTCGGGCCGGGCCCGTCGAGCACGCGCCGGACCGCCGCGATCACGGAGGGATGGGCGGGCAGCGCGAGATGCCCGATACCGGTGACCTGCACGTTCTCCACCGCTAGATCCGGGTGGATGATGCGCGCCGTCCCCACCGGAGTCATCAGCGCGTCGAACTCGCTCCAGAACGCCACGCACCGGGTCGGGCAACCGGGCGCGGGCGCGGCGAGCTCGACGATCACCTCCGAGTCGGGTCGCATCTGGCGGACCATGGGATGCGCGTCCAGCAGGGGGGCGACCAGCGTCCCGGAATGCGGGGTACCGAGCGTGACGAGCGTGCGGACGCGGGCGTGGCCGCCGAGCCGCTGGACGTAGTAACGGCCGACCAGCCCGCCGAGGCTGTGCCCGACCAGGTCCACCTGCTCCTGCCCCGTGCGGTCACACAGCTCCTCGACCCGCCGGGCGAGATGGCGGGCGGTGACGCGAAGGTCGCGGGTGAAGGGGGAGTAGTTGTACGCCTCCACGTGCCGCCGGCCCTCCGCCCCGAGGGCGCGGCGCAGCAGGACGAAGACCGAGCGGTTGTCGGTGAACCCGTGGAGAAGGAGGACGGGGGGCCGTGTCGCGGTCGCGGGAGGGCCGGTGATGACCACCTTCTCCTGGCGCACTCCGGTGGCATAGAGGAGCAGGTGTCCGCCGAGGACGACCACCTCCAGCGCGCCGGCCCGCAAGGCGGCACCGGAGAAAGGTACGGACAAGGGTACGGACAGCCCCATTGACGGCCTCCCCAAAGCCTCTTGGGATGGCGGCCGGACACGCCCCCGGCCTGCCGCGCCACCGTGCCGTGCGGCTGGCGGCACGGGGGCGCGGATAACGATGGCGGTGAATCAACGCCGTCCCACGTGTGATTTCCCCCTCCTGGTTGACCGTGAAACGGTGGCGTGCGCAATGCTGTACTTAACGTTCGTTCACTCGGGAGGCAGTGCGATGGGTGTGACCGGTCCGATCCGTGTGGTGGTGGCCAAGCCGGGTCTCGACGGCCACGACCGCGGCGCCAAGGTGATCGCGCGGGCGCTGCGGGACGCGGGCATGGAGGTCATCTACACCGGCCTCCACCAGACCCCCGAGCAGATCGTGGACACCGCCATCCAGGAGGATGCCGACGCGATCGGCCTCTCGATCCTGTCCGGCGCGCACAACACGCTCTTCGCCCGGGTGATCGAGCTGCTGAAGGAGCGGGAGGCGGAGGACATCAAGGTCTTCGGCGGCGGCATCATCCCGGAGGGCGACATCGCCCCCCTCAAGGAGAAGGGCGTGGCCGAGATCTTCACCCCGGGCGCGACGACGACGTCGATCGTGGACTGGGTCCGCGCGCACGTCCGCCAGTAGCCCCCCGGCGGGTCCTTGATCCCCGCCGCGCCCCCGCCCGCGCGTCTGCGGCCGACCGCCCCGCACCCTTGGGCGCGGCGCCGCCCGGCCAGGCCGGCCATCCCGGCACCGGCCATCCCCGCACCGGCCTGGTCTGGGCACCGGCCTGTGGGCCGGACGGGACGGGCGCGGTCAGGTGCGGGGTACGGGGCTGGCCCGGGCCGGGCTGCGTACCAGTGGTCTACGCGACCGCCGGGGCCGCGAGGGCTGCGGGCCGCGGTGAGCCGGAGCCCGGGGCGGCCGCAACGGTTACGTCGGGGTCAGTTCCGACAGCATCGCCGCGCGGAGGTGGAGGGTCGCCACCAGGCGCTGGAAGGCTTCCGCCCAGTACGCCGCGGCGCCGGGAGACGCGTCCGGCGGGTCTTCCACGGCGGCGGTCAGGGCCTCCAGACGGCCTGCCTCCGCAGGGTCGAGGCAGCGTTCCGCCAGGCCCATCACCCCGCTGAAGCTCCACGGGTAGCTGCCCGCCTCCCGGGCCGACTCCAGCGCGTCCACCACCGCCCGTCCCAGCGCCCCCGCCCACGGCACCACGCACACGCCGAGCAGCTGGAACGCCTCCGACAGCCCGTGCGCCCGTATGAACCGCGCGACCCACTCCGCCCGCTCGCCCTCCGGCAGCGTCTGAAGCAGCTTCGCCCGTTCCGCCAGCGACGCCGTGCCCGGGCCCGCAGCGGGCGGCGCGGACGCCTCGCCGAGCAGGGCGTGCGACCACTCCGCGTCCCGCTGCCGGACGGCCGCCCGGCACCACGCCGCGTGCAGTTCCTCCGCCCAGCCCTCGCCGGCGGCCACCGGCAGCGCCACGATCTGCGCCGGTCCGAGCCCCCCGAACCGCTCCCGCCAGCAGGACAGCGGCGCCGCCTCCACCAGCTGGCCCAGCCACCAGGCCCGTTCCCCGCGCCCGGCCGGCGGCCGCTTGACCACGCCGTCCCGCAGCATCCCCGCATCGCACTCGGCCGGCGGTGTCACCCCCTCAGGGCCGACGCAGGCCAGCGCCCGCTCCGCCATCCGCCCCGCCAGCGCCGACCTGGGCAGCGCGGACAGCAGCTCCGCGGCCGTCGCCCGGACATTGCGGCTGCGGTCGCCCAGGGCCGCCTCCAGGAACGGCTCGTCCCCCTCCGACAGCCCCGCCCTCAGCGAATCGAGGAACATCAGCCTGTCCTCGGCCCGTTCGGTGGCCCACGTCGTCGCCAGCAGCCGTGGTGCGGCCGCCCGCTCATGAGCCCGCACGGCGCCCAGCAGCGCCACCCGCTCCGCGAACAGCCCCTCCTGCCACAGCCGTTCCACGCCCTCCCGGTCCGTCACGTCCGGCAGTTCCCCCGCGCCGCCGGCCCCGCCGCGCAGGGCGAACCGCCAGTCGGGATTGAGCCGCGCCAGCCACAGGCCCCGCGGCCCGGCCAGGGCCAGCGCCTGCGGCCGCAGATCCGTGCGGGCCCGGGCCGCGTCCAGCAGGGCCGGCACGAGCGCGGCCGGCGCCCGGTAGCCGTGGCGTCCGGCCGCGGCCAGCCACTGCGGCAGCAGCTCCGTCAGATCCGGGGCGGCGCCGCGCCGCCCGCCCCCGCTGCCCGCGCCGGTCCGGCCGGCCAGCAACTGTGCGAGCCGCCGCCGGGCCGGCTCCGGTGGTGCCGGGCGCGGGTCCCGTGCCGCGGGCTCCGGCCGGGGGCCGGCCTCGGCGGGCCGCAGCCCGGCCCGGCGGCGCACGGTGTGCAGGGCCGCCGCGTCCAACAGCGCCTCCGGCGAGCCGGCCGGCCCTCCGCCGCGCCGCCGTTCGGTGCCCAGCAGCGCGGCGCCGACCAGGTCGTCCCAGTCCCCGTACCCCTCGTCACCCTTGCCCATCAGGCCCCTCCCTCGTCGAGTACTGCGCTCCGGTCCCGTCCCCTCCACGGGACCGGAGCTGTCGATGTCCCCGCTCACATGCGCTCAACTGGCATGGTTGTCGTTCACAAAAGCCCCCCGGCTTCTCGTCGCCACGCGCCGACGCCCCCGCGCCGCCACGGCCCGCGCCCTCCCTACGACGCCCCCGCGTCCCTTCGCTCCCCCTCCCTTTCCTCCCTGTCTCCCTCGCTCCCCGCCTTTCGCGCCCCCCGGCGCTCCGGCAGGCTTTCTCCGGTCAGCTCAGCGCCACCGGCTCCGCCCGGCCCGGCTGCCAGGCCGTCAGCGGCGTGAAACCGCGGTGGCCGCACTCGCCGAAGACGGTGACCGGTCCGCCGCCCGAGAGGGCGGCGAGCTGCCACAGGCCGGAGCGCGAACGTCCCCCGGCGACGGCGACCGGCAGCGCGGAGGTGCCCTCCGCGTCCGCCAGCTGCCAGCCGAGCTCTCCCGGTACCGGGATCACCGGGCCCAGGACCACCGGCCAGGAATCCAGCCAGGGGTCCTCCCGCAGCGCCGCCCCATACGCCTCCAGGGCAGCTCCCGTACTGATCCCGGCCGGGACCTCCGCGCAGGGCGCGGCCGCCGCGAACCGCTCCCCGAGGTCCGCCCGCAGCCCCGCCGAGCCGGGCCGGAAGCGGGTCTCCGCCTCCAGTACCAGCCCCACCGGCAGCGCCAGCCCCGGCGGGCGCCCGGGCGGTCCGAAGTCCAGCACCAGCGCGGGCCGACCGCTCGCCAGCCCGCGCAGCCATATCCGGCGGGTGGTGAGCCGGCCGTCCGGTGACACCGAGTCGTACTGGGCCAGCACGAGCCAGCGGTCCCGTACGGCCTCCGCCTCCCCGGAGGCCGGCAGTCCCACCCGGCCGCGGACCGTTGCGGCCAGCGGTTCCGGCAGCGACGACACCCCGAGCCAGGCCCGGTCCAGCAGGTGCAGCAGCGCCGCCTCCTCCAGCATCCGGGCGGGCCAGCCCGGGCCGCAACTGGGTATCGTCCCCAACTCCCGTACCCGCGCGGCAAGTCCGGGCGCCTGCGCGTCGACCATCCGGGCGGCGGTCTCCTCCCAGGCCGCGTACCCCGTCTGCTCCTGGCCGGCGAGGCCGCCGCGCAGCAGGTCAGCGAGCCGCTGCTCCAGCTCGGTGACACCCGCGCCCACGCGGGCCGCCCGGCGCTCGGCCCGCCGACGGACCGCCTCCTCGTCCACCGGCCGGCCCGCCCCGGCAGCCGGACGCGCGGCCTTCACCGCCCGCTCCGCCAGCCACTCCGCGGCCCAGTCCGGCACTTCGCCGGGCTCGCCCACCCCCTCGGCGGCCCAGAGCAGCAGCAGCCCGAGCGCGTGCTTGCACGGGAACTTCCGACTCGGGCAGGAGCACTTGTACGCCGGGCCCGTCAGGTCCACGACCGTCCGGTACGGCTTGCTGCCGCTGCCCTTGCACAACCCCCACACCGAACCGGAAGCGGAACCTCCGATCTGCGACCACGGCCCCGCCCCGCCGAGTCTGCCTCCCGCCTTGCGTGAGGCATCGTCAGGAGCCAGAGCCAGTACTTGTTCCGCCGTCCAGCGGACCCCCTGCTCAGTCATGTGAACCACCGTAGGGACCCCCACTGACAATCACTCTGACCTGCAACAACGCTTCGAACAAGGTCCGTTGTCAGTGGCGTGGTGCACCGTGGTGGCAGCAGTCGGAAGCGGCTGCCGAGCATCGGAGGGGGACCATGACCATGCCCGAGAACAGCACCGGCGCCGAGGCGCTGCGACCGCACGCCGAAGACGCCTTCGCACACGAACTGAAAGCCTTGGAAGCGGCCGACGACCGGCCCCGCCCCACCCGTTGGAAGCTCTCCCCGTGGGCCGTGGCGACGTATCTGCTCGGCGGTGAACTCCCCGACGGGACGGTGATCACACCCAAGTACGTCGGGCCGCGCCGCATCGTCGAAGTCGCCGTCACCACCCTGGCCACCGACCGCGCCCTGCTCCTGCTCGGCGTCCCCGGCACCGCCAAGACCTGGGTGTCCGAACACCTCGCCGCCGCCGTCAGCGGCGATTCCACCCTCCTCGTCCAAGGCACCGCCGGCACCCCCGAAGAAGCCATCCGGTACGGCTGGAACTACGCCCGGCTCCTCGCCCACGGCCCCAGCCGCGAAGCCATCGTCCCCAGCCCCGTCATGCGCGCCATGGCCGACGGCATGACCGCCCGCGTCGAGGAACTCACCCGAATCCCCGCAGACGTCCAGGACACCCTCATCACCGTCCTGTCCGAGAAGACGCTCCCCATACCGGAGCTCGGCGAGGAGGTGCAGGCCGTGCGCGGCTTCAACCTCATCGCCACCGCCAACGACCGCGACCGCGGGGTCAATGAGCTCTCCAGCGCGCTGCGCCGCCGCTTCAACACCGTCGTACTGCCCCTGCCCGCCACCGCCGACGCCGAGGTCGACATCGTCGCCCGCCGCGTCGACCAGATGGGCCGCGCCCTCGAACTGCCCGCCGCACCCGAGGGGCTGGAGGAGATCCGCCGCGTCGTCACCGTGTTCCGCGAGCTGCGCGACGGCGTCACCGGCGACGGCCGTACGAAGGTGAAGTCGCCCAGCGGCACTCTCTCCACCGCCGAGGCCATCTCGGTCGTCACGGGCGGTTTGGCCCTGGCGGCCCACTTCGGGGACGGCGTGCTGCGCCCCTCCGACGTGGCCGCGGGCATCCTCGGCGCCGTGATCCGGGACCCGGCCGCCGACAAGGTCGTCTGGCAGGAGTACCTGGAGGCCGTGGTCCGCGAGCGGGACGGCTGGAAGGACTTCTACCGCGCCTGCCGGGAGGTGACGGTATGAGCCCCACGGCCGAGGCCGCCACCGACAGCTCTCCGGCAGCGGCCGGGCCATGGGCGACGCGGGGGCCGCTGCTGCTGGGCGTACGGCACCACGGGCCCGGCTCGGCCCGCGCCGTGCGGGCCGCCCTCGACGCCGCCCGGCCGGCGGCCGTGCTGATCGAAGGACCGCCCGAGGGGGACGCGCTGCTCGAACTGGCCGCCGATCCCGGGATGCGGCCGCCCGTGGCGCTGCTCGCGCACGCCGCGGACGACCCCGGCCGGGCGGCGTTCTGGCCGCTGGCCGACTTCTCTCCCGAGTGGGTCGCGATCCGCTGGGCGCAGCGGGCCGGGGTACCGGTGCGGTTCATCGACCTCCCGGCCGCGCACTCGCTGGCCACCCAGGCTCCGGCCGCCGAAGGCGCCCCGGCCCCGGCCCCGAGCCCGGCCCCTATCCCGGCCCCGGACACGCCCGATGCGCCGGAAGCCGACCGGGGGCGGCTGGACCCGCTCGCGGTGCTGGCCGAGACCGCCGGGTACGACGACCCCGAGCGCTGGTGGGAGGACGTGGTCGAACACCGGGGCACCGGAGGCGTACGGGAGAACGCGCTCGGCGCGTTCGAGGCGCTCGCGGAGGCCATGGGCGCCCTGCGGGAGGCGTACGGGGACGGCGGCCACGCCCGGGACCTGGTGCGCGAGGCCCACATGAGGCAGCGCATGCGGGCCGCCCGCCGGGAGTTCGGTGATGCCTACGCGGTGGTGTGCGGAGCCTGGCACGTGCCGGCGCTGGCGGCGAAGACCACAGCGGCGGCCGACAAGGCCCTGCTCACCGGGTTGCCCAAGGTCAAGGTGGAGACCACCTGGGTGCCCTGGACCCACCGCCGGCTAGCCCGGGCCGGCGGATACGGCGCCGGGATCGCCTCGCCCGGCTGGTACGCACACCTCTTCTCGGCCCGGGACCGGCCCGTCGAGCGGTGGCTCACCAAGGTCGCGGGCCTGCTGCGGGAGGAGGACCGGCAGGTCTCCTCGGCGCACGTCATCGAGGCGGTCCGGCTGGCCGACACCCTGGGCGCCATGCGCGGGCGGCCGCTGCCCGGGCTGACGGAGACCATGGAAGCGGTCCGGGCCGTGATGTGCGACGGCTCCGACATACCGCTCGCGCTGATCGAGGACCGCCTCGTCGTCGGAGACGTGCTCGGCGAGGTCCCGGACGCGGCGCCCGTCGTACCGCTGCAGCGCGACCTGACCCGGCAGCAGCGCTCACTGCGGCTCAAGGCCGAGGCGCGGGACCGCGAGCTGGAGCTCGACCTGCGCAAGGACACCGACACGGCGAAGTCCCTGCTGCTGCACCGGCTGCGGCTGCTCGGCATCGAGTGGGGCACGCCGACCGCCTCGCGGGGGAGCACCGGAACCTTCCGGGAGACATGGCGGCTGCGCTGGGAGCCGGAGCTGTCGGTGCGGGTCGCCGAGGCCGGGATCTGGGGCACCACCGTCCTGGCGGCCGCCACCGCCAAGGCCGAGGCGGACGCGGCGGGGGCCGAGGAGCTGGGCGAGGTGACGGCGCTGGCCGAGCGGTGCCTGCTGGCCGGGCTCTCGGAGGCGCTGCCCGCCGTACTGCGGGCGCTCGCGGACCGGGCCGCGCTGGACACCGATGTGGCGCGGCTGGCCAAGGCCCTGCCGGCGCTGGCCCGCTCGCTGCGGTACGGCGACGTCCGGGGCACCGACGCGGCGGCCCTGGGCACCGTGGCGGCCGGGCTCGCCGAGCGGATATGCGTGGCCCTGCCGCCCGCCTGCACCGGTGCTCTGGACGCCGACGCGGCGGCGGAGCTGCGGGGCCATGTGGACGGGGTGCACGGGGCCGTCGGCCTGCTGGACGGCGCGGAGGAAGGGCTGCGCGAGCGCTGGTCCGCGGTGCTGCGCACGCTGGCCGGCCGGGACACCGTCCCGGGCCTGATCCGTGGCAGGGCGGCCCGGCTGCTGCTCGACGACGGGCGGCTGCCGCCCGAGGAGACGGCCCGGCTGATGGGGCTCGCCCTGTCACCGGCGTCCGCCCCTGCCGACGCGGCGGGCTGGATCGAGGGCTTCGCGGGCGGGAGTTCGGGCGGCGGCACGCTGCTGGTCCACGACGACCGGCTGCTCGGGCTGATCGACGCCTGGCTGGTGGGAGTGCCGGAGCGCGCCTTCACCGACGTACTGCCGCTGCTGCGGCGGACGTTCGGGGCGTACGAGCCGGGCGTGAAGCGGACCCTGGGCGAGCTGGTCCGCCGCGGCCCCGGCGGCTCGGCGGCGGCGACCGGTCCGGGTTCGGCGCCCGAGGGCTTCGCCGCCGAGCTGGACCGGGACCGCGCGGACGCGGTGGAGGAACTGGTCCGGATGCTCCTGGCCGGGCCGCGGGCCGAGGAGGTGGCGCCGGCGCCCTGACGGCCGGGCCGAGTGCGGGGCTTCCGTGGCCGGGTGGTGGGGCGGGGTGGATGGGGCGGGCGGAGTGGCCGGCGTGGAGACGTGAAGCAGTGGGACGACGAGGGGGCAGGGCAATGACCAGGACGAGTGAGAACGGCCCCGCGGTGGCGGCGGGCACGGACGGCGCCGGGAGTGAGCGGCTGCGGCGGTGGCGGATGGTGCTCGGCGGGGGAGAGGCCGACGGGACCGGGTGCGCGCTGACCGGCCGGGACGCGGCGATGGACGCCGCGCTCGGTGCGCTGTACGGCGGCGGCGCGAGCGCCGCCGGCACCGGTGGGTCCCGCAGGGCGGCGGGGGAGCGGTCGGCCGGCCTCGGGGGCTCCGCGCCGAATGTGGCCCGCTGGCTCGGGGACATCCGGACGTACTTCCCGAGCTCGGTGGTCCAGATCATGCAGCGGGACGCGATCGAGCGGCTCGGCCTGTCCAGCCTGCTGCTGGAGCCGGAGATGCTGGAGGCCGTCGAGCCGGACGTCCACCTCGTCGGGACCCTGCTCTCGCTGAACAAGGCGATGCCGGAGACGACGAAGGAGACCGCGCGGGCGGTGGTCCGCAAGGTGGTCGAGCAGCTGGAGAAGCGACTCGCGACCCGCACCCGGGCCACGCTCACCGGCGCTCTGGACCGTTCCGCCAGGGTGAGCCGGCCCCGCCACCACGACATCGACTGGAACCGCACCATCCGGGCCAACCTCAAGAACTACCTGCCCGAGTACCGCACCGTCGTCCCCGAGCGGCTGATCGGTTACGGCCGGGCGGCGCAGTCGGTGAAGAAGGAGGTGATCCTCTGCATCGACCAGTCGGGTTCGATGGCGGCCTCCGTCGTCTACGCCTCCGTCTTCGGCGCCGTCCTCGCCTCGATGCGCTCGATCGCCACCCGCCTCGTCGTCTTCGACACCGCCATCGTGGACCTGACAGATCAGCTCGACGATCCGGTGGACGTGCTGTTCGGCACCCAGCTGGGCGGCGGCACCGACATCAACCGGGCGCTGGCCTACTGCCAGTCGAAGATCACCCGTCCTGCCGACACCGTCGTCGTCCTGATCAGTGATCTCTACGAGGGCGGCATACGGAACGAGATGCTCAAGCGGGTCGCGGCGATGAAGGGAGCGGGGGTCGAGTTCGTGACCCTCCTCGCCCTGTCCGACGAGGGCGCTCCCGCCTACGACCGCGAGCATGCCGCCGCCCTTGCGGCGCTGGGCGCGCCGGCCTTCGCCTGTACCCCCGACCTGTTCCCGGACGTCATGGCCGCCGCACTGGAGAAGCAGCCCCTGCCGATGCCCTGACCCGTGGAGGTGGCGCCCGCGGTCCTTCGCCGGGTCCGCGCCCGGGCCCTCGTACAGCCGTCATACAGACCTCGCCCGGCGCCTCGCCCGCCCTCCAACGGGTGCACGTACCGCTTCGCACACGGGCGCGCGCACGGGTGCGCGGGGCGCCCTTGGAAATCGGCGGATCGCACGAAGTTCCAGCTCAACCGTGAGGCGATCTGTGACAGGTATCACCGCTCCGGTGTGATCTGTGATTTAGGGACCTACGGCCCACGGGGATAACCTGCGGGACGGACATGCCGCGTCCACGGTCACCGTGTGCGCCTTCCTTGTGACAGCGCCGTCACGTTGCCCTCCGCGGCACGCCCACGCAGATAGCAGATAACCGCGAATCACTGCGAATCTTTAAAAAAGACAAGGGACGGACGCGCGTGGACCTGTTCGAGTACCAGGCGAGGGACCTCTTCGCCAAGCACGGTGTACCGGTGCTGGCCGGTGAAGTCATCGACACGCCTGAGGCGGCTCGCGAGGCCACCGAGCGGCTGGGCGGCAAGTCGGTCGTCAAGGCGCAGGTGAAGGTCGGCGGCCGCGGCAAGGCCGGCGGCGTGAAGCTCGCCGCCACCCCGGACGAGGCCGTCGCCCGCGCGACGGACATTCTCGGCATGGACATCAAGGGCCACACGGTCCACAAGGTGATGATCGCCGAGACCGCTCCGAAGATCGACGAGGAGTACTACGTCTCCTACCTCCTCGACCGGACCAACCGCACCTTCC
Source organism: Streptomyces sp. NPDC003038 (assembly GCF_040611115.1). NCBI lineage: Bacteria > Bacillati > Actinomycetota > Actinomycetes > Kitasatosporales > Streptomycetaceae > Streptomyces > Streptomyces sp. NPDC003038. The sequence continues at coordinate 225,635 of NZ_JBEXNN010000008.1, forward strand.
TGGCCATGGCCTCGGTGCAGGGTGGCATGGACATCGAGGAGGTCGCGGAGAAGACCCCCGAGGCCCTCGCGAAGGTCCCGGTCAACGCCAACGAGGGCGTGACCATCGAGAAGGCCCGCGAGATCGTCGCCCAGGCGAAGTTCCCGGAGGCCGTGGCCGAGCAGGTCGCCGAGATCCTGGTGACCCTGTGGGACACCTTCATCGCCGAGGACGCGCTCCTCGTCGAGGTCAACCCGCTCGCCAAGGTCGAGGGCGGCCGCGTGCTCGCGCTCGACGGCAAGGTCTCGCTCGACGAGAACGCCGAGTTCCGCCAGCCGGGCCACGAGGAGTTCGTGGACCACGCGGCGGCGAACCCGCTCGAGGCCGCCGCCAAGGCGAAGAACCTCAACTACGTCAAGCTCGACGGTGAGGTCGGCATCATCGGCAACGGCGCGGGTCTCGTCATGAGCACCCTCGACGTCGTCGCCTACGCCGGTGAGAACCACGGCGGCGTCAAGCCCGCCAACTTCCTCGACATCGGCGGTGGCGCCTCCGCCGCCGTCATGGCGAACGGTCTCGAGATCATCCTCGGCGACCCGGACGTCAAGTCCGTCTTCGTCAACGTCTTCGGTGGCATCACCGCGTGTGACGAGGTCGCCAACGGCATCGTCCAGGCGCTGGCTCTGCTGGAGGAGAAGGGCGAGGCGGTCACCAAGCCGCTCGTCGTCCGTCTCGACGGCAACAACGCCGAGCTGGGTCGCAGGATCCTCTCGGACGCCAACCACCCGCTGGTGCAGCGCGTGGACACCATGGACGGCGCGGCCGACAAGGCCGCCGAGCTCGCGGCTGCGAAGTAAGGGCAGAGGTCACAGACTCACATGGCTATCTTCCTCAACAAGGACAGCAAGGTCATCGTCCAGGGCATGACCGGTGCCACGGGCATGAAGCACACCAAGCTGATGCTGGCTGACGGCACCAACATCGTCGGCGGCGTGAACCCGCGCAAGGCCGGCACCACCGTCGACTTCGACGGCACCGAGATCCCGGTCTTCGGTTCGGTCGCCGAGGCGATGGAGAAGACGGGCGCGAACGTCTCCGTCCTCTTCGTCCCGCCGGCCTTCGCCAAGGCCGCCGTCGTCGAGGCCATCGACGCCGAGATCCCGCTGGCCGTCGTCATCACCGAGGGCATCGCGGTCCACGACTCCGCCGCCTTCTGGTCGTACGCCTGCTCCAAGGGCAACAAGACGCGGATCATCGGCCCGAACTGCCCGGGTCTGATCACCCCCGGTCAGTCCAACGCCGGCATCATCCCGGGCGACATCACCAAGCCCGGCCGCATCGGTCTCGTGTCCAAGTCCGGCACGCTGACCTACCAGATGATGTACGAGCTCCGTGACATCGGCTTCTCCTCGGCCGTCGGCATCGGTGGCGACCCGGTCATCGGCACGACGCACATCGACGCCCTGGCGGCGTTCGAGGCCGACCCCGACACCGACCTGATCGTCATGATCGGTGAGATCGGCGGCGACGCCGAGGAGCGTGCGGCGGACTTCATCGCGTCGAACGTCACCAAGCCGGTCGTCGGCTACGTCGCGGGCTTCACCGCCCCCGAGGGCAAGACCATGGGCCACGCGGGCGCCATCGTGTCCGGTTCTTCTGGCACCGCACAGGCCAAGAAGGAGGCCCTCGAGGCCGCCGGCGTGAAGGTCGGCAAGACGCCGACCGAGACGGCGGAGCTCGCGCGCGCCATCCTGAACGCCGCGCAGTAGTCGACTGGCGCCTGGCAACTGTCGCCTGTCGCCTGTCGCACAGGCTGTCCGTACGGGCGTGGCCCGCACCCTTCACGGGTGCGGGCCACGCCCGTTTCCGCCGCGCCTCATTCGATCCGGGGGGCGATGCGGGCCGGTCCGGCGCCCGGGACGGCGCGCAGCATGTCGTGGAGCTCCCTGCTCTCGTCGGTGAGCTGCTGCGGGCCGCTGAGCGGCGGCACCCCGGAGACGCTCGCGCCGGGAGCGTACGGGGGCGCGTAGTGGGTGGGCGCGGTCGTGGCGGTGTAGGCGGTCGCGACGGCGATCACCGCGGTCAGGCCGAGCGCCGCGCGGGTCCAGACCCGGAGGCGGTTCTCCGCACCGACGCGTACGGCGGCCGCCGGGGGCGGCTCCAGCGGTACGGCCGGCTTCAGGGCGGTGAACCGGTCCCGCAGCACCGCGGACTGCTTCTCGGGCGGTACGTCGACCAGTTCGGGGATCCGCTCCGCCAGCTCGGCATGTGCGCGCAGGAGCCGGCCACCGGCGGTGGGGGTGGTGGCCTCGGTCTCGGCGGCGGTGTCGGGCAGGTCGAGGCCGACGTCGTCGTAGAGCAGCACGGTACGGCGGTGGATGGGGTGCAGCGCGAGCATGGCCTCCAGCAGGATCCGGTCGGCGGGCTCGGCGGGGGGCTTGTCGGGGTGCCGGTGGACCCGGCGGAACAGGTGCCACGGGGAGAGGGCGTACTCGTACGCGGCCGCGCGCACCCAGCCCACGGGGTCGGGGTCGGTGGCCACCTCGGGCCAGCGCACCCAGGCTTGCTGGAACGCTCGCTCCACTGCCTCCTGGGCGAGGTCCCGGCGGCCGGTGAGCACGTACGCCTGCCGGACGAGCACGGGGGCGGCGTGGCCGTAGAGGGCGTCGAACGCGGTGGCGGCGGCGCTCGGCCGCGCCGCGGGTGCGTCGGCCGCCGGAGGTTCCTCGGCCGCCGGAGGTGCCGCGGGCTCCTCGCGTTCCCCGGGCTCCTCGCGTTCCCCGGGCTCCTCGCGTTCCTCGGGCTCCTCGCGTTCCTCGGGCTCCCGTGGGGCCGCGGGCCCATCGGCTTCCGGCGGGGCCGCCGCTTCCGAGGCCGCCGCCGGTTCTGCGGCTTCCGTCGGCGTGTCGGTCCGCGGATCGGCCTGCTGCGGGGCCGGATGCCCTTCGGCGGCTTCGGCGACTCCGCTCCCCGGACCGGGGGTGGTGGTGATGCCCTCCGTGCCCGCCTCGACGGAAACCGGTGCCTCGGGCCGGGACGGCGACTCGACGGGTGGCTCCGCTGCCCGTACGGCCCCGTCCGCCCCGGCGGTGGAGCCGCCGTCGGCCTGCTCCTCCGGTGGAGCCGGTGAGGCGGAGGCCCCGGCTGAGCGGTCGGGCTCCTGGGGGGCCGCGTCTGGGGCGGCAGCGGTGTCCTGCGGTGGTGCGGGCGCGAGGCGGGCCAGGAACCGTGCGTAGGCCTCGCGTTTATGGCCGCGGGGGCGCGTGCGGCCGGTTTCCCAGGCGCGGACCGTCGTCGGGGTGACGCCCACCGCCGCCGCGACGTCCTCGTGCGTCAGGGCCGCCGCTTCCCGCAGTCTGCGGCGCTCCTTCGGGGACGGGAGGCGCGTCGGCGCAGCCGCAGCCGCAGCCGCAGCCGAAGCGGAAGCCGAGGTCGAGGTCGACTCGACGCTTTGTGTCATGCCACACTCCCCGCGACCCGACAGCCCTGGGCGAAAAAGTACATAAACGTATATTGGGCGACACCACGGGCATTCGCCTGTTACCCGCCCATAGCGCGTGTCGTTGGCACCATGGCGGGGTGACCCAAGTGACCGAACGCGGGACCTCGTTGTCCGGGGCCCCCCGGGCCGCCGTACGCAGCCGCCGTTCGCCCGCGGCCGCCGCCTGCGTGGCGGGCGGCGCCGTGGCGGCCGGACTCGGGCTCGGCTTCCTCGCCGTGCTCGTCATCGTGCTGTGGATCAGTTCCCCGTACCCCGACAGCGGCCCCGGCGGGGCCCTGCACCTCGCCGCCGGGCTGTGGCTGCTCGCCCACGGCACGGAGCTGGTGCGGTACGAGACCCTGTCCGGCGTGCCCGCGCCCGTCGGCGTGACGCCCCTCCTGCTCATCGCGCTGCCCGTACTGCTCATGCGGCGCGCCGCCCGGCTGGGCAGCGCCTCCGGCGCGGGCGACGGCGACGGCGGGGACGATGGCGACGCCGCGGACGCCGGGGACGAGGTGCTGCCCGCCAGCGCCGTCTTCTCCGCCGTGCTCTGCGGCTATCTGGCCGTCGGGGCCCTCGCCACGGTGTACGCCGCGGGCGGTCCGATGCCGGCCGACCCGCTGAGCGCGGCCTGGCACGTCCCGCTGGTCGCCCTACTCGCCGCCGCCGCCGGCGTGTGGGCGGCGCGGGGCCGTCCGCTCGGGCCGCTGCCGTCCTGGCTGCCGGGGGGCGTACGCAGGGCAATCGCGCGCCCCCGGTACGCGCTGGCGCTGCGGGCCGGGGCGGGCGGCGCCCTCGTGCTGCTGGGCGGTGGCGTGCTCCTCGTCGGCGCCTCGCTCGCGTGGCACGGCGCGGAGGTCCAGGGCTCCTTCCTCGCGCTGACCGAGGTGTGGTCCGGCCGGTTCGCGGTCCTGCTCCTCGCGCTCGCGTTGATCCCGAACGCCATGGTGTGGGGCGCGGCCTACGCCCTCGGGCCCGGCTTCGCCCTCGGCGCCGGCGCGACCGCCACCCCTCTGGGCTTCGCGGACCCGCCCGCGCTGCCCCGGTTCCCGCTGCTGGCGGCGCTGCCGCCCGAGGGGCCGGGGACACCGCTGACCTGGGCGGTCGCCGGGGTGCCGGTGGTGGCGGGGCTGGCGGTGGGGTGGTTCGCGGTACGCCGGGCGCGCGAGGTCTCGTACGGGGAGACCGCGCTCACCGCCGCCCTGGGCGCGCTGGTCTGCGGCCTGGTGATGGCCGGGCTGGCGGCCGCCTCCTCGGGGCCGCTCGGCTCGCGCGAACTGGCCCGCTTCGGGCCGGTGTGGTGGGCCACGGGCGGGGCGGCCTTCGCCTGGACGCTGCTGCTGGCCGTACCCCTGGCGGTGGCGGTGCACGCCTGGCGGACCCGCCCGGCGAAGGGGCTGGCCGCGCTGGACGCCGAGGAGGGCGACGGCTGGCACGACAGCGGCGTACGGGAGATCCGCTGGGCGGCCCTGCGCCGTGCGGGGGGCACCCTGGTCCCAGACTTCTCGGCTGCGACGCCGCCCGAGCCCCCGGTCGCCCCGGTCGCCCCGCCGGGGCCGGACCCGGAGCCGGCCCCAGCCCCGCCCAGGCCGCCGCGCCCGGTGACGGTCGTGCCGGGGCTGAGACTGGACCTGACGCCGATCCCGATCCCGGCGAAGCCGGCCGGCCCGCCCCGCGCGCCGTCCGTCGCCCGGCCCCTCGCGCCGCCGCTCATCCCGCCCTTGGACTCGCCGTCGGCGCCGTCCCTGGGCTCACCGCTCGGCCCGCCCCTCGTCCCGCCCGTGGCGGGTGCCCGGGTCCTGGCCCGCCGGAAGCCGCCGGCCTGAGCCGAGACGAGAACTCGCGGACTGCGGCCTTAGGGCTGGACCTTCAGGATCTCGCCCACGAAGTTGTCGGGGAGCCGGTTGTTGCACTGGAGCTCCGCCGTCTTCGTGAGGGCGTCCTCGCGGCACACGTAGAAGTCCTTGTACACGAGCTGCAAGGCGTACGAGCTCATGGCCAGCAGGATCGCCAGTGAGGCCGTGACCAGCCCGCTCACCGCGGCCGTCCGCTGGGGGCGGGCCGCCGCGCCGAGCGCGGCCAGGCCGCCCGCGGGCGCGTCGGGAGCGGGGCCGGGGCCCTGAGCCGTGTCCGCGGTCGACCCGGCGGATGGAGGAGACGCCCAGGCGGACGTCCCGCCCGCGGACCCGGCCGAAGCGGGCGCCGCCGGCTTCGCCCGCAGCGCGCTGATGCCCCAGTACAGGGCGAGCGCCCCCAGCATCAGCCCCATCGACGGGATTCCGAAGATCCCGAAGAAGAAGCCCCACATGCCGGCCAGCAGCGCGTAGCGGGCGCGGCGCTGGATCGGGTCCGTCGGATCCCAGCGCGCCGGGCCGCCCTGTCCGGCCCGGTTCCGCGGGCCGTCCCCGCTGCCGTTGTCCCGGCCCTCGCCGTCGCCACCGCCGCGCGGCTGCCACGGCTGATCGGGCCGGCCTTCCGGGGGAGCCGCGAAGGGGTTGTCGTCGGTGGAGGAGTCGGGCTGGCGGCGGTCCGGCATCGGGTGTGTTTCTTCCCCTGTGTCATGGGCGTCGCGGGCGACGTCGTGGCGAGGTGAGGCCTGTTCTCGGCTTGTAGGCCAGACGCTACCCCCCGGCCGTCCACCCATCCCCCGGGGGCCGTCCGGTGTGCCGGTATCGTTGCAGGCGGTCCGTGGCTTCGTATGGTCCCCCGTATACCGGTACCCCGAAGTTTCGTATGACCACACAAGAAGAATGCACGCATTTCCCGCCAGAAAGGGCCACCCATGGCCGCCTCCCGCCTGGTCGTGCTGGTTTCCGGTTCCGGCACCAACCTCCAGGCCCTGCTCGACGCCATCGACGCCCACCCCGGCGGCCCCGAGGGCTTCGGCGCCGAAGTCGTCGCCGTGGGGGCCGACCGCGAGGACATCGCCGGCCTGAAGCGCGCCGAGAAGGCGGGCATCCCCACCTTCGTGTGCCCGGTCAAGGCGTACGGGAGCCGCGAGGAGTGGGACACCGCCCTCACGGAGGCCACCGCTGCCCACGCTCCGGACCTCGTCGTCTCCGCCGGGTTCAAGAAGATCGTGGGCAAGGCGTTCCTCGACCGCTTCGGCGGGCGGTTCGTCAACACCCATCCCGCCCTCCTCCCGGCCTTCCCGGGCGCGCACGGCGTGCGGGACGCCCTCGCCTACGGAGCGAAGGTCACCGGCTGCACCGTCCACTTCGTGGACGCCGGCGTGGACACCGGTCCGATCATCGCCCAGGGTGTGGTCGAGATCCGGGACGAGGACGACGAAGCCGCTCTCCATGAGCGCATCAAGGAAGTCGAGCGACAGCTGCTCGTCGACGTCGTGGGGCGCCTGGCCCGGCACGGCTACCGCATTGAGGGACGAAAGGTAACAATCCAGTGACCGCCGCAGAGAGCGTAGAGAGCACCGACCCCATGTCGACCCAGCGGCCGATCCGGCGTGCGCTCGTCAGTGTCTACGACAAGACGGGACTGGAAGAGCTGGCCCGCGGGCTGCACGGGGCGGGCGTCGCGCTCGTCTCCACCGGCTCCACCGCCGCCAGGATCGCCGCAGCCGGCGTTCCCGTCACCAAGGTCGAGGAGCTCACGGGCTTTCCCGAGTGCCTGGACGGCCGGGTCAAGACCCTGCACCCGCGCGTGCACGCCGGCATCCTCGCCGACCTGCGGCTGGAGGACCACCAGCGGCAGCTGGCCGAGCTGGGCGTCGAGCCCTTCGACCTGGTCGTCGTCAACCTCTACCCCTTCCTGGAGACCGTCCAGTCGGGCGCCACCCCGGACGAGTGCGTGGAGCAGATCGACATCGGCGGCCCCTCGATGGTCCGGGCCGCCGCCAAGAACCACCCCTCCGTCGCGGTCGTGACCAGCCCCGAGCGCTACGCCGACGTCCTCGTCGCGGCCGAGAGCGGCGGCTTCGACCTCACCGCGCGCAAGAGGCTGGCGGCCGAGGCCTTCCAGCACACCGCCGCCTACGACGTCGCGGTCGCCTCCTGGTTCACGAACGCGTACGCCCCGGAGCCGGAAGCCGTGCTGCCCGAGTTCCTGGCCGGCGCCTGGGAGCGCAAGGCGAGCCTGCGCTACGGCGAGAACCCGCACCAGGCCGCCGCCCTCTACACGGACGGCCGGCCGGGCGGACTCGCCAACGCCGAGCAGCTGCACGGCAAGGAGATGTCCTTCAACAACTACGTGGACACCGAGGCCGCCCGCCGCGCCGCCTACGACCACGAAGAGCCCTGCGTCGCGATCATCAAGCACGCCAACCCGTGCGGCATCGCGGTCGGCGACGACGTCGCCGCCGCCCACCGCAAGGCACACGCCTGCGACCCGCTGTCGGCCTTCGGCGGCGTCATCGCCGTCAACCGGCCGGTGACCGTCGAGCTCGCCGGGCAGGTCGCGGAGATCTTCACCGAGGTCATCGCCGCCCCCGCCTACGAGGACGGCGCGGTCGAGATCCTGGCCAGGAAGAAGAACATCCGCGTGCTGAAGGTGGACGGCACCCCGCACCAGCCGGGCGACCTCAAGCCCATCAGCGGCGGCGTCCTGCTCCAGCAGTCGGACCTCCTCCAGGCCGCGGGCGACGACCCGGCCGGCTGGACCCTCGCCACCGGCGACGCCCTGTCCGCCGACGAGCTCGCCGAGCTCGCCTTCGCGTGGAAGGCCTGCCGGGCCGTCAAGTCCAACGCGATCCTGCTCGCCAAGGACGGCGCCTCGGTCGGCGTCGGCATGGGCCAGGTCAACCGCGTCGACTCGGCGAAGCTCGCCGTCGAGCGGGCCGGCGCCGAGCGCGCGCAGGGCTCGTACGCCGCTTCCGACGCCTTCTTCCCCTTCCCCGACGGGCTGGAGATCCTGACGGCCGCAGGGGTCAAGGCCGTGGTCCAGCCGGGCGGTTCGGTCCGCGACGAGCAGGTCGTCGAGGCGGCGAAGCAGGCCGGCGTGACGATGTACTTCACCGGGACCCGGCACTTCTTCCACTGAGCCGGACGGTCCCCGAAAACGGCGAAGGCCGCGCTCCGCAGCAGTGCGGGTCGCGGCCTTCGCCGTTGTCAGAGTCCGGCGGTCAGTACCGGGGACGCTTGAAGTAGGCACCCGCGGCCGAGTTGGCCAGGCCGACGATGACCCAGATCCCGAGGCCGAAGGAGATCACGGCCAGCAGCAGGGAGAGGATGGCACCGCCGACCGGGGTGTCTCCGCTCGCACCGAGCGCGGCCAGGTTGGCGAGCAGGCTGAAGCCGCTGAAGAGGGCCTGGAGCGAGCCGTAGATGATGCCGGAGACGCGGACTCCGCCGGCGCCCTTGCCCATCTTGGCGGCCGTCAGGATGGCCCACAGGGCCAGGCCGAGGCAGAGGACGCCGACGAAGACGAACACACCGCCGGCGATGGCGCCCGCGTCGCTCGCGGAGGAGCTGGACGAGCCCGAGAGGGCCGAGGCGAAGACCGCGCCACCGATGATGACGAGCACGCCGCCCAGGGCCTGCAGGCTGCCCAGGATGAAGAGGATCACGCGGGCGGCCTTCACGCCGCCGGGCATCACGGCCGGCGCCCCCGGGTACCCGACCGGACCGCCCGGGTAGCCCTGGGGGGCCTGCTGCTGCGGGTAGGCGTAGCCGCCCTGCGGCGGGATGCCCTGCGGGGCCTGCTGCGGGTAGCCGTAGCCCGGCTGGCCCTGAGGGGCCGGGGGCTGCTGGCCGTACGGGTTGTTCGGGTCGCCGAAGCTCATCTTGGGGTGTTCCTCCGTGGAAGTGCAGGGACGCACGGCACGCACGGAGGAAAACTGTGTTCTACGGTCCGCCCCCCGGCACTGCCCGCGGCACTCTTTCGGTCATCGTCGTCCGATCGGACAGGACTTGTCCAGCCGGTTGCCCGGGGGCCGGTCTTTGTTGTGCAAGTGCAATGAACCGTGTACACCCGCGAGCGCCTTGACTGGAACCGGGGGCACCTCATCCGGGAGGATGGGTACATGACCGCCCAGATTCTCGACGGCAAGGCCACCGCAGCCGCGATCAAGTCCGAACTGACCGCCCGTGTGGCGGCCCTCAAGGCCCGGGGCATCACCCCCGGCCTCGGCACTGTGCTGGTCGGTGACGACCCGGGCAGCCGCTGGTACGTCAACGGCAAGCACAAGGACTGCGCCGAGGTCGGCATCGCCTCCCTCCAGCGCGAACTCCCCGCGACGGCCTCCCAGGAGGACATCGAGGCGGTCGTGCGCGAACTCAACGCCAACCCGGAGTGCACCGGTTACATCGTGCAACTCCCGCTCCCCAAGGGCATCGACACCAACCGGGTGCTGGAGCTGATGGATCCGGTGAAGGACGCCGACGGCCTGCACCCGATGTCGCTCGGCCGCCTCGTCCTGAACGAGCCGGGCCCGCTGCCCTGCACCCCGTACGGGATCGTCGAACTGCTGCGCCACCACGGCGTGGGGATCAACGGCGCGCACGTCGTCGTCCTCGGCCGCGGCATCACCGTCGGGCGCTCCATCGGGCTGCTGCTGACCCGCAAGTCCGAGAACGCCACCGTGACGCTCTGCCACACGGGTACCCGCGACCTCTCCGGACTGCTGCGCCAGGCGGACATCATCGTCGCGGCGGCCGGTGTCCCGCACCTGGTCAAGCCGGAGGACGTGAAGCCGGGCGCGGCCGTGCTCGACGTGGGCGTCAGCCGCGACGAGAGCGGGAAGATCGTCGGCGATGTACACCCGGGCGTGGCCGAGGTGGCGGGCTGGATCTCCCCCAACCCGGGCGGTGTCGGACCGATGACGCGGGCCCAGCTCCTCGTCAATGTCGTCGAGGCGGCGGAACGGATCACCAGTGCGGGCTGAACCAGGCGCGGAGCCGGCGGCCGGGGCGCCGCTCTCCGGCGCTGCGGGCGCCGGCGGGGCCGGAGCGGGTGCCGGAGCGGGACGAGCGCGGGCCCGAGCCGGTGCCGTATCCGGAGCCGGGACAGGAGCCGGGACGGGAGCAGGAGCCGGGACGGGATCCGGTGCCGGGACGGGATCCGGTGCCGGGACGGGAGCAGGAGCAGGGGCAGGGGCGTCGAAGTCCCGCCGGTTCCCCTCCCTCACCCGGGACACCGCCCGCCCCGAGGGCGGCGGCCGGGCCGCCCCCGGAGACGCGCCCGCGCCCGCCCGCCAGTGGCCGATGCTCAGCGTGCTCACCGCGACCGCGGCCGGGCTGCTGTCCACCGCGATGGGGCACCCCCGGATCGGCTGCCTCGTCATCGGCGTGGCGCTGATCCTGGCCGCGGTGCTGCGCCGCGTGCTGCCCTCGGTGGGGATGCTCGCGGTGCGTTCCCGCTTCACGGACATGGTCACGTACGGGCTGCTGGGCGTCGCGATCACGCTGCTCGCGCTGGTGATGGAGCCCAAGCCGTGGCTGGAGGTCCCCTTCCTGGAGAGCGCGGTCCGCTTCACCGTCCGCTGAGTGCCGGAGCGGCCGGGATCCGCGCCGCGCCCGGCGGCTCCACCACGTGGAGCAAGGGGCAAGCGCCTTTTCGCCTTCGAACTCCCCGTGACGTGTGCGACGTGCCACAGGGACCCGGGGGTTCGGCCCCTTGCGGGTCGGATAGCCTGACGGGCGGATGTCTCTTCACATCAAGATTTACGGGAAGCGGCGTCCTTCCAGCACATGGGGCAGGGACGCCCCACCGCCAGCTGTCTAACGGAGAAGGCCATGACCCGCACTCCCGTGAATGTCACCGTCACCGGCGCCGCCGGCCAGATCGGCTACGCGCTCCTCTTCCGCATCGCGTCCGGTCACCTGCTCGGCGCGGATGTGCCGGTCAAGCTCCGCCTCCTGGAGATTCCCCAGGGCATGAAGGCCGCCGAGGGCACCGCCATGGAGCTCGACGACTGCGCCTTCCCGCTGCTCAAGGGCATCGACATCTTCGACGACCCGAACCAGGGCTTCGAGGGTGCCAACGTCGCGCTGCTCGTCGGCGCGCGCCCGCGGACCAAGGGCATGGAGCGCGGCGACCTGCTCTCCGCCAACGGCGGCATCTTCAAGCCGCAGGGCAAGGCCATCAACGACCACGCCGCGGACGACATCAAGGTCCTGGTCGTGGGCAACCCGGCCAACACCAACGCGCTCATCGCGCAGGCCGCCGCCCCGGACGTACCGGCCGAGCGCTTCACCGCGATGACCCGCCTGGACCACAACCGCGCGATCTCGCAGCTGGCCAAGAAGACCGGTGCCGACGTCACCGACATCAAGCGGCTGACCATCTGGGGCAACCACTCGGCCACCCAGTACCCGGACATCTTCAACGCGGAGATCGCCGGCAAGAACGCCGCCGAGGTCGTGGGCGACCAGACCTGGCTGGCCGACACCTTCATCCCGACCGTCGCCAAGCGCGGCGCCGCGATCATCGAGGCCCGTGGCGCGTCCTCGGCCGCCTCGGCCGCCAACGCCGCCATCGACCACGTGCACACGTGGGTCAACGGCACCGCCGAGGGCAACTGGACCTCCATGGGCATCCCGTCGGACGGCTCCTACGGCGTCCCGGCCGGTCTGATCTCCTCCTTCCCCGTCATCTGCAAGGACGGCACGTACGAGATCGTCCAGGGCCTGGACATCAACGAGTTCTCGCGCACCCGCATCGACGCCTCCGTACAGGAGCTGTCGGAGGAGCGCGACGCGGTCCGCGAGCTCGGCCTGATCTGATCCCGGTCTGATCCCGGTCTGATCCCACCGCTTCGCCCGAAGGCCCCGGCAGATCCTGCCGGGGCCTTCTCGGTGCGATCCGGGCCGTCCTGCCCGAGCGGCGCCGCGTCAGGCCTTGTCGTACATCCCGGGCCGGTAATGCCCCGGCACCATGCGGGTGGTGACGCCGAAGCGGTTCCAGACGTTGATGGTGGAGATCACGGCGATCAGCTGGGCGAGCTCGCGCTCCTCGAAATGCTTCGCGGCCTTCTCGTACACCTCGTCGGGCACGAACCCGTCCGTGAGGACGGTGATCGCCTCGGTCAGCTCGATCGCGGCGATCTCCTTCTCGGTGTAGAAGTGCCGCGACTCCTCCCAGGCGTTGAGCAGCACGATCCGCTCGACGCTCTCACCGGCGGCGATGGCGTCCTTGGTGTGCATGTCGAGGCAGTAGGCGCAGTGGTTGAGCAGCGAGGCGCGGATCTTGACGAGCTCCACCAGCGCCGGGTCCAGGCCCTTCTTCGCGGCGGTCTCCAGGGCCAGGACGGCCTTGTAGACCTCGGGAGCGAGCTTCGCCATGTGCAGGCGGGGCGTGTGCTCGGGGGCGTGCGCGGGCGCGGGTACGTGAGCGTGCGTGTGCGTGTGCGGGTCTTCGTGCGTGTGGGTCGTCGCCATGTCCCTACCGTAGGCGGCCCGCCGATACGGTCCGTCTCCACGGCGGAATCCCGGGCGACTTTCGGCGCCTGCCCCCGCCCGGGCTCCACCGTCCGCGCCGCCACTGCCCGGAGGGCGACGCCGTACCGCAGTGGGCGCCGCACCCGGTGTGCAAATCATTCCAATAACCACGAACTGACTCCAGGTCAGCGCTCTCACGACGGCCGGATTCCATCGGCCGGTGACCCCGCTCTACTCTGTCGTGCAGCACGCCACTAGGGGGAGCCCAGACATGGACAGCAGCAACATCAATCAGCGCCGCATGCGCTCCGGCGCCGTCGCCCTCGGCGGCATGGGCCTGCTCGCGGCCACGCTCGTCGCCTGCGGCTCCAGCGACGAGCCGGACAAGCGCTGCGCGTCCCGCGCCACGTTGCAGAAGCTGAACGACAAGGACTGCCGGAGCGGCGGCCACGGCTCGTACTACTACGGCGGCACCGTCACGAACGGCAAGGTCTCCGGCGGCAGCTTCGACAAGTCCGCCGTCACCCGCGGCGGCATCGGCGGCAACAGCAAATCCGGCTCCAGCGGCGGCTGAGCAGACCCCAGGGAAGTCACACCGATGAAGCGGCACACCATCGAGCCCCGCCCCGACTGGCAGAAGACCGTCGAGGAGCAGGGGCTGATCTACCCCCTCACCCGCTACCCCGACGACTCCCTGCGCCCCTACTGGGACGAGAGCGCGTACTACTCCTTCACGCTCCCCGAGGTCGAGGCGCTGGAGAACGTCGTCGAGGAGCTGCACGCCATGTGCCTGGCCGCGGCCGCGCACATCGTCGAGCGGAACCGGTTCGCCGACCTCGGCATCACCGACCCGAAACTGGCGGCCCTGATCGGCGAGTCCTGGCGGAGGCGCGCCGAACAGCCCTCCCTCTACGGCCGCTTCGACCTGCGCTACGACGGCTCCGGCAGCCCCGCCAAGATGCTGGAGTACAACGCGGACACCCCCACCTCCCTCGTGGAGGCGGCCAGCCCGCAGTGGTTCTGGATGGAGGAGCGCTTCCCGGGCGCCGACCAGTGGAACTCCCTCCACGAGCGCCTCGTCGACGCCTGGCGCCGCCAGGCCGAACTGCTGCCGCCCGGCCCCCTGCACTTCGCGCACTCCGAGACCGACGAGCTCGGCGAGGACCTGATGACGGTCGCCTACCTCCAGGAGACCGCCGAACAGGCCGGCCTGGACACCCAGGCCCTCTCCGTCGAACAGATCGGCTGGGACAGCCTGTCCGGCCGGTTCGTGGACGAGAAGCTCCGCTTCATCCGCAGCTGCTTCAAGCTCTACCCGTGGGAGTGGCTCGTCACGGACGAGTTCGCCCCGCAGGTGCTCGGCACGTACGACCACGGCGGTGGCTCCGGCACCACCTGCTGGATCGAGCCGCTGTGGAAGATGCTGATGTCCAACAAGGCGCTGCTGGCGATCCTCTGGGAGCTCTTCCCGGAGCACCCGAACCTGCTGCCCGCCTACCTCGACGGCCCGCGCGAACTCGCGGACACCACGGGTTACGCCGCCAAGCCGCTCCTCGGCCGCGAGGGCGCCGGGGTCACCCTCCACGAGGCGGGCGAAGGCGGTGAGCCGTTCGTACCGCAGGAGGGGGAGCGGTACTGCTTCCAGGGCCTCGCCCCGCTGCCCGACTTCGACGGCAACCGGGTGGTGCTCGGCGCGTGGGTCGTCGAGGACGAGGCGGCGGGGCTCGGCATCCGCGAATCGGCGGGGCCGGTCACCGACGAGTACGCCCGCTTCCTGCCCCACGTGATTCTCTGAGACGTGGCCGATGGGCGGCCGTGGCCGATCACCGGCCACGTCTCACCCGGTGATCGGCCACCGAAGCCGGTCATCAGCCGCCGGTTCCGGCGGCCGATCCGGCGGACCGGCCGCCGATCCGGCGGTCAGCCGCCCAGGACCGTCCGGAGCTGCTCCAGCCCCCAGTCCAGGTCCTCCTTGCTGATCACCAGGGGCGGGGCGAGCCGGATCGTCGACCCGTGGGTGTCCTTCGCCAGCACCCGGCGCTCCATCAGCTTCTCGGAGATCTCCCGGCCCGTCCCGTGGGCCGGGTCGATGTCGACGCCCGCCCAGAGCCCGCGCCCGCGTACGGCCGTCACCGCGCCCCCGCCGACCAGCAGGCCCAGCTCGTGGTGCAGGTGGTCGCCGAGCTCGGTGGCGCGCTGCTGGTACTCGCCGGTCCGCAGCATCGCGATCACCTCCAGGGCGACGGCGCAGGCGAGCGGATTCCCGCCGAAGGTGGAGCCGTGCTCGCCCGGCCGGAACACCCCCAGGACGTCCTGGTCGGCGACGACCGCCGACACCGGCACCACGCCGCCGCCCAGCGCCTTGCCGAGGATGTACACGTCCGGGACGACTCCCTCGTGCTCGCAGGCGAAGGTCTTGCCGGTCCTCCCGAGCCCCGACTGGATCTCGTCGGCCATGAAGAGGACGTTCCGCTCGCGCGTCAGCTCCCGTACGCCCCGCAGGTAGCCGGCGGGCGGGACCAGTACGCCGGCCTCGCCCTGGATCGGTTCCAGCAGCACGGCCGCGGTGTTCTCGGTGACGGCCGCGGCGAGCGCGGTGAGGTCGCCGTACGGGACGATCTCGAAGCCGGGCGTGTACGGACCGAAGTGGTCGCGGGCCTCGTGGTCCGTGGAGAAGGAGACGATGGTCGTGGTGCGGCCGTGGAAGTTGCCGGCCGCGACCACGATCTTCGCGTGCCCGTCCGGGATGCCCTTGACCTCGTAGCCCCACTTGCGGGCCGTCTTCACGGCCGTCTCGACGGCCTCCGCACCCGTGTTCATGGGCAGCACCGTCTCCTTGCCGCACAGCGCGGCGAGCTCGGTGCAGAAGTCGGCGAAGCGGTCGTGGTGAAAAGCGCGCGAGGTGAGCGTGAGCCGCTCCAGCTGCGCGCGGGCGGCGTCGATCAGACGGCGGTTGCCGTGCCCGAAGTTGAGTGCCGAGTACCCGGCGAGCATGTCGAGATACCTGCGGCCCTCCACGTCGGTCATCCACGCGCCGTCCGCGGAGGCGATGACGACGGGCAGCGGATGGTAGGTGTGCGCGCTGTGCGCGTCAGCGGAGCGGATGGCATCAGCAATTGTCGACACGGGGTCTCCGATCGTCCGTCCTGGCCTGTGACGAGGGTGCGTCACCTTCTTATCGTCGCTCGTATACCGGACGCAGAAACCTCTCCCGTGGCGCGAACGCTAAGGTGGGCGGTACGCACGGCGACTGGCGTACGGAGAACCAACTCCGGGGGAGCCGCGCGCGCACGACCGCACACAGGGCCGCTCGCCTGGGCCTCGCGGGGTACCGATCCACATCGACCCCGGAGGAGCCCGCCATGTCCGCGAGCCGCCACCCCGCCCTGTCCGCGACCGACCCCGAACTGGCGTCTTTCGTCGCGGCGGAAGAAGTACTGCAGGCCGAGACCCTGCGCCTCATCCCCAGCGAGAACTACGTGTCCGCGGCGGTCCTCGAAGCCTCCGGCACGGTCCTGCAGAACAAGTACAGCGAGGGCTACCCCGGCCGCCGCTACTACGAGGGCCAGCAGAACATCGACCGCGTCGAGGCCCTTGCGGTCCAGCGGGCCAAGGGCCTGTTCGGCGTGGACCACGCCAACGTCCAGCCGTACTCCGGCTCCCCGGCCAACCTGGCCGTGTACCTGGCCTTCGCCAAGCCGGGCGACACGGTGATGGGCATGGCTCTGCCCATGGGCGGACACCTCACCCACGGCTGGGGCGTCTCGGCGACGGGTTCCTGGTTCCGGGGCGTGCAGTACGGCGTCCGCCCCGACACCGGTCTCATCGACTACGACGCGGTGCGCGACCTCGCCCTGACCGAGCGTCCGAAGATCATTTTCTGTGGCGGGACGGCCCTGCCGCGCACGATCGACTTCGCCGCCTTCGCGTCCATCGCCCAGGAGGCGGGCTCGATCCTCGTCGCGGACGTCGCCCACATCGCGGGCCTCATCGCGGGCGGCGCCCACCCGTCCCCCGCCGAGCACGTGGACGTCATCTCCACCACGACCCACAAGACGCTGCGCGGGCCGCGCGGCGCGATGCTGATGTGCCGGGAGGAGCACGCGAAGGCCCTCGACAAGGCGGTCTTCCCGGGCCTCCAGGGCGGCCCCCACAACCAGACGACCGCGGGCATCGCGGTGGCCCTGCACGAGGCGGCGCAGCCGTCGTTCGTGTCGTACGCCCACGCGGTGGTCGCCAACGCGAAGGCGCTGGCCGCGGCGCTGCTGGAGCGCGGCTTCGACCTGGTGTCGGGCGGTACGGACAACCACCTGATCCTGATCGACCTGACCGGCAAGGAGGTGCCGGGCAAGGTGGCGGCGAAGGCGCTGGACCGCGCGGGCATCGTGGTGAACTACAACACGGTGCCCTTCGACCCGCGCAAGCCGTTCGACCCGTCGGGCATCCGGATCGGTACGCCGTCGCTGACCTCGCGGGGGCTGTCGGCCGAGCACATGCCGGTGGTGGCGGACTGGATCGCGCGCTCGGTGGACGCCGCGGCCAAGGCGGACGAGGCGGCCCTCGCCGGGGTCCGCGCGGAGGTCACGGCCCTGATGTCGGCCTTCCCGGCCCCCGGCCTCCCGCTCTCGTAACCCGCTGCGCCGGTGCCGGGGGCGCCGCCCCCGGCACCCCGCGCCTCAATCCCCGGCCGGGCGGATCGTTTCGGACCGGAAAGCGGTCGCTCGGCCGAGGCGGGATCCGGACGCGCCGATACTGCCCGGTACCCGGGCGGCGCCGGGGCGGACGCGGGGGCGGCGCGGAAGGTTCCGGCCAGCGCGGGCCGGAGCCAGCCCCGGCACCTGAGAGAATGAAGCCATGGCTTCTGATCGTCCTCGCGCGCTCTCCGGCATCCAGCCCACCTCCGGTTCGTTCCACCTCGGGAACTATCTCGGAGCCATTCGCCAGTACGTCGCCCTCCAGGAGACGCACGACGCGTTCTACATGGTGGTCGACCTGCACGCGATCACCATGCCGCAGGATCCGAAGGACCTCCGCGCGAACACCCGCCTCTCCGCCGCGCAGCTGCTCGCCGCCGGGCTGGACCCCGAGCGCTGCACGCTGTTCATCCAGAGCCACGTGCCCGAGCACGCGCAGCTCGGCTGGGTCATGAACTGCATCACCGGTTTCGGCGAGGCCAGCCGGATGACGCAGTTCAAGGACAAGTCCGCCAAGCAGGGCGTGGGCAACGCCACCGTCGGCCTGTTCACGTACCCCATCCTCCAGGTCGCCGACATCCTGCTCTACCAGGCGAACGCCGTCCCCGTCGGCGAGGACCAGCGCCAGCACATCGAGCTGACCCGCGACCTGGCGGAGCGCTTCAACCAGCGGTTCGGGCAGACGTTCACCCTCCCCGCCGCGCACATCGTCAAGGAGGTCGCGAAGATCTACGACCTCCAGGACCCGGCGATCAAGATGTCCAAGTCGGCGTCGTCCCCCAAGGGCCTGATCAACCTCCTCGACGAGCCCAAGGTCACCGAGAAGAAGATCAAGAGCGCGGTCACCGACACCGAGGCCGAGGTCCGCTTCGACGCCGAGAAGAAGCCCGGCGTCAGCAACCTGCTCACGATCTACTCCACCCTCACGGGCGAGACGGTCCCCGCCCTGGAGGCGAAGTACGAGGGCAAGGGCTACGGCGCACTGAAGACCGACCTGGCCGGCGTGATGGTCGATTTCGTCACACCGTTCAAGCGGCGCACCCAGGAATACCTGGACGACCCGGAGACGCTGGACTCCATCCTGGCCAAGGGCGCGGAGAAGGCCCGCGCGGTCGCCGCCGAGACGCTCGCCCAGACGTACGACCGCCTCGGTTTCCTGCCCGCCAAGCACTGACGGACGCATCTACGAAAAGAGCCCCCTGGCTATCCGGGGGGTGCTGCCGCCACACTGGGGCGGGCGGCGGCACGGCACGTCCACAGCGGGCACACACCGCACGCACCGCAGACATCGGCAGACATCGGCAGACATCGGCAGACAGACGGAGGAGAGATTCGTGGGGACCGTAACGCTCGGCGTTTCGATCGCGGTCCCGGAGCCGTACGGCAGCCAGCTCCAGGAGCTGCGCGCGGGCTTCGGGGACGCCGCCGCGCACGGCATCCCCACGCACGTCACCCTCGTGCCGCCCACCGAGGTGGAGGCGGACCGGCTCCCGGAGATCCGGGCCCACCTGGCCGAGGTCGCGGCCTCCTTCCGCTCCTTCGGGATGCGGCTGGCCGGGACGGGGACCTTCCGGCCCCTTTCGCCGGTCGTCTTCGTCCAGGTCGTCGAGGGCGCCTCCGGCTGCACCCGCCTCCAGAGCCTGGTCCGCGATCCGGCCGGGCCGCTCAGCCGCGAGCTGGCCTTTCCGTACCACCCGCACGTCACGGTCGCCCACGGGATCTCCGAGGAGGCGATGGACCTGGCGTACACGGCTCTCGCCGAGTACGCCGCCGAGTGGGTCTGCGAGGGCTTCGCGCTCTACGAGCAGGGCTCGGACGGAGTCTGGCGCAAGCTGCGCGAATACCCTTTCGGGGCCGGTCCGACCGGGGTTCCGGCGCAGCTCGGGTCCCCGGCCGACGAAGCGGCGGAGCCGACCGTACGAAGCTCCTGACGGAGCGGTCGCAGGGCCAGCCGGGCGCGGAACCGGAGCCTTCGCAGGACCAGGGAGTGGAACGGATGAGCCGCAGGGCGAAAAGTCACAATCGACGACCGTAGTCGCCAAAAGCGACAATCCCGGCTATTTCCGACAGCTCAATTACGGTGACCCCATGGACTGGCTGACGAGACTCCCGGTGGTCGGGCCGCTGGTGGCCCGTCTGATGCGGACGCACGCCTGGCGCTCGTACGAACGTCTTGACCGCGTGCACTGGAGCAGACTCGCCGCCGCGATCACCTTCATCAGCTTCCTCGCCCTCTTCCCGCTGATCACCGTGGCCGCCGCCGTCGGCGCGGCGCTGCTGAGCCAGGAACAACTGGACCGGCTCCAGCGCACCCTCTCCGAGCAGGTCCCGGGCATCTCCGACCAGCTGGACCTCGACGCACTCGTCGCCAACGCGGGCACGGTCGGCCTCGTCGCCTCCGGCGTCCTGCTCTTCACCGGCATCGGGTGGGTCGGCTCGATGCGGGACTGTCTGCGCGCGGTGTGGGAGAAGGACGACGAGGACGAGGGCAATCCCTTCGCCCGCAAGGGCAAGGACGCGGCCGTGCTCCTCGGCCTCGGCGGCGCGGGCCTCGGCTCGGCCGCCGCCTCGATCATCGGCTCCAGCGCGGTCGGCACCTTCGGCGCGTGGCTGGGCATTCCGCAGCAGGGTGCGGGTGGGGTGGTGCTGCGGGTCGGCGCGTTCCTCGTCGGCGTACTGGCCGCCTTCCTGCTCCTGCTCTACGTGCTGACCCTGCTGCCCGGCGTCGAACCGCCGCGCGGCCGCCTGATCCAGGGCGCGCTGATCGGCGCGGCGGGGTTCGAGCTGCTGAAACTGCTGCTCAGCGGCTATATGCGGGAGGTCGCCGCGAAGAGCATGTACGGGGCTTTCGGCGTGCCGATCGCCCTGCTGCTCTGGATCAACTTCACGGCGAAGCTGCTGCTGTTCGTCGCCGCCTGGACGGCGACCCGGGACCGGGACCCGGAGACCGGCAAGGACCCGGAGGCGGGCACCGACCCGGGCCCGGATCGGGAGGCGGGCACCATCGACCGGCAGCTCCCGGACCGGGAGCAGGCCCCGGTCCAGGCCCCGGTCCAGGCCCCGGCCCCTGCCCCGGGCCCGGAGAGCGGCCCGCGGAGCCGGCCCGCCGCGTCCTAAGAGACCACTTCCGGGTCCGTGCCCCGGCCCCCGGGACCGCGCGGCCAGCGCCGGTTGACGTAGAACGCGCCGCCCGCCAGCAGGCCCAGCACGCCCGACGCGACACCGAGGGCCGGGCCGGAGCCCGAGCCGGCGCCGGCCGCCGCGGGGTCGTTCTCGTGAGTCTTCGCGGGGGAACCGAGGGAGGTCGTGTCGGCGCTCTTCGGCGGCACGAGCTCCCCCACGGGCTTCACCTTTCCGGCCGCCGAGAAGCCCCAGTCGAAGAGCGCGGCGGTCTCCTCGTACACCGAGTTGGCGCCGCCCGCGCCCGGGTTCATCACCGTGACCAGCAGCTTCTTGTCACCCTTCTGGGCGGCCCCGGTGAAGGTGGAGCCGGCCATGGTGGTGGTGCCGTTCTTCACCCCGGCGATGCCCTTGTAGGGGGAGATGCCCCCCGCGCCGGTCATCAGCCGGTTGGTGGTCTGGATCTCGAAGAAGTCGCGCGGCTTCCCGGGTTCCTGCTTGCCGGGGAACTTCGCGCTCACCGTGCCGCAGTACTCCCGGAAGTCCTGCTTCTGCAGTCCGGAGCGCGCGATGAGGGTGAGGTCGTACGCGCTGGACACCTGCCCCGGGGCGTCGTACCCGTCGGGGGACACCACATGGGTGTCCAGGGCCTGGAGCTCCTCGGCGTGCGCCTGCATGTCCTTGACGGTCTTCTCGATGCCGCCGTTCATGGCCGAGAGGACGTGCACGGCGTCGTTCCCCGACCGCAGGAACACCCCGAGCCACAGGTCGTGGACGCTGTACTCCTGGTCCTCCTTGACCCCGACCAGGCTGCTGCCGGAGCCGACGCCGGAGACCTCCTCCTCGCTGACCTTGTGGACCTGTTCCTTGGGCAGGCCGGGCAGCAGCGTGTCCGCGAAGAGCATCTTCAGGGTGGAGGCGGGCGGGAGCCGCCAGTGCGCGTTGTGTGCGGCCAGGACCTCGCCGGACTCGGCGTCGGCCACGATCCAGGACCGCCCCGTGAGGTTCTTCGGCAGGGCGGGCGCACCGGGCAGCAGATTGACCTGCGTCCCCGGCTGGCCGAGCAGGGCTCCGCCGACCGTGGACATGGACACGGGCGGCGCGGGGGCCGCCCGGACCTTCGCCGCGACAGCGCGGGCCTTCGCCTTTGGAGCCTTCGCCTTCGGGGCCCTCGGGGCCTTAGGGGCCTTCGGGCCCTTCGGGCCCTTCGGAGCCTGTGCGAGCTTCGCGGCCGGAGGCTTCGGGGCCTGTGGAGCCTGCGGGGGCCGCCCCTTCCCGTCGGGCGTCGGGGCCGGCGCGGAGTGCGCGGGAGCCACGAGCACCGCGGGAATCAGCAGCGCGGCGGACAGGACCGTCAGCGCGGTCTTTTTGGCAGACACGCAGGTGAAAGTACATCCCGATGAACTGTCTGCCGCCATGGACCGGCCAATCCACTGAAACCACTGCCGGGACAGCGCACCCCGGCGAGTCCTTCCTGGGGAGGAATCCGATACTGAGGGCATGAAACTCAGTCGTACCGCCTCCTGGTTCCTGCTCGCGTTCGGGGTGTGGAGCTGGTTCATCTGGGTGTCTTTCGTCCGGAACCTGTGGAAGAACAGCAGTGGCCTGGCGTTCGACGCGGCGGGTGACCCCACGTCCTACTTCTGGGTGCACCTGCTGCTCGCGGTGACGTCCCTTCTCCTGGGGACGGCCGTCGGTGTGATCGGGTTGCGTGCCGTCCTGGCCCTGCGGCGGGGATCGCGCAAGGACTCCGACGCATGAGAATCGTGATCTTCGTGCTGGTCGCCTCGGCCGTCCTCGCCCTACTGGTCCTGGTCCACCGCTGGCTGTGGATCCGCCTGGTCCGCGACACCACGGCCCCCGGCGGCCTGCCCCGCCGCATCGGCACGGCATCGGCCATCGCCCTGCCCCTCCTCTCTGTGGCCGCGCTGACCACGGGCCGCGCCGGCGTCCCCTTCTGGCTCCAGCAGACGGTGGCCTGGCCCGGGTTCCTCTGGCTCGCGGTGCTCCTCTACCTGACCTTGACGATGCTGGTGGCGGAGCCGATCCGCGCGCTGTTGCTCCGCCGTCTGGCCCACCGGGCCCCCTCCGGGGGCGGACCGGACGGGGCGGCCACGGCTACGGAGGGCGCGGAGATCAGCCTCGCGAACCCCCGGGTAGCAGGCGTCGCGGCCGTGGCGGAAGCGGCGCAAGGGGCGGAAGGGACGGGCGGAAGAGAAGGCGCGGGTGGCGTGACCGCCCTGCGGGACACCCGCACGAGCCCCTCCGAGCCGGCCCCGGAGACTCCGCGGGCTCCTGAGGGCGGGCAGGTACCACCGGACGCCGCTCCGGCCCCGGCAGTCCCCGGCGCGGGCGGAACGGCCCCGGAGCTCAGCCGCCGCAGGTTCGTCGCGCGCGCGGTCGGCGGCGCGGCCGCCGCCGTGGCCGTCGCCACCGTCGGCAACGGCGCGTACGGAGTCCTGCGCGGCCCGAGCGTCCGGCGGGTCCGGGTCCCCCTCGCCAAGCTGCCCCGCGGGGCGCACGGTTTCCGCATCGCCGTCGTCAGCGACGTGCACATCGGCCCGGTGCTCGGCCGCGCGCACACCCAGCGCATCGTGGACACCGTCAACCGCACCCAGCCCGACCTCATCGCCATCGTCGGCGACCTGGTCGACGGCGACGTCCAGGAGCTCGGCCACGCCGCCGAGCCGCTGCGCCGGCTCACCGCCCGACACGGCTCGTACTTCGTCACCGGCAACCACGAGTACTTCTCCGGCGCCCAGCAGTGGATCGACCACGTCCGCGAACTCGGCCTGACCCCCCTGGAGAACGCCCGCCGGGCGATGCCGTACTTCGACCTCGCCGGCGTCAACGACATCGCGGGGGAGACGGAGGGCCACGGGCCGGACTTCCAGGCGGCCCTCGGCGACCGGGACCGCTCGCGCGCCGCGGTCCTCCTCGCCCACCAGCCCGTCGTCATCCACGACGCCGTCCGGCACGGCGTCGACCTCCAGCTCTCCGGCCACACCCACGGCGGCCAGCTCTGGCCCGGCAACTTCATCGCCGAGCTCGCCAACCCGACCGTCGCCGGCCTGGAGCGCTACGGTGACACCCAGCTCTACGTGTCCCGCGGAGCCGGCGCCTGGGGACCTCCGGTCCGGGTGGGGGCGCCGTCCGACATCACCGTCGTCGAACTCGCCTCACACCAGGCCTGACCACGTACAAGGAGCCAAGGGCGCACACCCGGCACCCCGAACCGTCCTTCCCGTGGATCCCGGCACGAGGCCTGCTCCTCGCGGGCCCGGCGGTCTACGCGCGCTCGGGGCCGGGCTCGGAATCGGGACCCGCGTCCGGGTCGGACGCCCGCTTGCGCGCCCCGTTCGTCGCCGTCTGCGCCATGCCCGGCAGGAAGTCCGCGAACAGCTCGTGCACTTCCCGCACCAGCGGCCGCAGCACCCGGAAGCGGGCCAGCACGATGCCCCGCGTCGTCAGCTGCGCGCCGCGCTCGGCGAGCCGCCGCGTCTTCTCGCTGTCCGGCGAGCGGTCGAAGACCCAGTACAGGACCAGGCCCATCTGCGAGAGCCACATCAGTTCCGGCAGTACGTCGGCCAGTTCGGCCGGCACCTTGGTCTTCGCCCCGGCCAGCACCTCGCGGTGGATGTCGATCGCCGCCTGGCGCGCGGCCTGCGACTCCTCCGAGAACGGACTGAGCGGACTCTCGGGATCCGCCGCGTTCTTGAAGAACTGCGAGGCGAACTCGTGGTACGGGGCCGCGATGTCGAGCCAGCTCGTCAGCACGCCCGCGAGCCGCTTCTGCAGATCGGTCTCGCTGTCCAGGATCGGCCGGACCGCCGCCTGATGAGCGGCGCCGATCCGGTCGTAGAACCCCTGGACCAGATGTTCCTTCGATTCGAAGTAGTAATAGGCGTTGCCGACCGAGACACCGGCCTCCTTGGCGATTCCCCGCATCGTGGTCTTGTCGAAACCGCGCTCCTGGAACAGCCGGAGCGCGGTTTCGAGGATGAGCGTGCGGGTCTGCTCGCTCTTGGGAGCCTTCTGATCAGTCACGGTGGACGAGCCTATCGGGGGACGGAGCACTGGTCGTCACAGACCGGTGCTCCGGGCTCCGCCCCAGCACCGCCCCCGCCTTCCGTCCGTACCGCCTGCCGCACTTTGGCCGCCGTGTACATGGCCGCCCGGGCGAAGGGCCGGCCGGTCGGGGTGGCGAGCCAGTTCGCCCTCGGCCGGTGCTCCACCAGCGCCCACAGGCACATGATGAAGGCGTCCGTCCCGGTCCACACGTGCCCCGCATCCCCGACGACGGTGATCTCCCGGAGCGTCGACGCGTGGTCGAGCCGCGGATACCGCTGCCGCGCCTCGAACGACGCGGCGGGCACGAACCGGAGCGGGACGAGCCGGCGCTGCCCGAGCAGCCAGTGCCGGATGTGCACACAGAGCGGGCAGCCGGCGTCGTACAGGACGGTCAGCGTCCGGACCGCCCCCACGGGCGTCACCGCTCAGGCCCCGGCCGGAGCGGTCCACCCCTGCGGGGCGACCGGCGGAGTCTGGTGCCGCTCCATGATCCCCCGGCGGCGCATCTTGTTCAGCACCCACACGTTCCCCAAGTGCATGACCCCGAGGACCAGCAGGACGACACCGAGCTTGACCGACAGCGCCTCGAAGAGGTCGCGGGCCGCCACGATCTCCTCGCTCGACCGCAGGTAGAGGGTCACGAAGCCGATGTTGACCAGGTAAAAGCCCACCACCAGCAGCTGGTTGACGGCGTCGGCGAGCTTCTCGTTTCCCTGGAGGACGTCGCCGATGAAGACGCGGCCGTTACGGCTGAGCGTGCGGGCGACCCAGACGGTGAGCCCGATGCTGATGAGCAGGTAGATGACGTACGCGACCACGGTGAGGTCCATTGCCCTCAGCCCCCTTGAACGTGTTCAATTACCTTGACGTCAGTCACTGTAGAGCTTCTTTTGAACATGTTCAAGCGTGGGCGGCTCACTGGATCGAGCGGAGGAACTCCAGCATCAGCCCGGTGATTTCCTCGGGGCGTTCCAAGGAGGGCAGGTGACCCGCCCAGGGCAGCTCCAGGTGTGTGGCACCGGGCACCAGGGACGGGAGTTCCGCCGCGATGCGGCGGGAGTCGGGGAGGTCATGGGCGCCGCCGACCGCCAGCGTCTTCGCCGTGACGGCGGCAGGTCGGCCTCCGGCTCGGGACGTTCGTGTTCCCCCGCGGCGCGGCGAGGCCCGTCTCGAAGTTCCGCAGCTGCATGGCTCCTACGATCCCGTGGGCCGCCGCGTCCGGCGTCCGGGCCGAGCCAGGTGGCGGCGTTGAGCAGAGCCGCGCCGGCCAGGTCGCCCGCCTCCAGCGCGCGTCCTCGGCCGCTGCGAACTTCCTCAGCTCCGGGCCCGGTTCGTGGCCGGGGCGGCCCGCACAGAGCAGGAGCAGCGAGGTCACCCGTCCCGGATGCGACGCGGCGATCCCGAGGGCGGCCAGCCTACGATGGCCGGCATGGACGAGGCCAAAGCCCTGGCGGGGAGCGGCGAGTTCAGCATCCTCGCCGAGCTGCTGGTCCGCCGGGCCCGTACCGGAAGTCTGCTCAACCCGGCGGAGGACAGCGCGCTGGAGGCGCCGGCGTCACGGCCCGACGAGAACCGGGCGCGGCCCACCGGATCCGGCCGGCCGGATCCCCGTACGCCCTCAGCTCCCCGTACGCCCCCAGCCCCCTCGGCTCTCCCGCCCTCAGAAGCTCAGCGACCGCGCGTAGTTGATCTGCGTCATCACCCACGGGTACGTGTTCGGGCCCGTCGCCGGGATCATTGTGGAGTGGTGGCGGCCGCCGCTGGTGACCGTGACCTGGATGTAGCCCGTGGTCTTCTTCTCCTTCATCAGGAGGAACAGGAGGCCGATCAGGCAAAACAGCGCGAAGACGATCGCGAGCACGACCGCGTGGGTCGGGATCTTCTCCTCGGTGCGCGAGAAGTCGGTCGCGTTCCACATCGCGCCCCTGAGCGGCATCGTGCCCGACGGGGTGATGATCTGGTCCCCGGCGATGGTGATGTCGCCGAGCGACAGGCCGGCGCCGCCCGGGTTCGGGGCGGCCGTGGGCGGGTACGCGGGGGCGGGCAGGCCCGGACCGCCGATGGTCGGCTGGTAGGCCGGGGCCGACGGGTAGGACTGCTGGGGGTAGCCGTAACTCGGCGCGCCGGGGCCCGGGTTGTAGCCCGCCGGGCCGGGCCCGCCGCCCTGGCCGGGGTCGCTCGCGTATGGATTCGGCTGCTGCTCGCTCATGTGGCCGATCCTTCCACAGCCACCCCTCACCCTGTGCCCCGATGGGAAGGCCGCGTCCGCGGAGCCGAGCTTTCGGCATGACGGAGGCCCGCACCCCGGCAGGGGTGCGGGCCTCCGTGAACCAACGACAGAGCTCCGACAGAACTCCGACAGACCTACGGCAGGTTCACCGGAAGGTCAGAAGCGACGCGTGATCAGCGCGCGCTTGACTTCCTGGATCGCCTTCGTGACCTCGATGCCACGCGGGCACGCGTCGGTGCAGTTGAAGGTCGTGCGGCAGCGCCACACGCCGTCCTTGTCGTTCAGGATCTCCAGCCGCTGCTCGCCGGCCTCGTCACGCGAGTCGAAGATGAAGCGGTGCGCGTTGACGATCGCCGCCGGGCCGAAGTACTGGCCGTCGTTCCAGAACACCGGGCACGAGGACGTGCACGCGGCGCACAGGATGCACTTGGTGGTGTCGTCGAAGCGCTCGCGGTCCTCGGCGGACTGCAGACGCTCGCGCGTCGGCTCGTTGCCCGTCGTCACCAGGAACGGCATGACGTCCCGGTACGCCTGGAAGAAGGGCTCCATGTCGACGATGAGGTCCTTCATCACCGTGAGGCCCTTTATGGCCTCGACGGTGATCGGCTTCTCCGGGTTGATGTCCTTGATCAGCGTCTTGCAGGCGAGCCTGTTCTTGCCGTTGATCCGCATCGCGTCGGAGCCGCAGATGCCGTGCGCGCACGAGCGGCGGAAGGTGAGCGTGCCGTCGAGGTCCCACTTGATCTTGTGGAGACCGTCGAGCACGCGCTCCTTCGGGTCGATCTCGATCTGGAAGTCCTGCCACTGCGCCTCGTCCGAGATCTCGGGGTTGAAGCGGCGGATCCGGAACGTGACCGTGATGAAGGGCGAGGCCGCGGCCGCCGCCTCCATCTTGTCCGTCTTGCTCAGGGTCGGGGTAGCCATCAGTACTTACGCTCCATCGGCTGGTAGCGGGTCGTGACGACCGGCTTGTAGTCGAGCCGGATCGAGTCCGAGCCGTCGGCTCCGACCTCGCGGTACGCCATGGTGTGGCGCATGAAGTTGACGTCGTCGCGGTTCGGGTAGTCCTCGCGGTAGTGACCGCCGCGGGACTCCTTGCGTGCGAGCGCGGACACGGCCATGACCTCGGCCAGGTCGAGCAGGTTGCCCAGCTCGATGGCTTCGAGCAGGTCCGTGTTGAAGCGCTTCCCCTTGTCCTGGACGGACACGTTCTTGTAGCGCTCGCGCAGCTCCGCGATCTTCTCGACCGCGGTCTTGATGGTCTGCTCCGTACGGAACACCATCACGCAGGCGTCCATCGTCTCCTGGAGCTCCAGGCGCAGCTCGGCGACCCGCTCCTTGCCCGTGGAGTTGCGCAGGCGCTCGACGAGGTCGGCGACGTCCTTGGCCGGGTTCTCCGGCAGCGCGACGTAGTCGTTCTCGTGCGCGTACTCCGCCGCGGCGATGCCCGAGCGCTTGCCGAAGACGTTGATGTCCAGCAGCGAGTTGGTGCCCAGGCGGTTCGCGCCGTGCACCGACACGCACGCGACCTCGCCGGCCGCGTACAGGCCCGGGACGACCGTGGTGTTGTCCATGAGGACTTCACCCTGGACGTTGGTCGGGATGCCGCCCATGGCGTAGTGCGCGGTGGGCTGGATCGGGATCGGGTCCGTGTACGGCTCGATGCCGAGGTACGTACGCGCGAACTCGGTGATGTCCGGGAGCTTGGCGTCGAGCTGCTCCGGCGGCAGGTGCGTCAGGTCCAGGTACACGTGGTCACCGGCCGGACCGCAGCCGCGGCCCTCGCGGATCTCGGTGTAGATGGAGCGCGAGACGACGTCACGGGACGCGAGGTCCTTCATGACCGGCGCGTACTTCTCCATGAAGCGCTCGCCGTCCTTGTTGCGGAGGATGCCGCCCTCACCGCGGGCGCCCTCCGTCAGCAGGATGCCCATGCGCCAGATGCCCGTCGGGTGGAACTGGAAGAACTCCATGTCCTCCAGCGGCAGACCGCGGCGGTAGCAGGCCGCCTGGCCGTCACCCGTGAGGGTGTGCGCGTTGGAGGTCACCTTGAAGAACTTGCCGGTGCCGCCGGAGGCGTAGATGACGGCCTTGGCGTGGAACACGTGGATCTCGCCGGTGGCGAGCTCGTACGCGACCACACCGGCCGACTTCTTGACGCCGTCTTCCTCGACGAGGAGCTGGTCCAGGACGTAGAACTCGTTGAAGAACTCCACGCCCTCCTTGACGCAGTTCTGGTACAGCGTCTGGAGGATCATGTGACCGGTGCGGTCCGCGGCGTAGCAGGACCGGCGGACCGGGGCCTCGCCGTGGTTGCGCGAGTGGCCGCCGAAGCGGCGCTGGTCGATGGTGCCGTCCGGCGTGCGGTTGAACGGCAGGCCCATCTTCTCCAGGTCGAGGACGGCGTCGATGGCCTCCTTCGCCAGGATCTCGGCGGCGTCCTGGTCGACCAGGTAGTCACCGCCCTTGATCGTGTCGAAGGTGTGCCACTCCCAGTTGTCCTCTTCCACGTTGGCCAGCGCGGCGGCCATGCCGCCCTGCGCGGCGCCCGTGTGGGAGCGGGTGGGGTAGAGCTTCGTCAGCACGGCGGTGCGGCTGCGCTTCGTCGACTCGATGGCGGCGCGCATGCCCGCGCCACCTGCGCCGACGATGACGGTGTCGTACTTGTGGATCTTCATTGGTTTCGCCTCAGCCCCGTTGCCTAGCGGATGTTCGGGTCGAAGGTGAAGATCACCAGCGTGCCCAGAAGAATGGTGAACACCGTGGCGGTGTAGAGCAGGCCCTTCAGCCACAGCCGCGTGTTGGCGCGCTCCGCGTAGTCGTTGATGACGGTACGCAGACCGTTGGCGCCGTGCAGCATCGCCAGCCACAGCATCAGCAGGTCCCAGACCTGCCAGAACGGGGACGCCCAGCGGCCCGCCACGAAGGCGAAGCCGATCTTGGAGACGCCGCCGTCGAGCACCAGCTGGATCAGCAGGTGGCCGATGACCAGGACCACCAGCACGATGCCCGAGAGGCGCATGAAGAGCCATGCCGCCATCTCGAAGTTGCCGCGGGTCGAGCGCGGGGTCTTGCCCGTGCGCTTGCGCGGCGCCTCGATGTACGGAGCCGGGTTGTCGACGTCGTAGAGGGTCACGCCCTCCACGTCGCCGACGGCCTTGGCGGAAGAAGTGTCAGAAGACATGCGCGTCACTTCCCGAACAGTTCAGCGGCTGCGTGGCCGAGCACGGGGTACAGGGCCCCGGCCATCAGCACGATCCAGATGCCCATGACGGACCAGAGCATCTGCTTCTGGTAGCGCGGGCCCTGGGACCAGAAGTCCACAGCGATGACACGGAGACCGTTGAGCGCGTGGAAGAGGATGGCGGCCACGAGGCCGTACTCCAGCAGCGCGACGATCGGAGTCTTGTAGGTAGCCACGACATCGTCGTACGCCTCAGGGGAGACGCGGACGAGAGCGGTGTCGAGGACGTGTACGAACAGGAAGAAGAAAATGAGGACGCCGGTGACTCGATGAGCCACCCAGGACCACATTCCTTCCCGGCCGCGGTACAACGTTCCAGCCGGCACGGAAAACCCTCCGGAAGCGGGGCGGGGGCCAGCCGGCTTCGTTGTCGGTCGGGCCCGGCCGGGTACGGTCCTCCGGCCCCGGACATCGTAGCGACGCTTTGTCGGTTCCTTCGCGCGGGGGCCATCGGTGTGATCAAACAGGCACGGACGGGCTATCCCACAGGGGTGAATAGCCCGATTCGGTCGCAGACAGCCCGTCTGCCGAGGTCAGCCAGTGTGTCAGGTCCCACAGCCGGGCCTGGACGACGCGGCGCAGTTCGTCCGCGGAGATCGAGCGCTCCTCGTCGACCTCGTGCCCCATCCGCCGCCGGATGGCCGTCAGCAGCTGGTCCGCCTGCTCCTCCGGAGGGTGTCCGTCGAGGCAGATCACGAAGGCGTGCCCGAATGTGCGTTCGTACTCGGCGTGGGCCGCGTCGAGGGCCAGGACCGCGGCGTACGAGGCCCCGTGCTCCAGTTCCACCGAGGATTCGGCGGCCAGCGCCTCCATCAGGTCGGCCTGGGACAGGTCGTACGAGGCCTCGTCCGCGGCCGCGAGCAGCGCGCCGAGGTCCGGGTAGGGGCGGTGGGCGGCCACTCGGTGCGCCCAGCGCCGGCTTCCGCAGCACTGCAGCAGGACCGCCTGGACGGCGTCGGACGACAGGGCGTTGAACCGCGCCAGTCCGGAGCCGTACGAGGGATCGGAGCTGCCGCGGGCCTGTGCCGGAAGGTGGCTCGACAGCGTGGGGCTCCTCGGGGCGTGGCGCGGGTGTCCCGCCACGCTATCGACGCGGGGCTGGGAGTGTCGTACCCATTCGAGGATTTCACCCGGAAGTGAGCCGAAAGGATGACGGAAGCGCCGCGGACGGGAGGATGAAGAAGCGGAGACGGGGAAGGCAGGGGGGAAGGCGCGCGGGAGCGGCGGGGAAGGGTCCGGCGAGGAAGGGGCGCGGGAAGGGTCCGGCGAGGGAGGGGCGCGCGAGTCGGCGAGGAGGTCGCGAGTGGCCGGGAAAAGGGGAAGGCGACCGAGGCCGCCACCCCCCACAGGAGAGGCCCCGGTCGCCGTCCGTCACGGACTCGTGCGACAAGCCCGTAACCCTGTCAGCGCCTCCGGTGCGTTTTATGTCACACCGCTCTCCGCACAGGGTTCGTTGCTGGTTGTACAACGCGTGGACGTGAGGTGCTTGAAAGCCGTAACGTGCTGATTTGCGCAGGACGTACAGGACAGTGAACGGGTTGGGGACTTTGCTGGGGGACGACGCCGAGCTGACGGCCGCGGTGCTCGCGGCACAGGGCGGCGATGAGAACGCGTTCCGTACGGTGTACCGCGCCGTGCATCCACGCCTGCTCGGATACGTACGCACGCTCGTTGGAGACGGCGACGCCGAAGACGTGACCTCCGAGGCCTGGCTGCAGATCGCCCGCGACTTCGACTCCTTCACCGGCGACGCCGACCGCTTCCGGGGCTGGGCCGCCCGCATCGCCCGCAACCGGGCGCTCGACCACATCCGCATGCGCGGCCGCCGTCCCGCCATCGGCGGTGACGAGACCGAGCTGACGGGCCGGGCCGCCGACTGCGACACGGCGGGCGAGGCCATGGAGTCCCTCTCCACCGGCCTGACCATGGCGCTGATCGCGCAGCTTCCCCAGGACCAGGCTGAGGCCGTCGTCCTACGGGTCGTGGTCGGCCTGGACGCCAAGAGCGCGGCCGAGACCCTGGGCAAGCGGCCGGGCGCCGTACGCACCGCCGCGCACCGGGGGCTGAAGAAGCTGGCGGAGCTGCTGGCGGCGCAGGGTCCCGACGGCGCCTTCGGCCCGGGCGCGGACTCGGTGGTTCCGGTCGGCGATAATGGAGAGGGCCCAGAGCGGGACGGCGGGGGCGGGAGGGATCTCGACGCCGTACCCGCGCAGCGTGGCCGAAGCGGTGGCCTCGTAGAACAAACCGGTGTGACGCATTCACGTTGGCGGACGCAGAAGGACATGTGATGGCCGACGAGCGCAACAGGTGGCTGGACGAAGCCGCGGCGGACAGACTGCTGCGCGGTGACCCGGTGGAACCTGTGGGCCCCGGCGCCGATTCCGGCGCCCGGCATGACGCGGCCCGGCTGCGCGCCGCCCTCGACGCCCTGGAGGCCCTCGCCGAGCCGGCGCCCCTCGGGGCGGAACTGCCCGGGGAGGCCGTCGCGGTGGCCGCCTTCCGCGCGGCGCACGGCGGGACGGCGCCCGGCACCCGGCCCGACGCCGGGTCCGATGTCCGGCCCGATGTCCGTCCCGACGCCCGGTCCGCAGCGGCCGGTTCGGGGGACCCCCTCGTCGACATCGGCCTCCTCGTCCCCGCGCCCGTGCCCCGGCGCCGCCGGCCGGTGCGGTTCGGCCTGGCGGCTGCCCTGGCCAGTGTCGCGGTCGGCGGACTGGCCGCCGCGGCGGCGGCCGGACTGCTGGACCGGTCCGGGCACGACCATGCTGGGCCCGGACCGGCGCTGTCCGTCAGCGCGGACGGGGATCCGGCATCCGGCGGCAGCACCGGCCCGACCCTCAGCCCGCAGCTGCGGCCCCACCCGCTGCGCAGCGGCGAGGGTTCGGCGGCCACCTCGGGCGTCCCGCAGACACCGGGCGCGGACGGGCAGGCGACGGGCGGAACCGGAACCACCGGCGGGCCCTCGTCCGGCACGGGCACCACCGGCGGCCTGTTCAAGGACGGCCAGGACGGTACCGAGGACGGCTCCACAGGCTCCGGCCGCGAGGGCGAGCGGGAGAACCGCCTCCAGGCGGCGGACCTCTGCCAGGACTACCGGGCGGGCCACCTCGACGACGACCGCCGCGAGCGGCTCTCGCGCCTGGCCCGCGGCCTCGCGCGCATCCCGCACTACTGCGAGTCGGTGCTGGACGGGGTCCCCGAGAGCGGCCCGGCCGACTCCCCGGCCGGCTCCGAGGGCGCGCCCGGCGGTGAGCGGAGCGCCGGTGGCGGGGGCGAGATACTCCAGGCGCCGACGCCGGTCACGAAGGACAAGGACGGCTCACCGGGCCACCGCAGCCGCCGCTGACACCTGCTGTAACACTTTTCGAATCCGCGGCGCAGTACATAACGAGCCGACTGGTCATCGGCCGCGCATGAGCCGGGGTTCCCCCCGTACCCCTGGGCTCTGCGCAACCGGCGCGGGCGGGGTTCGTTCCCCCGGCCCTGCCCGCGCCCTCTACCTCACCAGTAGACGACGACCTTGTCGCCGACGTTCACCTGGTCGAACACGGCCGCGAGCTTGCCCTTGTCCCGGACGTTCACGCAGCCGTGCGAGGCCCCGTTGTAGCCGCGCGCCGCGAAGTCCGCCGAGTAGTGCACCGCCTGGCCGCCGCTGAAGAACATCGAGTACGGCATGGCCGTGTGGTAGAGCGTGGACGTCCAGTCCTTTTCCTTCCGGTCCACCTTGAAGACGCCCTCGCGGGTCGGGGTGTTCTCCGAGCCGAAGCGCACGTCCATGGTGGAGATGATCTTGCCGTCGATCATCCAGGCCAGGGTGCGGCTCTCCTTGCTGATGCACATGACCCGGTCCTCCATGCAGCGGGCGTCGGGGGCGTCGGGCTCGTTGACGGTCGGCGGGCGCAGCTCCTCCGCCGTGGGCTTCTCGCTGGCGCCCTGGATCTTCTTCCAGGTGGCCTCGTCGACCGAACCGGTGGCGCCCAGGCCGTTCTTCGACTGGAAGGACCTGACCGCGGCGGTCGTCTTCGACCCGTAGAAACCGGTCGGCGCGACACTCATCAGCTTCAGCTGCCGCAGGCGGGCCTGGAGCTCGCGCACCTGCTCGCTGTCGTCGCCGTTCGCCATGATCTGCTTCACCGTCGGAGACGGCGAGGACGAGGGCGTCGGGGACGCCGACTTGGAGGGCGATGCCGACGGCGAGGCGTCAGCGGGCTTGTCGTCGGTGGACGGGGACGTTTCAGGTGAGGGACCCGCCGTGGACGCGGACGGAGCCGAGGAAGCGGAACCTGCGGACTCCGCCTTCTGCGGCCCGCAGGCGGTCGCGGCGAGCGCGACGGCGGTAGCGATTCCGAGCGTGCGGATTATGACTCTCTGGCGCTGCATTGCAGTCCCCCGATTTCTACGTGGTGTATGTAGTTGATGCCTGGCGCGCGTGGAGAGTTGCACACGGTCCCGGGATGTTGCGCCATTGTGACAAGCGCCGCCCGCAGCCGTTCGCGGCCGGGGAATCCCCAGCGGTAGCCGGGGGAGGTTGTATCAGCCCCGGGCCTGGTTGCCCTACAAAGGACTCGTCAATGGCACGCACCGAGAGCGGAATTCCGATCGAACCGGTTTACGGGCCCGGGGACCTGACGGGGTGGGACCCTGACGTCAAACTAGGCGAACCGGGCAATTTCCCCTATACCCGGGGGATCTACCCCACGATGTACACGGGCCGTCCGTGGACCATGCGGCAGTACGCCGGATTCGGCACGGCCGCCGAGTCCAACGC
This sequence comes from Streptomyces sp. NPDC003038, assembly GCF_040611115.1. Lineage (NCBI taxonomy): Bacteria > Bacillati > Actinomycetota > Actinomycetes > Kitasatosporales > Streptomycetaceae > Streptomyces > Streptomyces sp. NPDC003038. The sequence goes on from NZ_JBEXNN010000008.1 coordinate 260,554, forward strand.
GCGCTACCGCCAGCTCATCGCCGGCGGCGGCACCGGACTGTCCGTCGCCTTCGACCTGCCGACCCAGATGGGACACGACTCCGATGCCCCCCTCGCCCACGGCGAGGTCGGCAAGGTCGGGGTCGCGATCGACTCGCTCGACGACATGCGGGCGCTGTTCGACGGGATCCCGCTCGACCGGGTCTCCACCTCGATGACCATCAACGCGCCCGCCGCCCTGCTCCTGGTGCTCTATCAGCTGGTGGCCGAGGAACAGGGCATCCCGGGCGGGCAGCTGACCGGCACGGTGCAGAACGACGTCCTGAAGGAGTACATCGCCCGCGGCACGTACATCTTCCCGCCCGAACCCTCCCTCCGGCTGACGGCCGACACCTTCCGGTACTGCCGCGCCGAGATCCCCAAGTGGAACACCATCTCCATCTCCGGCTACCACATGGCCGAAGCGGGAGCCTCGCCCGCGCAGGAGGTGGCCTTCACCCTCGCCGACGGCATCGCGTACGTCCGTACGGCCCTGGCGGCCGGAATGGCGGTCGACGAGTTCGGCCCCCGGCTCTCCTTCTTCTTCGTCGCCCGCACCACCCTGTTGGAGGAGGTCGCGAAGTTCCGGGCGGCCCGCCGGATCTGGGCCCGCGTCATGCGGGAGGAGTTCGGGGCGCGGGACCCCAAGTCGCTGATGCTGCGCTTCCACACCCAGACGGCCGGAGTCCAGCTGACGGCGCAGCAGCCCGAGCTCAATCTCGTACGGGTGGCCGTGCAGGCCCTGGCCGCCGTACTGGGCGGCACGCAGTCGCTGCACACCAACTCCTTCGACGAGGCGCTGGCACTGCCGACGGAGAAGTCTGCCCGGCTGGCGCTGCGCACCCAGCAGGTCCTGGCCTACGAGACGGACGTGCCGCACACCGTGGACCCCTTCGCCGGGTCCTACGCCGTCGAGCGGATGACCGACGAGCTGGAGGAGGAGACGCTCGCGCTGATGCGGCGGATCGAGGACCAGGGCGGGGCCGTGGCCGCGATCGAGGCCGGTTTCCAGAAGGCGGAGATCGAGCGGAACGCCTACCGCATCGCGCAGGAGACCGAGAGCGGCGAGCGGGCCGTGGTCGGGGTCAACCGTTTCGCGCTGGAGCGCGAGGAGGCGTACGAACCGCTGCGCGTGGACCCGGCCATCGAGGCGCGCCAGTGCGAGGCGCTGGCGCGGCTGCGGGCAGAGCGCGACGGGGCGGCGGTGTCAGCGGCGCTGGCGGCGCTGCGGGAGGCGGCCGCGGGTACGGAGAACGTGCTGTATCCGATGAAGGAGGCCCTGCGCGCGCGAGCCACGGTCGGAGAGGTGTGCGGGGCGCTGCGGGAGGTGTGGGGGACGTACGAGCCGGCCGGTGCCACCTGGTGAGGGAGCCGGTGAAAAGCGGTGGACTGACAGGCGCGACCCTGTGGGACACTCCTGCGCATGCTGGGTGTGACCGATCTTCCTACTTATCTCGCCGGCCTGGTGCTGATCGTCCTGCTGCCGGGTCCGAACTCGTTGTACGTGCTGTCCGTCGCCGCCCGCCGCGGGGTGCGCGAGGGGTACAAGGCCGCCTCCGGGGTGTTCACCGGCGACGCCGTCCTGATGGTGCTGGCCGCCGCCGGCGCGGGAGCGCTGCTCCAGGCGAGCCCGCTGCTCTTCACCGTGGTGAAGTTCCTCGGCGCCGGGTACCTGGCCTGGCTGGCCGCGGGCATGCTGCGGGCGGCCTGGAGCATGTGGCGCCACCGCAAGGCGCGGCAGGAGGAACTGCTGACCGCCGAGGAGCCGGCGGGCGCAGCCGAGCGGCCCTACCGGCGGGCCCTGGTGGTGAGCCTGTTCAACCCGAAGGCCATCCTCTTCCTGCTGTCGTTCTTCGTGCAGTTCGTCGACCCGGGTTACGCCTACCCCGCGCTGTCGTTCCTGCTGCTCGGCGCCGTCTCGCAGCTGGTGAGCTTCCTCTACCTGACGACGCTGATATTCACCGGCACCCGGCTGTCCGCCGCCTTCCGCCGCCGCAAGCGGCTGTCGGCCGGGGCGACGACGGCGGCGGGCGTGCTGTTCATGGGCTTCGCCGCCAAGCTCGCCGTCAGCTGAGCGCGCGGCCCAGCCGCCCGAGCCGCCGCCCGAGCCGCCGAACGGCCCGGCGTACGGCCGGGATCCTGGGCAGGAAGGACAAGTGGGCCGGGATGCCGCCCGGCAGGCCCAGCACGGTCAGGCGGCGGCGGGTGAAGTACCGCCGGGTGCGCGGGGCCAGGTGCCGGGCCAGGTAGGCCTCGGCCGCTGCCCGCCGCGAGGACAGGGTCTGCGGCTGCATCGTGAAACCGACCGCGGTCAGCAGCCCGGTCAGCTCCCCGCGGACCCGCTCCCGGCTCGGAGCGGCCTGGGAGCGGACCGCCTCCGCGTCCGCCAGGTCGGGAAGCAGGGCGTCCACCAACGCCAGCGGGACGCGGTTGCTGTTCTGGTACGGGGTCAGGCGGGCCAGTATCCCCTCCGTGCCGGTCCGGGCCACGGGGAGCCCGTACAGCGTCGCGGCGGTCAGCAGGCCCGTCGAGAAGCAGCCGACGACCAGCGCGGGGCGCAGCCGCTGGTACAGGGTCTCGGCCAGGACCGGTGCGCTCACCACGGTCAGGCGGACACCGAGCCGGCCGGCCTCCGCCTCCGCGCGGCGGGAGTAGGCGGCCGGGGCGCTGGGATGCGGCTTGAAGACCAGCTCGCGGTGGCCCAGGGCGTGGACGCCGCGGACCATGGCGACGTGGAGCTCCTCCTCCGCCGCGGGGGTCATCAGGTCCAGGGCGGAGAGGTACTGGCCGAGGAGGAGGGCCGGGGGCTCGGACGGCGCGGGGTCGGACGGGACTGGGCCGGGCGGGACCGGGTCGGACGGGGCTGGGTTGGACGGGGCTGGGTCGTGCCAGGCCGGCGCGGCGTCGCCCGGCGAGAGGTGAGCCGGCCGGGCGGGTTCCACGAGCTCGGTACCCGCGGGCGACTGGGCCAGTTCGGCGAGGACCTTCAGGAACGGCTCCGTCGGCAGCACTTCCGCCCGCACCCCGAACTCCGTCATCAGGAGCGGCTCCAGCCCCGGCACCAGGTCCAGGTGGAGCACCCGCCGCACCCGCATCCCGAGCTGCGGGTCCAGGCGGAAGCGCGTGGGTCCGTAACTCATCAGGCCGTCGGCGTAGACGTCGACCGCCGCGCCCGGGAAGAGCCGGCACAGGCTCTGCGCGGGCGGGACCTGGAGGGACTCCACGATCAGCTCGACACGGTCGTCGCCGAGGCCCCACAGGACGCGCAAGTGCCGTTCCCACAGCGGGACGTCCTCGGCGCGCGGGGCCCAGACGCTCGGGTGCATCGGCTCGATCGTGCGGTTCCAGTCGAGGACGTCGTCGAAGCGGCTGCGCAGGGCGGCGAAGCCAGGCATGTCCGCGAGCCCGGGGGAGATCTCGGCGGTGACCGCGTGGTTGCTGGTCAGCAGGATCCGGCGGCCGGCCTGGGGGAAGCTGCCCGCGTCGATGCCCGCCGCGAGCGTGGCCGCGCCGTACAGGGTGGAGGCCAGGAAGATCTGGACGGGCATCAGGCGGTCGCTCCCGACGGAACGCGACGGCTCGCGCGCAGGCGGCGCAGAACGCAGGAGCGGTCGAGGTCCATCGTGTCCAGGGTCTGGCCCAATACGTCCTGGGGCATGCGTCCGAGCGCGGCCGCGCTCATCGAACGGAGTTTCTTGGCCACGGCCGGTTCGAACCTTTCAATGGACCCGATATGGTGCGCGATCATTGCGCAATACGTTCGGACGGCTTTCGGAAGCAGCAGGCCGGATTCCCGGTCGGCGGCCGTATCCGACAGGACTTGATCGAATGCGCGAATGAAATCGAGCTGCCGCTCGTCGCCGATTTGCGTCAAGGAGGTGGAAACCCCGCGTCGGTAGAAGATTCCGGGCATTGCGACCACCGCGAAGGACCGCGCCTCCCGGTGCAGCCGCCAGATCCACGGCCGGTCCTCCGCCGTCCGCAGCCCGTCCGTGAAGTGCAGGACCCCGCGGTCCAGCAGCCGCCGGTGGTACATGCCGGCCCAGGCGTACGGATAGTCCACCGAGGTGGCCCGGGTGACGGGCAGGATCCCGGCGCGCGGATCGGCGACGACCCCCTGCGGGCCGTACGGGACGCGCTGCACGGTCCGCGACCGGCCGCTGCACCGGACATGGTCGGTGCGGACGAAATCGCAGTTCAGCGCCTCGATGGCGGCCAGCATCCGGCCCAGGTGGCCGGGGGCCAGCCAGTCGTCCCCGTCCAGGAAGGCGACGTACTCGCCACGGGCCGCGTCCAGACCGGTGTTCCGCGCGGTGGCCAGACCGCGGTTGCGGTCGTGTCTGAGGCGGACCGCCCCGGGCAGCTCGCGCGCCGCCCGCTCCAGCAGGACGGGCGTCCCGTCCGTCGAACAGTCGTCGACCAGCAGGAACTCGAAATCGTCCCGCGCGTTGAGTTCGAGACTTTTCAGGGCATCGGGTGCGTATGTCTGCACGTTGTAGAACGGCACGACGACGGAGAGCTTGAGCACCCATGAGACATTAGGACGTCGTTCCTCATTCACCATGGCCCGGATACGGATTCCGTGTGAACGACGCGGGGCGGTCACGTTAACCCGCGCGCTTTCGCTTTCCGGCGGCAGGCTGTTAACCCGCTGTTGTGCGGTCGTTGGGCCGATCACCGGAATTGCGGAATAGCTTCTGCCGCGTGCCACAACGCAAGCGCGTCGCCGTACTCGCCGATTCCGATACGCGATGGAAATGGGGCGCCCTCACCGCCCGCCGTCTCGTCCCCGACCACCAGCTCACCGGATACCTGCTGCGCGGCCGCGCCACGCCCACCGCGCGCCAGCTCGGGGAGGTGGGCGTCCAGGCCGACCGGCTGACCGAGGTGACCTGCGCCGAGTTCCTCGCCGGGATCGAGCGCGAGCGCTACGACGTGATCGTCCTCGCGCTGGTCGGCGGAGCCGTCCAAGCCGTCCTGCACGGGGCCCGCGCCCTGTGGCCCACCCCGTGCGAGCGGCCCGTACTGGTCACCGGCTACGTGGGCGTCGTGTACGAGAAGCTCGCCGACGGGCTGCTGCTGCGGCACGGGGCCGACGTCGTGCTCGCCAACTCCCGCCACGACGCGGAGCGCTTCCGCGCCGTGTACGAAGGGGTCGGCGCGGACGCGAGCGCCGTCACGGAGACCGCGCTGCCGTTCCTCGGCGGTGCGCCGTACGAGCCGGCCGGCTCGGGCCGGGCCCACGCGGTGGTCTTCGCCGTACAGCCCTCCGTACCCGACGGCCGCGCGGACCGCGCGTACCTGCTGGAACGGGCGGCCGCGCACGCGCGGCTCCACCCGGAGCGGGAGGTGCTGATCAAACTGCGCAGCCGGCCCGGGGAGCACACCACGCACCTGGAGGAGCAGCCGTACCAGCGGCTCGCGGCGCGACTCCCCGGCGGGCTGCCCCCCAACTGCCGCCTGGTGTACGGGAACATGGGCGAGGTGCTCGACGGCGCCGGCCTGCTGGTCACCGTCTCGTCCACCGCCGCCCTGGAATCCCTCCACCGGGGCATCCCGACGGCGGTCCTCACCGACCTCGGCATCCGCGAAGCCCTCGGCAACCACCACTTCCTCGGCTCGGGCTGCCTGGCGTCCTGGGACCAGCTCGACGCGGGCCTGCTCCCGCGGGGCGACCCGCACTGGCTCGCGGCCCAGGGAGTCACCGGCCCCGCCGCGCACGACGCGTACGCCCGTGCCCGGGCCAGGGTCGCCGGGCTGCCGGGCCGGCTCCCGCCCCCGGACCCGTACTACACGCTCACCACCGCCCCCCGGTACCTGCCCGCGATCCTCGCCCGGCACCACCTCGCCCCCGACGGCACCCCGCTGCCCGGCGCGGCCCGCCCGACGGCGCGTGAGTCCCGGCTGCGGCGGCGGCTGCACGCCCATCTGCGGGACGCCGCCCGCGGCGCCTACCGGCACGGGGTCCAGCGGGTCGCCCCCGTGATCCGCCGGATGGGGGAGCTGTGAGGGTCCTCGCCGTGATCCCGGCCCGCGGCGGGTCCAAGGGAGTCCCCGGCAAGAACCTCGCCGAAGTCTCCGGCACCCCGCTCGTGGCCCGCGCCGTCCGGGCCTGCCTGGCCGCGCCGGCCGTGACCGACGTGGTCGTCTCCACCGACTCCGAGGCGATCGCCGCCGTCGCCCGCGACGCCGGCGCCGACGTCATCACCCGGCCCACCGCGATCTCCGGGGACACGGCCACCAGCGAAGCCGCCGTCCTGCACGCCATGGCCGGCTTCGAGGAACTCCACTCGCTCACCGTGGACGTGGTCCTCCTGGTCCAGTGCACCAGCCCCTTCCTCACCGCCCGCGACGTCGACTCCGTCGCCGCCGCCGTCGCGTCCGGGGCAGCCGACTCGGCCCTGACCGCGGCCCCCTTCCACGGCTTCCTCTGGCGGGAGGGTGCCGACGGCGCCGGGAGCGGGGTCAACCACGAAGCCTCGTACCGCCCCCGGCGCCAGGACCGCCCGCAGGACCTGCTGGAGACCGGCGCCGCCTACGCCATGGACGCCGCCGGCTTCCGCACCGCCCGGCACCGGTTCTTCGGCCGCACCCTCCCCGTCGCCGCCGACCCCGCGCGGGTCCTGGAGATCGACGACCCGCACGACCTCGCCCGCGCCCGCCTGCTCGCCCCGCTGTTCGACGTACGACCCGACCCGCAGCCCACACCCCCGCAGCCCACACCCCCACACCCCGCACCCCCGCAGTCCCGCCCCCGCACCCTCGCGCCCCCGCACCGAAGGACGTCGCCCGCCATGACCGTCGCCAGCCCCCATGCCGATGCCACCCGTCTGCGCACCTTCGGATCCCGCAGCGCCGGGCCCGGCCGCCCCGTCTACGTCGTCGGCGAGATCGGCATCAACCACAACGGAGACCTCGGCAACGCCCTCGCCCTCGTCGACGCCGCCGCCGAAGCCGGCTGCGACGCCGTGAAGTTCCAGAAGCGGACCCCGGAGATCTGCACCCCGCGCGACCAGTGGGACATCGAGCGCGACACCCCCTGGGGCCGGATGACCTACATCGACTACCGCCACCGGGTCGAATTCGGCGAGGACGAGTACCGCGCCATCGACGAGCACTGCGCGCTGCGCGGCATCGACTGGTTCGCCTCCCCGTGGGACACCGAGGCCGTCGCCTTCCTGGAGAAGTTCGACGTCCCCGCCCACAAGGTGGCCTCCGCCTGCCTCACCGACGACGAGCTGCTGCGCGCCCTGCGCGCCACCGGCCGCACCGTGGTCCTCTCCACCGGCATGTCCACCCCGAAGCAGATCCGCCACGCCGTGGAGGTGCTCGGCAGCGACAACATCCTGCTCTGCCATGCCACGTCGACGTACCCGGCCAAGGCCGAGGAGCTCAACCTGCGGGTGATCGACACCCTCAAGGAGGAGTACCCCAACGTCCCGATCGGTTACTCCGGCCACGAGACCGGCTTGCAGACGACCCTGGCCGCCGTCGCCCTCGGCGCCGCCTTCGTCGAGCGCCACATCACCCTCGACCGCGCCATGTGGGGCTCCGACCAGGCGGCCTCCGTCGAGCCCGGTGGCCTGGCCCGCCTGGTCCGTGACATCCGCACCATCGAGACCGCCCTCGGCGACGGCGTCAAGCGCGTCTACGCGTCCGAGCTGGGCCCGATGAAGAAGCTCCGCCGCGTCCAGGGCGAGCCGGCGGCGCTCTGACGCGCGTACGAGGTTCCGTCCCGCCCGCCCCCTGACGAGGAGTTCGTGGTGATCCCTTCCGCCTCCGCCCTGGCGTTCGTCGAGAGCCCGGTCCAGCTGCTGAACGTGCTGGAGTGGGCGTACGCGCACCGCAAGACCGGGGCCCGGGCGCAGGCCCCGGCGGACGACGGCCCCCCGGCCGGCGCGGCGGGCCCGCTGCGGATCGTCGTGCTGCCGCCGACCGACCCGATGTCCCGCGGCCAGCTGCGCCGGATGGCGGGGCTGGCGCGCGACGAGGGCCATCAGGTGCGGTGGCAGGAGGCGCGCGGCGGCGGGTTCGCGCCGCTCAAGGCGCTCGCCGCGCTGGCCCGCGAGGTGCGGGCGGCGCGCCGGGTCGTCGTCGGCGACCCCTTCTCGCGCTACGTCCAGCTGCTGCTCACGCTGGTACGGGCCGAGGAGCTCGTCGTGGTCGACGACGGCACCGCCACCATGGAGTTCGTCGCCCAGACCGCCCGCGGCGAGCGCCTCGTACGCTGGCACCGGGTCGGCGGCTGCGGACTGTCCGGCCGGGTGCGCGAGCTCGCGTACGCACCGGTGGCGGCGACCGCGCGGCGCCGCTTCACTCCGGGCGAGGGCAGGGGGCGGCGCGTGGAGGTCTTCAGCTCGATGCCCGTCACCGTCCACGGCGCGATGACGCTGCGGGTCAACGACTTCGCCTGGACCCGGTCCCGCTTCGGCCCGCCGCGCCTGGCCAGGGGCACCGACCTGGTGGGCACCTCGCTCGTGGAGACGGGGGTGGTGGATCCGGACCGCTATCTGGACGCGGTGCGCGCCCTCACTCTGGAGCACGGCGCGACCCGGTATTTCGCGCACCGCCGGGAGTCCCCGGAGAAGCTGCGCGCGCTGAGCGAGGCGACCGGGCTGGAGATCGTACGTCCGGACCTGCCGCTGGAGCTGATCGCGCGGCGTGGACCCATCGGCCGTACCATCGTCAGCTTTCCGTCCACGGTCGTCCACACGCTGCCGTACGCCCTGACCGGTACCGGCGTCACGGTCGCCGTATGCGATGTGGACCCGGCCTGGCTCACCGGCTCCGCCTCGCCCAGGGCCCGCACCTTCCTCGCCGGAGTCACCGACACCGCCCGTGAGGTGCGCAGACTCCCCGTCCGGGCGGCTCCTGCGGCCGGATGAGCGCGCGAGTTTACCCCCCGGCGCACCGGGTCATGCCTCCAGAGGCGGGTTTCTTTCCCCTAACGGCATGAACTTTTCGTGATCTCCAGCCAGTTGGGTGGTCCGTACGCCTACCCTTCAACGGGTGAACCAGTTGATGTCCCGCGAGTCCCAGCCCGCCCAGCCCGCCGCGTCCGACCGGTCCGAGCTGCCCGGGAAACTTCCGGACCACCTGCGTGCCGAACTGATCGCCTTCCGCCGGGACCTGCACATGCACCCCGAGCTAGGACACCAGGAGTTCCGCACCACGGCGGCGATCAAGGCCCGGCTGGAGGAAGCCGGCCTGCGCCCACGGGTGCTGTCCTCCGGGACCGGCCTGATCTGTGACGTCGGCACCTGGGACGAAGCGCGGCGGAGCGCGTTCGAGGGTGGTGGCGGGCATCGGCAGGACGGCGTCCCGCCGATGCTGGCCCTGCGCGCGGACATCGACGCCCTTCCCATCCCGGACACCAAGACGCACGTCCCCTACCGCTCGACCTTCCCGGACCGCGCCCACGCCTGCGGTCACGACGTGCACACCGTGACCGTGCTCGGCGCGGGCCTGGTCCTCGCGGAGCTCGACCGCCAGGGCCTGCTGCCCCAGCCGGTGCGGCTGCTGTTCCAGCCCGCCGAGGAGGTGCTCCCGGGCGGGGCTACCGAAGCCATCGACTCCGGGGTCCTGGACGGCGTGGGCAAGATGATCGCGGTGCACTGCGACCCCCGGGTCGACGCGGGGAAGATCGGGCTGCGGGCCGGCCCCATCACCTCGGCCTGCGACCGGCTGGAGGTCAGCCTCGCCGGTCCCGGCGGGCACACCGCCCGGCCGCACCTGACGACCGACCTCGTGACCGCGGCCGCCCGGGTGGCCATCGACGTCCCGGCCGTGCTGGCCCGCCGGATGGACGCCCGGTCGGGCATGTCCGTCACCTGGGGCCGGATCGAGGCCGGACACGCCTGCAACGTCATCCCGATGCACGCCGAGCTGTCGGGGACGGTCCGGTGTCTGGACCTGAACGCCTGGCACGAGGCCCCCGACATGATCCACGCGGCGATCGACGAGGTCTCGTCCCTGTACGGGGCCAAGTTCGAGATCAACCACGTGCGCGGGGTGCCGCCGGTGGTCAACGACCCGGTGGTCACCGAACTGCTGCGCGAGGCAATGGCGGCCCGGTGCGGCATCGAGTCGGTCGAGGACACCGAGCAGAGCCTGGGCGGGGAGGACTTCTCCTGGTACCTGGAGCACGTGCCGGGCGCCATGGCCCGCCTGGGGGTCCGTACACCCGGCGACACCGTCAAGCACGACCTGCACCGGGGCGACTTCGACGTGGACGAGTCCGCGATCGCCGTCGGCGTGGAGTTCTTCACGGCCGCGGTCCTGCTGGACGGCCGACGCGCCCGGCCGCTCGGGTAAAGGCCCATACAACATCCGCGGTTCTCCCGGCGGACGCGTCCGGCCCTTGGTACGCAAGGGCTGGACACATCGGGAGTCACCAATCGGTCACCGTCCGATTCGCGACGATCCGATAACGACTCATGAACGGGCCTTTAACTGACATCTACGCGCGTTACGATCGCCGCGAAACCAGCGCCGGCCGTGGCGCTTCGGTCAGGTTTTGAAGGAGCCTCCCCTTGCGCCGGATCACCAGGATCGCCACTGTGGGCATCGCGTCCGCTGCGCTGGCCCTCTCGGCCACCGCCTGTGGCGGTAAGAAGTCGTCGGACACCGGAACCACCCAGGAAGCCGGCGCCGCCATCGCGTACGACATCGGTGGCCGCGGCGACCAGTCGTTCAACGACGCCGCCTACGCGGGTCTGCAGAAGGCCGAGACCGAGCTGAAGGTCAAGGGCGCCGAGGCGGAGCCCACCGACGGCGAGGGCGAGGCCGACAAGGTCCAGCGCCTCACCGAGCTGGCCCGCAAGGGCAACAACCCGGTCATCGGCGTCGGCTTCGCCTACGCCCCGGCCATCAAGAAGGTCGCGCCGAAGTTCCCGGACACCACGTTCGGCATCATCGACGACACCTCGGTGACCGGCACCAACGTGGCCAACATGGTCTTCAACGAGGAGCAGGGCTCCTACCTGGCCGGCGTCGCCGCCGCCAAGGTGTCCAAGACCGGCACGGTCGGCTTCATCGGCGGCGTCGAGGTTCCGCTGATCAAGAAGTTCGAGGCGGGCTTCGTCCAGGGCGTCAAGGACACCAACCCCAACGCCAAGGTGCTTTCCGGGTACCTGACGCAGCCGCCGAACATGGACGGCTTCTCCAAGCCCGACCTCGGCAAGGCCGCCGCGCAGGGTCAGCTCGACGCCGGCGCCGACGTGGTCTACGCCGCCGCCGGTCTGGCCGGCTCCGGTGCCATCGAGGCCGCCGCCACCAAGGGCAAGTGGGCCATCGGCGTCGACTCGGACCAGTACAACCAGGCCGGTCTGGCGAAGTACAAGGACCACATCCTGACCTCGGTCACCAAGGACGTCTCGGACTCCGTCTTCGACCTGATCAAGTCGGTCAAGGACGGCAAGCCGACCACCGGTGAGATCCGTTACGGCCTCGACAAGGACGGTGTCGGCCTGTCCGACTCCAACCCCGAGTACAAGAAGATGACCGACGTCATCGCCGCGGTGGAGAAGGCCAAGGCCGACATCATCGCCCAGAAGATCACGGTCAAGACCGCGCCGTAAGGCCGCGTCCGACACCTCATGTGGTCTCCGGGGTCCGGGAAGCGGTCTCTGCCGCTCCCGGGCCCCGAGCCGTGTCCTGTGGCCAGTCGGCCGCAAGTTTTCACTTCCGACAGTGCTACGCGCGTAGAGGCATCGTGGACGCGATAGCTTCTCTCCTCGCCCTGTCCCCCCTGCCTTCCGCTCCTTCCGCGCCAAGGAGAGTGCGTCATCAACGCGTCCAGCCCGCCCCCCGCCGTAGAACTCCACGGCATCACCAAGCGCTTCCCCGGCGTCGTCGCCAACAAGGACATCGCGATCACCGTCCGCAAGGGCACGGTCCACGCCCTCGTCGGTGAGAACGGCGCCGGCAAGTCGACCCTGATGAAGATCCTTTACGGCATGCAGAAGCCGGACGAGGGCACCATCGCCATCGACGGGGAACAGGTCTCCTTCCACCGCCCCGGCGACGCCATCGCCCGCGGCATCGGCATGGTGCACCAGCACTTCATGCTCGCCGACAACCTCACCGTGCTGGAGAACGTGGTTCTCGGCGGCGAGAAGCTCCACGGCATCGGCGCCAAGGCCCGTCGGAAGATCGAGGAGATCTCGGACGCGTACGGCCTCGGCGTACGCCCCGACGCCCTGGTCGAGGACCTCGGTGTCGCCGACCGTCAGCGCGTGGAGATCCTCAAGGTCCTCTACCGCGGCGCGAAGATCCTCATCCTCGACGAGCCGACCGCCGTACTCGTGCCGCAGGAGGTGGACGCCCTCTTCGACAACCTGCGCGAGCTCAAGGCCGAAGGCCTCACCGTCATCTTCATCTCGCACAAGCTCGGCGAGGTGCTGAAGGTCGCGGACGACATCACCGTCATCCGCCGCGGCACCACGGTGGGCACCGCCGACCCGCGCAGCACCACGACCAAGCAGCTCGCCGAGCTCATGGTCGGCGCCGAACTGCCGTCGCCGGAGACCCGCGAGTCCACCGTGACCACCACGCCCATGCTGACGGTCAAGGGCCTGACGCGCGCGGAGACCGGGGTGAGCACCCCGCTCGCGGCCACCGCACCGCCGGAGTCGCCCGCCGACTCCTACGTGCACGAGAGCGTCCCGGTCGGCCGGCTGCTGCTCGACGACATCACCTTCACCATCCACAAGGGTGAGGTCCTCGGCATCGCCGGTGTCGAGGGCAACGGCCAGACCGAACTGATCGAAGCCCTCATGGGCATGGCCTCCGCCGACGCGGGCGTGATCACGCTGGACGGCGAGGACATCACCAAGGCCCCGGTCCGCAAGCGCCGCGTGGCCGGCATCGGGTACATCCCCGAGGACCGCCACCGCCACGGCCTGCTGCTGGAATCCCCGCTGTGGGAGAACCGCATCCTGGGCCACGTCACCGAGGCGCCCAACTCCAAGCGCGGCATCCTCGACCCGAAGGCCGCCCGCAAGGACACCGAGCGCATCGTGCGCGAGTACGACGTCCGCACGCCCGGCATCGAGGTCACCGCGGCCTCGCTCTCCGGCGGCAACCAGCAGAAGCTGATCGTCGGCCGCGAGATGAGCCACCGCCCGAAGTTCCTCATCGCGGCCCACCCCACGCGCGGTGTGGACGTCGGCGCGCAGGCGCAGATCTGGGACGCGATCCGCGAGGCCCGCCGCGAGGGCCTGGCCGTGCTGCTGATCTCCGCCGACCTGGACGAGCTCATCGGCCTGTCCGACACCCTGCGCGTCATCTACCGCGGCCGCCTGGTCGCGGACGCCGACCCCGCGACCGTCACCCCCGAGGAACTCGGCACCGCCATGACGGGCGCCGCCTCCGGGCACCTGGAAGCAACCGACAACCACTCCGCCGGTGCCGACGCTGGTACCGAATCGCCGGAGGACGAGGCCCGATGAAGAAATTCGACAAGGACCGGCTGCTCCTGGCCGTCGCCGGCCCCGCGCTCGCGCTGGTCAGTGCCTTCCTGCTGACCATCGTCGTGCTCGCCGCGACGGGCGTGGACCCGATCGAGCCGCTGCGCCTGATGGTGGAGAACGCCGGCTACGAGGACGTTCAGGTCCTCATCGTGAACCAGGCCGGTACGTACTACCTGGCGGCCCTGGCGGTGGCCATCGGCTTCCGGATGAACCTCTTCAACATCGGCGTCGACGGCCAGTACCGCCTCGCGGCGATGGTCTCCGCGGTCGTTGGCACGGCCGTCGCCCTGCCCGGCCCGCTGCACATCCTGCTGATCGTGGTCGTCGCGATGATGGTCGGTGCCTTCTGGTCCGGCATCGCCGGTGTCCTCAAGGCCAAGCGCGGCGTCAGCGAGGTCGTCTCCACGATCATGCTGAACGCCATCGCGACCAGCCTGATCGCCTATCTGATCCTCCCGACGAACCTCGGCGTCCAGCCGCCCGGGTCCAACGACCTGACCACCGGCGACATCGCCGAGTCCGGCTGGTTCCCCGCGCTGCAGATGAACGACGGCCTGGAGATCTACGGCTTCACCTTCGTCGCCTTCGCGCTCGGCATCGTCTACTGGTTCGTGCTGGGCCGCACCCGCTTCGGCTTCGACCTGCGCGCCACCGGCGCCAGCGAGTCGGCGGCCCAGGCCTCGGGTGTGGACGCCAAGAAGATGATCATCACCTCGATGCTCATCTCCGGCGCCGTCGCCGGCCTCGCCGGCATGCCGGTGCTGCTGGGCGAGAGCCACACGTACAGCCTGTCCTTCCCGGTCGGTGTCGGCTTCACCGGCATCACCATCGCGCTGCTCGGCCGCAACCACCCGGTCGGCATCCTCTTCGCCGCGTTCCTCATGGCCTTCATCGACAAGGCCTCGGCCTCGCTCGACACGGCCGGGTACGCGAAGGAGATCGGCACGATCATGAAGGGCCTGATCGTGATCGCGGTCGTCGTCTCGTACGAGCTCGTCCGCCGCTACGGGATCCGCCGCCAGCAGCAGAAGGTCGGCGAGGAACTCGCCGCCGGTGGCGCCATCAAGACCGACAAGGAGGTCGCGGCGTGAGCACCAGCACCGTCTCCGCGACGAACGCCGCCCCCAAGAAGCCGGGCGGCCGCAAGAAGCTCACCCTGCCCTGGATCATGCTGATCATCGCGGGCGGCCTCGCGCTGGTCTCGCTGGTCCGCGTGATCAGCGGCGCGGACGACCTGACCTCGGTCGGCCAGGTCTCCGGCGCCCTCTCGCTCGCCGTGCCGATCGGCCTCGCCGGTCTCGGCGGCCTGTGGGCCGAGCGCGCGGGCGTCGTCAACATCGGCCTCGAAGGCATGATGATCCTCGGCACCTGGTTCGGTGCCTGGGCCGGCTACCAGTGGGGGCCCTGGAGCGGTGTCCTCGTCGGCATCGCCGGCGGCGCCGTCGGCGGTCTGCTGCACGCGATCATCACGGTCACCTTCAACGTCAACCACATCGTCTCCGGTGTGGCGATCAACATCCTGGCGCTCGGCTTCACCCAGTACCTGTCGAACTTCACCTTCGCCGAGGCGCCGGGCGGCTCCTCCAAGCAGTCGCCGCAGGTCGAGGGGATCTACAAGGTCACCGTGCCAGGGCTGTCCGACTGGATGGCGGATCTCCAGGCCACACACTGGTTCTTCGTCTCCGACCTCGGCGGCGTCATCGGCGGCCTGGTCACCGAGATCTCGCTGCTCACCGTCCTGGCCCTGCTGCTGATCCCCGGCAGCTGGTGGGTGCTGTGGCGGACCACCTTCGGCCTGCGGCTGCGGTCCTGCGGCGAGAACCCCGTCGCCGCGGAGTCGCTGGGCGTCAACGTCTACAAGTACAAGTACATCGCCGTGGTCGTATCGGGCGCGCTCGCGGGCCTCGGCGGCGTCTTCCTGTCGATCGTCGCCAGCCCCATCTACCAGGAGGGCCAGACCGGCGGCCGCGGCTTCATCGGCCTCGCCGCGATGATCTTCGGTAACTGGATGCCGGGCGGCATGGCCCTGGGCGCCGGCCTGTTCGGCTTCATCGACAGCCTCAAGCTGCGCGGCGGCGCCGAGAACGTCCACGCGATGCTGCTGCTGATCGCGATCCTGCTGCTGCTCGTCTGCGCCTGGCAGCTGTACAAGAAGAAGTACGTCCAGGCGGGCGTCTCGGCGGTCTTCGCCGTCCTGCTCTTCGTCTGGTACATGCTGACCGACGAGGTGCCGAGCCAGTTCGTGGACGCCGCCCCGTACGTGACGACCCTGCTGGTGCTCGCCCTGTCGGCGCAGCGGTTGCGGATGCCGAAGGCGGACGGGCTCCCGTACCGCAAGGGCCAGGGCAAGTGACGAACCCGGACCCGGCTCCCGCCCCGGACTGGGAAGCCCTGCGCGGCGCGGCCCGGGACGCCATGTCCCACGCGTACGCGCCCTACTCGGGCTTCCCGGTCGGGGTCGCCGCCCTCGTGGACGACGGCCGGGTCGTGACCGGCTGCAACGTCGAGAACGCCAGCTACGGGCTGGGCCTGTGCGCCGAGTGCGGGCTGGTCTCCTCGCTCCAGGCCACCGGGGGCGGCCGCCTCACGCACTTCACCTGCGTGGACGGCAAGGGACAGCTCCTGGTCCCCTGCGGGCGGTGCCGCCAGCTGCTGTACGAATTCGGCGGGCCGGACCTGCTGGTGGACACCCCGGACGGGATCGTCCCGCTGGCGGCGATGCTGCCGCAGGCCTTCGGGCCCGACCACCTGAGATAGCCGTGCGACGGCCCTTCGCCCCTGCCGGGCGGAGGGCCGTCGCCCTTCCTCCCTCCCCACCGCCTTCCGGCACCCCTCTCTTCACATCTCTTCAAAGCCACCTCTCTCTATGCGCGTAGAAGGAAGTCACCTCATGGACGTCATCTCCGTCATCCGGACCAAGCGGGACCGCGGTGAGCTGAGCCCCGAGCAGATCGACTGGGTCATCGACGCGTACACGCGCGGTGTCGTCGCCGACGAGCAGATGTCGGCGCTGGCGATGGCCATCCTGCTGAACGGGATGAACCGGGCCGAGATCGCCCGGTGGACGGCCGCGATGATCGCGTCCGGCGAGCGCATGAACTTCGACTCCCTCTCCCGCCCCACCGCCGACAAGCACTCCACCGGCGGCGTCGGCGACAAGATCACGCTGCCGCTCGCCCCGCTGGTCGCTGCCTGCGGCGCCGCCGTGCCGCAGCTGTCGGGCCGCGGCCTCGGCCACACCGGCGGCACCCTCGACAAGCTGGAGTCCATCCCCGGCTGGCGCGCGCTGCTCTCCAACGAGGAGATGCTGCACGTCCTGGACACGACCGGCGCGGTCATCTGCGCGGCGGGCGACGGCCTGGCCCCGGCGGACAAGAAGCTCTACGCGCTGCGCGACGTCACCGGCACGGTCGAGGCCATCCCGCTGATCGCCTCCTCGATCATGTCGAAGAAGATCGCCGAGGGTACGGGCTCCCTCGTGCTCGACGTGAAGGTCGGCAGCGGCGCCTTCATGAAGAACATCGAGGACGCGCGGGAGCTGGCGTCGACGATGGTCGCCCTCGGAACCGACAGCGGCGTCAAGACGATCGCCCTGCTCACCGACATGTCCACCCCGCTCGGCCTGACGGCCGGCAACGCGCTGGAGATCCGCGAGTCGGTCGAGGTCCTGGCGGGCGGCGGCCCCGCGGACGTCGTGGAGCTCACCCTGGCCCTGGCCCGGGAGATGCTGGACGCGGCCGGCATCAAGGACGCCGACCCGGCGAAGGCCCTGGCCGACGGCTCGGCGATGGACGTCTGGCGCCGGATGATCGCGGCGCAGGGCGGCGACCCCGACGCGGCGCTCCCGGTGGCGCGCGAGCGGCGCGTGGTGACGGCCCCGGCCTCGGGCGTCCTGACCCGCCTGGACGCGTACGGGGTCGGCGTGAGCGCCTGGCGCCTGGGCGCGGGCCGAGCCCGCAAGGAGGACCCGGTCCAGGCGGGCGCGGGCATCGAGCTCCACGCGAAGCCGGGCGACACGGTCACGGCGGGCCAGCCCCTGATGACCCTGCACACCGACACCCCGGAGAAGTTCGACTACGCCCTGGCCGCGCTGGAGGGCACGTACGACATCGCCCCGGCGGGCACGTCCTTCACGCCGTCCCCGATCGTGCTGGACCGCATCGCGTAGCCACCCCCGATCCCGCCGGCGCGGCCCCACGGGGGCCGCGCCGGCGCCGTCTCGTTCCGCGGCCCGGCGATGAGTTTCGACAGGCGGGGGAGTCCACCCCGCGTGGAGATCAAACGACTCGTCCTGCCCGGGCCCGAACCGACCGCGCAGGACACGGCCCGGCTGTGCGCGCGGCTGGCCCGGCTCTACGCGGCCGGTGCGAGCGCCGTGGTGTGCGATGCCAGTGCGGTCACCGCACCGGGCCTGGCCGCCGTCGAGGCACTGGCCCGGCTGCGGCTGACGGCGCGGGGGCGCGGGGCCTTCACCGTCACCGGTGCGGGGCCCGCCTACCGGGCCCTGCTCCGGCTCGTCGGGCTAGTCGAGCTGCTCGGGGAGGCCGAAGAGCGGGAACCACCGCTCGGTGTCCAGGAAGGCATTGAGCCCGACGATCCGGCCCTCTGAGATCTCCAGGACCTGGAGGGCCCACGGGGTGTGGCCCTTGCCGGAGGCCGCGGGCCGGTACTGCCCGAAGGCCGGCATGCCGTTCGCCGTCGTCGGGATCAGGCGCGAGCCCTTGCAGCCGATGCCCTGGTTCAGGTGCCAGGCGGCGATGTCCGCGTGACCCCGCAGCCACAGGTCGAACGGCGGCATCGACAGCACCGCGTCCTCGTGCAGGAGCGTGGTGAGCCGCGCGATGTCATACGCCTCGAAGGCCGAGAGGTACTGCTCCAGGAGCTGGGACTGGTCCGGGTCCAGTGGATCCGCCGGGTCGCTCTCGCGCAGCCCCTGGCCGGCGAGGGTCGCCCGCGCCCGCTGGAGCGCGCTGTTCACCGACGCCACCGTCGTTTCCAGCAGCTGTGCGACCTCGTCGGCCTTCCAGGCCAGCACCTCGCGCAGGATGAGCACGGCCCGCTGCTTCGCCGGCAGGTGCTGGAGCGCCGCGACGAAGGCCAGCCGTACGGATTCCCTCGCCAGCGCCATCTCCGCCGGGTCGGCGGTCTGCGGGAGCACCCGGCCGTCCGGGACCGGCTCCAGCCAGGTCACCTCCGGCCGCTCGTTGAGGACGGCGGAGGCCTGGTGCTGCGGGGCGGTGAGGTCCATGGGACGGGCCCGCTTGTTCCCGGCGTTCAGCAGGTCCAGGCAGACGTTGGTGGCGATCCGGTACAGCCACGACCGCAGTGAGGACCGCCCCTCGAACTTCTCGTAGCTGCGCCAGGCGCGGATGTACGTGTCCTGTACCGCGTCCTCGGCGTCGAAGGACGAGCCGAGCATCCGGTAGCAGTAGCCGGTGAGCTCGACGCGGTAGCGGTCCATCGCCGCGTCGAGGTCCGTGCCGGTCGCGAGGTCTGTCATGTCTGCCGATCCCCCTGGTAGAACCCGATACTTCGGAAACTACCGGAGGGGTCCGACAACGGCAGCCCGAAAGGCTACGTGCCCGGCTTGCGACCGTAGACGAACACGTCGTCGCCGTTCTTGAGCATGTCCCAGTACGCCTTGGCGTCGGCCGGGCGCATGTTCACGCAGCCGCCCGACCCGGGAGGGTTCCACATGCTCTTCTTGGTGGAGTGGAAGGCGATGCCGCCGTCGAAGAACTGCGAGTAGGGCATCGCCACGTTGTAGATCGTCGACCAGTGGTCGATGTTGCGGTAGTAGATCTTCTTCAGCCCGGTCCGCGTCTCCGTGCCGTCCTTCCCGGTGCGCACCGGGACCGGGCCGTACTTCAAGACCGCGCCGTCCTGGATCCAGGTGAGCTGCCGCGTCAGGTCGACGCAGGCGACGCGCCCCAGGTTGGCGGGGCAGTGCCCGTCCCGGTTCGGGGTGGTGCCGGCCGCCCGCTGGGCCAGCATCGTACTCATCGTCTGCCAGGTCAGCGGCCCGGCGTACCCCATGGTCGGGGTGATCCCGTGCCGGCCCTGGAAGGCCTGGACGGCCGCGCAATCGGCCGCCGACTGCCTGCCGTCCACCGGTCGGCCGAGGAACTGCTCGACCTGCCGCTGGTACGGCCCCGTCGTCACGTTGCAGGAGGCGGCCCGCGCCGTCCCGCCTCCCGCCACCACCATCGGTACGGCCAGCGCCATCGCCCCGCCCAGTACCGCCGCGGCCCGCCGCCTCGCGCGCGTGCGTATCGACCCCATCCGGTCCTCCCCTGACTCGCAGTACATTCCCCGGTTCAATGCCCGCTATACGGGAGGAGGTTCACGAGGGGGCGGCGTAGATTTCCTCAGCGCGCGAGGGTCGCCTCCGGCGTGAGCCTCCGCTGCGCGCGGGCCGCGCGGCTCCCGTACAGCGTGATCGACACGACGCCGAGCACGGCCAGCAGCGCGATGCCCACCGTGGCCGCCCAGCCGGCGCAGTGGTAGGCGAGCGCGCCCAGCGTGCCGCCGGCGCTGGAGCCGAGGTAGTACGCCGACTGGTAGAGGGCGGAGGCCTGCGCCCGGCCCGTCTTCGCCGTCCGGCTCACCGCGGAGGAGGCCACCGCGTGGCCCGCGAAGAATCCCGCCGTGATCAGGACCAGCCCCAGCAGGATCGCGGCCAGCGACCCGGCCAGCGAGAGCAGCAGCCCGAGGGCGGTGGTGGTCACGGCCAGGTACAGCGCGCCGCGCCGCCCCGTGCGGGCCACCAGCTGACCGGCGGCGGCGGAGGAGACCGTACCGACCAGGTAGATCAGGAAGACCGACCCGATCACGCCCTGCCCGAGGGAGAACGGCTCGTCCATCAGGCGGTAACCGATGACGGTGTACACGGCGCCGAAGACGGTCATGAACAGCGCGCCGATGCCGTACAGCCGCAGCAGCAGCGGATCGCGCAGGTGGCCGCGGACGGTCCGCCCGACCGCGCGCGGGTTCAGCGACGCCGGGCGGAAGAACCGGGCCCGGGGCAGCAGCACGAGGAACGCCACCCCGCAGAGCAGCGACATGACTCCGACGGCGGCGAGTCCGGCCCGCCAGCCGCCCAGTTGGGCCGCCCAGCCGGTGACGAGACGGCCGCTCATGCCGCCGATGGAGTTGCCCGCCACGAACAGTCCGATGGCGGCCACCAGCGCCTTCGGCTTGACCTCCTCCGCCAGGTACGCCATCGCGGACGCCGGGATACCGGCGATCGCCGCGCCCTGCACCGCGCGCAGCGCCACCAGCCATTCCAGGCTCGGCGCGAACGGCACCAGCAGGCCGACGCCGACGGCCACCACCATCGACCAGGTCATCATCCGGGTCCGGCCGAACCGCTCGGACAGCGCGCTGAGCGGGAGCACGAACAGCGCGAGCGCACCGGTGGCCGCCGACACCGTCCAGCTGGCCTGGCCCGCCGTCACGCCGAAGTCGCCGGAGATCGCGGGGAGCAGCGCCTGGGTGGAGTAGAGGAGGGCGAAGGTCGCGAGCCCGGCGGCGAAGAGCGCGAGGCTCAGGCGGCGGTAGCCGGGGCTGCCGGGTGAGTGGGCTTCGGGTCCGGCGCCCTGCGGCGCAGAGGTAAGGAACGACGAGGTGGAGGCACCCACGATGACGGGTGCCCCGGTATGAGCGGGAGGCATACGACGACGGTAGGGCCCCCTTTTTCATGCGTCCAATGCACAAATTCGCGATAATCGATCCACTCGTGCATCACCCCAGCTCAGGATGGCGTCTGTCGATGAACCGTTACGAAGAAGACATGGCGATGACACGTCTGCTGGCCCCGCGCCTCGCGTACTTCGCCGCGGTGGCCCGGCACGAGCACGTCACCCGCGCCGCGCACGAGCTGGGCGTCCCGCAGTCCACCCTCTCCCGCGCCATGGTCCGCCTCGAACACGACCTGGGCGTCACGCTGTTCGCCCGCAAGGGCCGCACCGTCTCCCTCACCACGGCGGGCCGCACCTTCCTGGCCTCCGCCGAACAGGCCCTGGACGGGATCGCCCGCGCCGCCGAATCCCTCCAGCTGGACGCCGACCCGGCCTTCGGCAAAGTCGCCTTCGGCTTCCTGCACACCCTGGGCCCCGAGACCGTACCCGGCCTGATCCGCGCCTTCCGCGCCGACCACCCGCGCGTGCGCTTCTCCCTCGTCCAGAACTACGGCGAAGCCATGCTGGAACGGCTCCGGACCGGCGAGCTCGACCTCTGCCTGACCTCACCGCTCCCCGACGCCCCCGACCTCGTCGCCCGCCGCCTCGACGAGCAACGGCTGCGCCTGGTCGTCCCCGACGACCACCGCCTCGCCACCCGCAAGCGCATCCGCCTCGCCGAGGCCGCCGAGGAAACCTTCGTGACCCTCGAACCGGGCTACGGCCTGCGCCGCATCACCGACGACCTGTGCGCGGAGGCCGGCTTCACCCCCCGCGTCGCCTTCGAGGGCGAGGAGGCCGAGACCCTGCGCGGCCTCGTCGCCGCCGGCCTGGGCGTGGCCCTCCTGCCGCCCCCGGCCGTGGCCCGCCCCGGCGTGGTCGAGCTGACGGTCACGGCCCCGCGCGCGGTCCGCGAGATCGGCGTGGCCTGGCTCGACGGCCACCCCGACACCCCACCGGTCGCAGAGTTCAAGCGCTTCCTGCTCTCCCGCCGCGGCCGCCTGATCCCGGAGCTGTAAGCACTCACGAGCCGCCCCGTCCAGCCCGGTCGGCGTTCGAGCCGCAGTTCCAGCCCCGCCGGCGTTTGAGGGGCGGGGTCTGGGGCGGAGCCCCAGGACCGGGCGCGGCCCGGCTCAAGCCTCCTCCTCCGGCTCCGGCGCCCACGGCGCGGCAGCGCCCAGCAAGTACCCCGCCTGAAAACGGGACTTCGCGCCCACCGCCCGCATGATCTCCGCGATGTGCCGCTGGCAGGTCCGCTCCGACATGCCCAGCCGGCGCGCGATCACCTTGTCCTCCAGCCCCTCCGACAGCAGCCGTACGATCGTCTGCCTCAGCTCGTCCGAGATCGACCGGGCCGCCTCCGGGCTCACCGTCGTCGGGAAGGGCTCCGCCTCCAGCCAGGACCGTTCGAAGGCGGCCGTCATGAAGTGCACGACATTCGGCTCGCGCACCACCAGCGCCGCCCCCGCGCGGTCCGGCACCGCCATCAGGCCCGTGTGGTCGTCGAAGACCAGCATGCGCATCAGCCCGTCGCCCAGCGTCCGCACCTGCGCGCCCAGCGCCGTCACCCGCTCCACGTACGCCGCCGTCGGCCGCGAATAGCGCGCCGTGTGCTGGTAGATCGTCCGCATCCGCACCCCGCGCGACAGCAGCGACTCGTCCCGCCCGATCGACTCCTCCAGGGTCTCCAGCGGCCTGCCTCCGCCCGGCTGCGAGGTCAGCAGCTCGCGCTCGCACGCCGCGACCAGCTCCCCGATCAGCGCGCGGACCGCCCCCAGGTCCGTGACCAGCTCCAGCCGCCCCGCCCCGCTCAGATCCCGGTGCGCGGTCCCCGCCTCGTACGCGGGCACCAGCGTCTCCAGCCGCTCCCGCACCCGGTCCATCTCGTCGTGGGTCTCCCGTGCGAGCAGCGCGAGCGGGGCCAGCGCCCGGGCCGCCGCCGCCCGGGGCGAGACCGCGCTCCACCGGTCCGCCCCGCCGTCGGGGGCCCGCTGGAGCAGATGCGCGGCGGCCAGCTCGGTGATCGCGGCGGCCGCGCGCACGCCGAGGGCCTCCGTCGCCTGGGCCGCGTCGAAGGCATGCCGCTCGACCGCATACGCGTACAGGCGCTGGGCCGCAGGGCTCAGCTCTGCGGATTCATCGGCTGGCATATGCATATTCGTCCCGGCCTGTGTCCGTTTATAAACCCCTCGTGTTTCCGCAAGGCGACAAGACGATGCCTGCGCGGCGGCCTTCGGCATATGCCGAAGGGGCACAGTGGCTGCACGGCGTGAGGGGAGAGCGCGGTATGCGGCAGCGGACACCGGGGGAAGGGCGAGAGCCCGTGGCCGTCCTGCTGAGTCCGCGACCCGCCGTGGTGGCGGCCGCCCGCCGTGCGGGCGCGCGCACCGTGGTGGTCGCGCCGGGTCCGTCGGTGCCATCCGACCGTGAGGGGGCGGAGCGGCGGGTACGGACGGACTGGCGCGACCACCGGCACCTCGTCGGAGCCGTCGGCAGGATGGAAGCGGTCCGCCGCGGCCACGCCGCGGTCTTCGGCTTCGACGCCGCCGGAGCACTGGCGGCCGCCCGCGCCAACGAGGAGCTCGGTCTGCCCGGCACCCCCACCGCGGCCGTCACCGCCCTCATGGACAAAGCCTCCCTGCGCGCCCGCTCCAACACCCTGCACCCCGGCCGTCCCGTCTCCTTCGCCCGCTGCGGCCGCGCCGCGCTGCTGCCCTTCCTCACCACCCTGATCGGATATCCCTGCGTCATCAAGCCCCGCGGGGGCGCCGACGGCGAGGGGGTGCGGCTCGTCCACGACGAGGCCGGGGCGCAGAGCGCGGCCCACGGCTACCCCGAGGTCACCGACCTCATCGTCGAGGAGTTCCTCGAAGGTCCTGAAGTCGCCGTGGAGGCCCTCTCCCAGGACGGCCGCCACCGTATCCTCGGCTGGACCCGCCGGCTGACGCGCCCCGATCTCACCCCCCTCGGGCACGAGCTGCCGGTCACCCTGGACACGGAGACCGCCGAGGCCGTACGAGCCCTCGTACGCGGCATCCTCGACCTCGCCGGACATCGCGACGGCCCCTCGCACACCGAGGTCATCCTCACCTCGCGCGGCCCCCGCCTCGTCGAGGCCCACGCCCGGCCCGGCGGCGAGCAGTTCACCCGGCTGCTGCGGCTCGCCCAGGGCACCGACGTCCTCGCCCTCGCCCTGGCCGCCGGGCTCGGCCTGCCGGACCCGGTGCGCAGCCCGCGCGCCGCGCACGCCGGGCTGCGGTACGTGGACTTCCCGCCCGGCCGCCGCCTCGACGGGGTCCGCCCGCGGCTCGCCGCGGCGCGCGCCGTGCCGGGAGTGGTCCGGGTGCAGGTGGAGATCCCGCTGGACGCCACCGTCCGCCGCGCCCCCACAGGGGCGCTGCACCACGCGTACGTCCTCGCGAGCGCCCCGACGGCGGGTTCCCTGGCCCGCACGCTCACCCGGGCCGCAGGCCTTCTGGGCGGCGCGTCGGAGCGGCGGGCGCGTCAGCCCGAAGGCGGCTTCGCGTAGTCGCCGAAGCCGGCCCAGTCCAGTACGACGCAGGGCTCGTCGCCCAGGGTCCAGGCGTCGTGCCCGGGCGCCACCTGGATGAAGTCGCCGGGGCCCGCTTCGCCGCTTTCCCCGTCGTCCATGACGATCTTCATGCGGCCGCTCACGACGTATCCAGCGTGAGCCGCCTGGCAGCTGTCCGTACCGGCCAGCGGCTTGACATGCTCCGACCAGCGCCAGCCGGGCTCGAACACCGCGCGGCCGACGGGCCCGCCATCCGTCTGGAGCAGGTCCAGCCTGCCCTTGCCGGCCTCGAACGGACGGGTCTCGTCCGCCGTGTCGAAGCCCCTGCTCACCAGACCTGCCATGGTCATCGCCTCCCGGAGAGAAGCCCCCGAGTCCTGGTCCTCCTTCTCACTCTACGCTCGGGCGGCCCGCCGGACCCGGGCCCCTCACCGCCGCAGCAGCCGCCCGTAACCGGAGGCCAGCGGCATCCGCAGACCCAGCGGCGGCGGAGCCGCCAGGGCGTCGGTCACCGGGCGGGAGTAGCGGCCGGAGAAGACGGAGCCGAGCACGAAGTCCACGGCCAGGGCGATCACTTCGGCCTGGTGCTCCCGCAGACCGTGTCCGTCCGAGTGCACCTCGAACCGACACGTCGAGCGGTTGGTCTTCTTCGCCCGGGCCGCCAGCCGGAAGGACGCCTCCGGATCGCTCCTCGCGTCGTTGGTGCCGTGCACGATCAGCACCTGCCGGCCCGACAGCTGTTTCACCGGTTCGGGCTGGTCGGCGCGGGCGGCCTCGCCCAGACAGGGGGACAGCGCCAGGACGGAGTTGACGGCGTCGTGCCCCGCCGCCCGCAGAGCGGCCCGGCCTCCGGCGTCGTAACCGGCGAGGCACACCGGCACGTCCCCGTACCGCCGGACCACCTCGTCCGCCGCCCACCCCGCCTGGTCCTCGCGGGAAGACGCCCCGCCGTGGACGACGGTGTGCGCGACCAGCCCCTCCGCCCCGCCCGCCCGGGCCAGTGCCCGCGCGAGCGGACGCACCGGACCGGGGGAGAATCTGGACGCCCCGGGAAGCAGGAGCACCACACCACTGACCGTCGAGCCCAAGCCGTTCGCGCCGGCTGCCCGCCCCAGGCGGGCACCGCGCGCCGGCGGCGCATGCTGTGCCATGCGCTGATTTTTGCAGGGGTCACCGGCTTCCGGCCCGGCCCTGAACGGACTTCTTTGAACGGAGTCCGGCCACGGACGGCAGGGCACGAGGCCGCCGCCCGCGAGGGGCCGGAGGTCAACGTTGGATATCGACCCGCCGTGGAGACGGTGCTCTACGCGCGTAGGAGCTAGAGTGCCCAGATGACGAGCGAGACCTCCAACCTGCCGACCCCGGATCAGATCCGCCGCGCCCCGAAGGTGCTCCTGCACGATCACCTCGACGGTGGACTGCGCCCCGGGACCATTATCGAGCTGGCCCGCGACGCCGGCTACGAGAACCTCCCCGAGACCGACGCCGACAAGCTCGGCATCTGGTTCCGGGAAGCCGCCGACTCCGGCTCCCTCCCGCGCTATCTGGAGACGTTCGCGCACACCTGCGCCGTCATGCAGACGAAGGCGGCCCTCTTCCGGGTCGCCGCCGAGTGCGCCGAGGACCTGGCCGAGGACGGCGTGGTGTACGCCGAGATCCGCTACGCCCCCGAGCAGCACCTGGAAGCCGGCCTGACCCTCGAAGAGGTCGTCGAGGCAGTGAACGACGGCTTCCGCGAGGGCGAGCGCCGCGCGAAGGCGGGCGGCCACCGCATCCGCATCGGCGCCCTGCTCACCGCGATGCGCCACGCCGCCCGCGCGCTGGAGATCGCGGAGCTGGCCAACCGCTACCGCGACAACGGAGTGGTCGGCTTCGACATCGCCGGCGCCGAGGCCGGGTTCCCTCCCACCCGCCACCTCGACGCCTTCGAGTACCTCAAGCGCGAGAACAACCACTTCACCATCCACGCCGGCGAGGCCTTCGGCCTGCCGTCGATCTGGCAGGCCCTGCAGTGGTGCGGCGCCGACCGCCTCGGTCACGGTGTGAAGATCATCGACGACATCGCGGTCGCCGCCGACGGCTCGGTGACGCTGGGCCGCCTGGCCTCGTACGTACGGGACAAGCGCATCCCCCTGGAGATGTGCCCCACCTCGAACCTGCAGACGGGCGCGGCCCTCTCGTACGCCGACCACCCGATCGGTCTGCTGCGGAAGCTGCACTTCAGGCTCACGGTCAACACGGACAACCGGCTGATGAGCGGCACCAGCATGAGCCGCGAGTTCGAGCACCTGGTCGAGGCCTTCGGCTACTCGCTCGACGACATGCAGTGGTTCACCGTCAATGCGATGAAGTCCGCGTTCATTCCTTTCGATGAACGACTGGCCATGATCAACGAGGTGATCAAGCCGGGTTATGCGGAGCTGAAGTCGCAGTGGCTGTTCCAGCAGACCGCTTCGACCAGCGGTTCTGTCTCGGCCTAGACCGGGGCGTGACGGACTGAAGGCGCCCGGGAGGGGCAATTCCCGGGCGCTTTCTCATATTTAAGTATGTTTGCGGGCGGGGGTTTGAAGTGACTAGTTTGCGGAGCCGCTCAATTCCCCGTCGCAAGGACAATTCTTCATGAAGCAGTCAGCTGCCAAGACCCTCGGTGTCGCCGCCCTCGGTGCCGCCTTCGCCGCCGTCGCCGCCGGGAGCGCCTCGGCCGCCGTTCCCGCGATCGGTGTCACCGACGCGCTGAGCACCGTCACCGGTGCGACGCAGTCGCTTACCAGCCAGCAGAGCGTGGGCGCCGCGGAGGGCGAGACCCAGGCGAGCGACCCGGCCGCGGCCCTCGGCCCGGTGACCGGCCTGCTCGGCGGTCTGCCGACCAGCGGCCTCGGCGCTTGATCCGTACCGCTTGATCCCTGCCGCGATCCGTACGCGGTTCGTACGCGTGCACGCGTGGCGCACACCGCTTCGACCAGGTGTGCGCCACGTCGCGCCGTGTGCCACGATCACCACCAACTGCCCGCCGACGCACGGGGTATGAGGTCTCGGTCATGCGCATGAAGGCACGAGCGACGATGGTCGCGCTCCTCCCCGCCCTGCTCCTCACGACAGTGGGATGCGGCGGTACGGACACCCCCGCGGCAGGCAGGACCCCGGACCCCAAGGGGTCGGCGGCGGGGCACGCCCCAGGCGCGCCCGGCGCCCCGGCCGCCTCCGCCGCGCCGAAGGCCGGCGGGACCCGGCTGGAGCGGTCCGCGCTGGAACAGGGCGACCTGGCCGGCTACCAGATCTCCGCCCAGGGCAAGAACCCGAACGCCCCGGACGGCCAGCCGCAGGCCGACCGCAAAGCCTGCCAGCCGCTGGCCGACATCATGGGTGACAAGCCGGATCCGGCGGCCCGCGAGACCGTCAACCGGGGCATCGGCTCCCAGAAGCAGGTCGGACTGGCCGTCTCGGCCTCCGTCAGCTCCTACACCGAGAGCGACGCCAAGGCGCTGATCAACCGTCTCAAGGCCGCCGTGCCCGCCTGCGGTACGGGATTCACCGCCACGGTCGAGAAGCAGACCGGCAGCTACCGCGACGTGCGGCCCGCCTCGTACAAGAGCGCCGGCGACGAGAGCGTCAGCTGGACCACGACCGCGTCCGCCCAGGGCGTCTCGGCGCAGGTTCACCTGGTCGTCGTGCGCGAGGGCGCCACCGTCGTACGGCTGATGGCGCTCAATGTCGCGGCGGCCGGGCAGAAGGCGCGGGTGCCGCAGGAGGTGGCGGACAAGCAGCTGGAAAAGGTCCGGCAGGCCCGCTGATCACTCGGACGTCACTCGGACGTCACTCGGTCACCACTCGGAGATCACTCGGTCATCCGGCGATCACCAGGCGGTCGAAGCGGACTTCTCGTTCGGCAGCAGCAGCCACAACGCCAGGTAGACCAGGAACTGCGGACCGGGCAGCAGGCACGAGACGACGAATATGGTGCGCATCGTGCCGGCGGACATTCCGAAACGCCGCGCCAGTCCGGCGCAGACGCCGCCGATCCAACGACCGTCACGGGGGCGGACAAGGGCGCTCATGGGATTCTCCTTGTTTCGGGCTGGATTTCGGGTCGCTACTCGGCGAACCAGCACCGCGAGCGATGCCTCAATACTCCCGCGGAACCGCCGAAAGAACCTCGGTCCAGGGGCCGAGCCCGACCCTGGTAATTCTCGGGGTGGGCCCCTGAGAAACCGCGAGCGAACGCCGCAGGCGGGCCCGCAGGGCCGGTACGACGGCCACGTGCGCGAGCACCATTCCGGCGGTGTTCAGCAGGAGCGAGTCCACATCGACCACACGGCCCGGGACGGCGGTCTGGAGCATTTCGATGCTCAGCGACAGCAGCACGCCCGCGGCGGCGGTCCGGGCCAGCGACGACCAGGCCGCCAGCGGTGACGGCGCGAGCCGCCCGCTCACCAGCGGCAGCAGCACCCCGAGCGGGGCGAGCAGTGCCAGACCCTCCCCGATCCGCCGGGCGGCCTCCAGCGGCCCGTAGGCGAGGTCCGCTCTGATCCCCTCCAGCGGCGTCAGGTTGGCGGCCGCTGCCCAGGGGATGTCCAGGGGCCGCAGGGTCAGCCAGCCGACGACGAGGAGATGAGCGGCCAGCAGGGCCCCGGCCAGGAGCCGGGCCCGGAATCGGATGGCGGTGGCGGCGCTGCCGCCTGCCTCATGACGCTGCACAGCGGCGAAGACGCACCATCCGGCAGCCACGGTTCCGCCCCGGAGGGGGTGTGGTGCGGAGCACGCCCGCAGCACGCCCGCAGCCCGGCCGGGGGACGGTCAGCGGGTGGCGAGGAGCACGATCAGGAGCACCGCACCGGCCGCGGCGGGCGCGATGATCTCGTACGACCAGTGCACGCTCACGCTTCCCTGGGCGCCGGTCCGCGAGGCGCCGCGCTCGGCCAGTTCCCGCAGCTCGTCCACCACCCGGTCCGCGCCGGCCCGCCGCGGCCCGGCCGGCTCGGCGGCCGGCGCCCCGGGCGCGGCCAGCCCCCGGCCGGTGAGCCCGCCGCGGCGGCTGATCTGCTTGCGGCTCGCCTTCTTGCGTTCGCGCAGCGACACGGGGACGGCCCAGAGCTGGTACTTCGACCCCTCGGCGAGGACCTCCGCCGAGTACCCGGCGCGCACCGCGTCCACGGCTGCCCAGGGCAGCTCGATCACGCGGAACGGGTTCCGTACGCGCATCCGGTCGTCATTGGCGAAGACGGCCGGGCGGACCGTGAACGCCACGGTCAGCGGCAGCGCGAACAGCGCGACGGCGAGCGCGATCCACGGGGTGCTCCCCGAGCCGCGCACCACGGCGTCCCCGCAGAGCCACACGATCAGCGCGAGCAGCAGTACTCCGGTGACGACGGCCATGGAGGAGCGGTAGACCCGGTCGTCGTAGACGGGCTCATCGGTGGGCTGCTGGCTGCTCATGCGGTCGATTCTGCCCCACGTCGTCCCGGTGGACGGGACCGGCGTACGAGAGGGTGCCGTCGGCCGGCGCGGTCCGTGGTCGGCGCCGCGGCTGGGGTGCGGCCCCGGGCCCGCGGATCCGCGTACAGCGAGGGCGGTGGCCCCGGCCCAAGCGGCCGGAGTACCAGCGGCCCGGCGCGCGGACGGCCCAGCATGCGGAGGTGTCGATTCCGCAGCGGAATCCCAGGAGGGGGGTGACAGGTCGCTACGCGCGTAGATATGCTCATGTGGTGACCATGCCCACCACCCTCACCGCATTCGCTGACGTGACGACGTCCGACAGTGCGCTGCGCCGCTTCCTGCACGGGCTGCCCGGCGTCGACGCCGTCGGCCTGGAAGCCCGCGCGGCCTCCCTCGGCACCCGCTCGATCAAGACGACGGCCAAGGCGTACGCCATCGACCTTGCCATCTCGATGATCGACCTGACGACGCTGGAAGGCGCGGACACCCCGGGCAAGGTCCGGGCGCTCTCCGCCAAGGCCGTCCACCCCGATCCGACCGACCGCACGTCGCCGATGACGGCCGCCGTGTGCGTGTACCCCGACATGGTGGCCACCGCCAAGGCGGCCCTGAACGGCGCCGACGTCAAGGTGGCCTCCGTCGCCACCGCGTTCCCCGCCGGCCGCGCCGCCCTGCCCGTCAAGCTCGCGGACACGGCGGACGCCGTCGCCGCCGGCGCCGACGAGATCGACATGGTCATCGACCGTGGCGCCTTCCTCGCCGGCCGCTACCTCGACACGTACGAGCTGATCAAGGCCGTCAAGGAGGCCTGCGTCCGCCCCGACGGCACCGCGGCCCGCCTCAAGGTCATCTTCGAGACCGGCGAGCTGTCGACCTACGACAACATCCGCCGCGCCTCGTGGATCGGCATGCTCGCGGGCGCCGACTTCATCAAGACGTCGACCGGCAAGGTGGGGGTCAACGCCACCCCGGCCAACACCCTGCTCATGCTCGAAGCCGTACGCGACTTCCGCGCGCAGACTGGAATCCAGATCGGCGTGAAGCCGGCCGGCGGCATCCGCACCACCAAGGACGCCATCAAGTTCCTGGTCCTGGTCAACGAGACCGTGGGCGAGGACTGGCTGAGCAACCACTGGTTCCGCTTCGGCGCCTCCAGCCTGCTCAACGACCTGCTGATGCAGCGCCAGAAGCTGAGCACCGGCCGTTACTCCGGTCCCGACTACGTGACGGTGGACTGATCACCATGGCATCTGTATTCGAATACGCACCGGCTCCCGAGTCCCGCTCGGTCGTCGACATCGCCCCCTCCTACGGGCTCTTCATCGACGGCGAGTTCACCGACGCCGCCGACGGCAAGGTCTTCAAGACCGTCAGCCCCAGCAGCGAAGAGGTCCTCGCCGAGGTCGCCCGGGCGGGCGCCGCCGACGTCGACCGCGCCGTGAAGGCCGCCCGCAAGGCCTTCGAGAAGTGGTCCGCGCTGCCCGGTTCCGAGCGCGCCAAGTACCTCTTCCGCATCGCCCGGATCATCCAGGAGCGCAGCCGCGAGCTGGCCGTCCTGGAGACCCTGGACAACGGCAAGCCGATCAAGGAGACCCGCGACGCGGACCTCCCGCTAGTCGCCGCGCACTTCTTCTACTACGCGGGCTGGGCCGACAAGCTCGACCACGCCGGGTACGGGGCCGGCCCCCGCCCGCTCGGCGTCGCCGGCCAGGTCATCCCGTGGAACTTCCCGCTGCTGATGCTCGCGTGGAAGATCGCCCCGGCGCTCGCCACCGGCAACACCGTCGTCCTGAAGCCGGCCGAGACCACGCCGCTCTCCGCGCTCTTCTTCGCGGACATCTGCCGTCAGGCCGGCCTGCCCAAGGGCGTCGTCAACATCCTCACCGGTTACGGGGACGCGGGCGCGGCCCTCGTCGGGCACCCGGGCGTCGACAAGGTCGCCTTCACCGGATCGACGGCGGTGGGCAAGCAGATCGCCCGTACCGTCGCCGGTACCGACAAGAAGGTCACCCTGGAACTGGGCGGCAAGGGCGCCAACATCGTCTTCGACGACGCCCCCATCGATCAGGCCGTCGAAGGCATCGTCACCGGCATCTTCTTCAACCAGGGCCAGGTCTGCTGCGCCGGCTCGCGCCTCCTCGTCCAGGAGTCCATCCACGACGAGCTGCTCGATTCCCTCAAGCGCCGCCTGTCCACGCTGCGCCTGGGCGACCCGCTCGACAAGAACACCGACATCGGCGCGATCAACTCCGCCGAGCAGCTCGCCCGGATCACGGCGCTCGCCGAGACCGGCGAGGCCGAGGGCGCCGAGCGCTGGTCCCCGGCCTGCGAGCTGCCGTCCGCGGGCTACTGGTTCGCCCCGACGCTCTTCACGAACGTCACCCAGGCGCACACCGTCGCCCGTGACGAGATCTTCGGCCCGGTCCTGTCCGTGCTGACCTTCCGTACGCCCGACGAGGCCGTCGCCAAGGCCAACAACACCCAGTACGGCCTCTCCGCCGGCATCTGGACGGAGAAGGGCTCGCGCATCCTCGCGGTGGCGAACAAGCTCCGTGCGGGTGTGGTCTGGGCCAACACGTTCAACAAGTTCGACCCGACCTCGCCCTTCGGCGGCTACAAGGAGTCGGGCTTCGGCCGCGAGGGCGGCCGCCACGGCCTGGAGGCGTACCTCGATGTCTGACAAGTCCGAACAGCAGCGTCTCAGCGTCTTCAAGACGTACAAGCTGTACATCGGCGGGAAGTTCCCACGATCCGAGAGCGGCCGGGTGTACGAGGTGACGGCGAAAACATCAGACGCTGGCGCGGCGGGCAAGGGCAAGTGGCTGGCCAACGCCCCGCTGTCCTCCCGCAAGGACGCGCGTGACGCGGTCGTCGCCGCCCGCAAGGCCTTCGGCGGCTGGTCCGGCGCGACCGCGTACAACCGCGGCCAGATCCTCTACCGCATCGCCGAGATGCTGGAGGGCCGCAGGGACCAGTTCGTCCGCGAGGTCGGCGAGGCCGAGGGCCTGTCCAAGTCCAAGGCGGCGGCGGTCGTGGACGCGGCCATCGACCGCTGGGTCTGGTACGCGGGCTGGACCGACAAGATCGGCCAGATCGTGGGCGGAGCCAACCCGGTCGCGGGCCCGTTCTTCAACCTCTCCACCCCCGAACCCACCGGTGTGGTCACGGTCGTCGCCCCGCAGGCGTCGTCCTTCCTCGGCCTGATCTCCGTGGTCGCCCCGGTGATCGCGACGGGCAACACCGCCGTCGTCATCGCGAGCGAGAAGGCCCCGCTGCCGGCCCTCTCCCTGGGCGAGGTGCTCGCCACCTCCGACCTCCCCGGCGGCGTGGTCAACATCCTGTCCGGCAAGGCCGCCGAGATGGGCCCGCACCTGGCGTCCCACCAGGACGTCAACGCGATCGACCTGGCCGGAGCCGACGCGGCCCTGGCCAAGGAGCTGGAGATCGCCGCGGCCGACAACCTCAAGCGCGTGCTGCGTCCCCAGCCTGTGGACGACTGGCTCGCGGACCCGGGCACGTCGCGCATGACGGCGTTCCTGGAGACCAAGACGGTCTGGCACCCGACGGGTTCGCTGGGCGCGGGCGGCTCCTCGTACTAGAGGATCCCCACGGAACCGGCCCCGGCAGCGTCCCCCGCGCTGCCGGGGCCTTTCCGTACCCGCCCCGGTCCGGTACCGCTCCCGCCTACTTCGCGCCGCCGGGGAGCAACGGGCCCAGGAGCGAGGACGCCGTGGCGGTGGGCAGCTCGCCGATCGAGGAGCCGCGGGTCAGGCTGCCGGTGACCATGCCCGTGCCGAGCGAGGGGAAGTCCGCGACCTTGGTGGCGACGCCGTTGTCCAGCGGGTCCACGCCGGTGTTGGCCAGCGGGTTCACCTTGAGGTTCGCGAGGGGATCGGTGACCCCGGACAGGGCCGCCGGGACCGAGAGTTCGCCGGCCTGCGCGCCGCCGGCGGCCATGGCCAGGGCCGCACCGGCCATCGAGACGCTCAGGCCTGCGGCGCGGAGCCGGTTCGGCTTGGAGGGGGCTGCGTGACGTGCCATGAGGATCCCGCCTGTGGTCGTAGTCGCGTGCGCACGCAGCGTAGTTGACATGTGATCCTGGATACCAACCAGCCATCCGGAGGATCGCCTGCGCGGGGTAACGGAGGTCCTTTCTCGGCGGTGAAGCGTTGGGTCACTCGTTCGTGGAGATCCTTGGGCAACCAGCGCAAGGGGGATGAATCCCGGCGCTATGTTCGCGTCATGACGGCACCAGCCGAAGCCGATGAAACCGGGTACGCCCGGTTCACCTTCCGGCTGCGCGTGTCAGGCGCTGCGTTATCGGCTTTGCTGACTGAGTGGGATCGGTGTCGCTGGGTGTGGAACCAGTGCGTTGCCGAGTCCCGGGCGGCGCACCAGGCCGGGGAGAAGTGTGGGCCAGCGCGGCTGGACAGGATGCTGACCGGCTGGCGTGGCAAGCAGGAGTGGCTGCGCGCCGGACGCAGCGTGCCCCAGCAGCAGATCATCCGGGACTTCGCCAAGTCCCGTGCCAAGGCGTTGAAGGACATCAAAGCGCGGTTGCCGATGCGGCAGCGGGCGGGGATGCCGAGGTTCAAGAAGAAGGATTCGGCTGATCCCACGCTGAACTACACACGTCGTAATTTCCGGGTGAAGGACGGCCGTTTGTACCTGGCCGGCGGTATATCGCTGACGGTGGTGTGGTCGCGTGAGCTGCCCGCGGACCCGTCGAGCGTACGTGTCTACCGCGACAGTCTCGGCCACTGGTACGCCTCCTTCGTCGTCCCTGCCGAGAGCCGCCCGCTTCCCGCGACCGGGGCAGTGGTCGGTATCGACTGGGGTGTGAAGGAGACCGCGACCACGACCAGCGACGCCCACGATCTCCCGCACGCCGAGCACGGGAGGAAGGCAGCCGGGAAGCTGGCCGGTTATCAGCGGATGATGGCCCGTCGGAAACCCCAAAAGGGGCAGGCTGCCTCGAAGGGCTACCGCACGGCGAAGCGGCAGGCCGCGAAGGCCCACAAGAGGATCGCCCGGCAGCGCCAGGACACCGCCCGCAAGTGGGCCAAGCGCGTCGTGACAGCATTCGACCAGCTCGCTGTGGAGGACTTCCGGCCGAAGTTCCTCGCCCAGTCCACCATGGCCCGCAAGGCCGCCGACGCGGCGATTTCCACCACCAAGCATGAGCTGATCAACATAGCTCGCAAGTACCAGCGCACGGTGCATCTGGTGCACCCGGCGCACACCACCATGGACTGCGGACGCTGCGGAGCGAGAGCCAAGCACGCACTGCCGCTGTCGGAACGTACCTACACATGCACCGCGTGCGGAGCCGTCTCACCCAGAGACAAGAACTCCGCTCGCGTGATGCTCGTCCGGGCTGGTCTCAACCCGGCTGGCGTTGATCGTGGAAGACCTGACGGACTGCCGGTCCGTCAGGCTGCGTGAGCCAGGAATCCCCCTTTGTCTTTCTGAGGGGGAGGATGTCAAACTGGTGTCCCGTGAGCTGTTCCTCTCCTTCTCCGACCCGCGTCGTGCTGCTGACCGGTCCGTCGGGCTCCGGAAAATCCTCGCTGGCCGCCCGCTCCGGGCTCCCCGTGCTGCGCCTCGACGACTTCTACAAGGAGGGTGACGACCCCACCCTCCCGCTGGTCGCCGGCAGCTCCGACATCGACTGGGACTCACCACGGTCCTGGGACGCGCGGGCGGCGGTCGCCGCGATCGCCGAACTGTGCGCGGCCGGGCGGACGGAGGTGCCGGTGTACGACATCTCCACGTCCTCGCGGACCGGCACCGAGACCCTGGACATCTCACGGGGCCCGCGGACGCCGCTGTTCATCGCGGAGGGGATCTTCGCCGCCGACATCGCGGCGCGCTGCCAGGAGCTGGGACTGCTGGCCGACGCGATATGCCTGCGGGGCCGGCCCTCGACGACCTTCCGCCGACGGCTGGCGCGGGACCTGCGGGAGGGCCGCAAGTCCGTGCCGTTCCTGCTGCGCAGGGGCTGGCGGCTGATGCGGGCGGAGCGGGGGATCGTGGCCCGGCACACCGCGCTGGGCGCCCACGCGTGCGGCCGTGACGAGGCCCTGGGCCGCCTGGCCGCCGCCGCGGCGGGCCGCCACCGCACCGCCGCCGCCCCGGCGTAGCCACCCGGGTCCGCCCGCGGTTCCGCCGCCGCCCCGGGGCAGCCGCCCGCCTCGGCCTCCGCACCCGTTCGAGGCTTCGGCGCCGCCGCCGCATGCGAAAAGCCCGACCTCGACGGCGCCCTCGACTGCGACCTGGGCCTGTGTCCTCTGACCAACACCATGCCCGTACTGCGCCACGGCCTGCACCGGCAGCCCG